>NZ_CP156660.1:1521312-1825575 GCF_039851975.1 Desulfoscipio sp. XC116
ATATCTATTAAAACAATCCGATTCAACCACTGTTATACTTGTGCATGGAGTTAGACAACAAAATGAGTATGTAAACATCATGTATGAATTATGTCCCGAGTTGAAACAATGCGCGCCTGGACAGTTAAACAGTGCCCGGTTGCCCAAGTTGAAAAATGTTATTTATATCGGAGATAATAAAATGCCCGGTATGTATAATTGGTCCGACCTTTATGAATTGGGCAGGCAAGTTACCGATGAAGAGCTTAAAGCCCGGGAGTCTTCGCTGCATCCGGATGATGTAATTAACATGCAATATACCTCGGGCACCACCGGCTTTCCCAAGGGGGTTATGCTTACCCACACAAATATCTCCGGCAACGCTTTCAGTATGGCGGAATGTATGAAGCTTACCCCGGATGATTGCTTGTGTATTCCGGTGCCCTTATTTCATTGTTTTGGTTGTGTAATAGGCACCATGTGTTGTGTGGTTACCGGTGGCGCTATGGCCCCGGTGGAGTCATTTAATGCTAAAAAAGTATTGGAAACTGTTGAGGTAAACAGGTGCACGGCAGTGCACGGTGTACCCACCATGTTCATAGCCGAATTGGAAGAGATGGAAAAGAATAAGTACGACACATCCTCCCTGCGTACCGGTGCTATGGCCGGCGCCCCCTGTCCCATTGAAGTTATGAAGTCCGTGGTAAATAAAATGGGAGCCAGTGAAATATGCATTACCTACGGACAAACCGAAGCATCTCCCGGTATTACCAATACTAGAACTACTGACCCCATTGAACTGCGGGTTAGTACGGTGGGTAGGGCGCTGCCCAATGTGGAAGTCAAGATTGTCAACCCGGAAACCGGCGAAGAAGTGCCGCATGGGGTACAAGGTGAACTTTGTACCAGGGGTTACCACGTTATGAAAGGGTATTATAATATGCCCGAGGCCACCGCTCAGGCTGTGGATATTGAAGGATGGCTGCATACCGGTGACCTGGCGGTCATGGACGAAAACAGTTACTGCAAAATAACGGGCAGATTAAAAGACATGATTATTCGTGGCGGCGAAAATATTTACCCGCGAGAAATAGAAGAATTTTTATACACTAATCCTAAGATTAAGGATATTCAGGTAGTAGGGGTGCCAAGCCGGAAGTATGGTGAAGAGGTGGTGGCGTTTATCCAGCTGAAGCCGGGTGAAACAGCAGATGAAGCGGAAATAAAGCAATTTTGCGGCGGCAAAATTGCTCGTCATAAAATACCTGCGTTTATTATATTTATAGATGAATATCCCACTACGGCCAGCGGTAAGATCCAAAAATACAAATTAAGAGAAACGGCAACCGGTATATTGGGCAGGGAAGAGGATGCGAATATAGAAACCGCATAAACAGACCTGCTCATCGGGTTATTAGTGTGTGTATTAAAAACATATTAACCGGTGTTTACACAAAGCGATAAACAAACATTATTTGCAATGCGCCTTGATGTTTATTGCATGATTAATCAGTGTCTTTATTCGTTGACGGATGCTTTTCTCAAAGGATGATCAATATCAGCTGTTAACCTTTTGTTGAAGGCCTTTAAGGATTAAATATAAGCCGTTAAGGTTATTTGTCAGAAAAGTGGCTAATTTTTTGCAATAGACAATAGTAGGAAAAGTGCGAGAACGGCATGGCATTTTTCCTGGCAACAACAAGCATAGTATTATAGCAAAGAAGGGGGATTTTATGAGTCAGACACATAATATGGTTGACTACGAAAAAACATACGCTGAATTTAAGTGGGAAGTGCCGGAATACTATAACTTCGCCAGGGACGTGCTGGATAAGTGGGCCGAAGATCCGGAAAAATTGGCCATCTGGTGGGTGGATGATAATGATAACGAGGTAAAGAAAACTTTTGCGGAGCTGTGCCGGAGATCCAGGCAATTGTGTAATGTTCTTGCCGGGCAGGGTGTTAAAAAGGATGATGTTGTCGTAGTAATAATGCCCAGGTTGCTTGAGTGGTGGGAAATAAACATTGCTTGTTTACGGATGGGTGCTGTTATTAGTCCCGGTACCACTCAATTAACCCCCAAAGATTTAAAATACCGTTTTGATTCCGCTGAAGCTGTCTGCGTAATTACTGATACCGATAATGCGCCGAAAGTTGACGAAGTGCGCAGTGATTGCCCTACTGTGAAGAGTTTTATTTTAGTCGGTGGTAAAAAAGAGGGCTGGACTAATTATGAAGACACTGTAAGCAGTGCTGTTGACCAATTTGAAACAGCTAACACCAAAAGTGATGATAACGCCATTTTATACTTTACTTCTGGAACCACCGGGTATCCTAAAATGACTGTGCATACCCATACCAGTTATCCAATGGGCCATATGGTAACGGGAAAATACTGGATGGACTTAACACCAAATGATTTGCATTGGAACTTGTCCGACACGGGTTGGGCCAAGGCAGCCTGGAGTAGTGTATTTGGCCCCTGGAACTGTGGTGCGGCGTTATTCGTACACCATTCCTCAAGGTTTGATGTTAAAAAGACTCTTGCCAATCTGGAAAAATACCCTGTTACTACATTGTGTGGCCCGCCCACGGCTTATCGCATGTTTGTTTTGGAGGACCTTTCCAAATATAATTTTAAAACATTACGCCATGCGTTTGCGGCCGGGGAGCCGTTAAACCCGGAAATTATTGATACCTGGGAAAAATACACTGGTTTACAAATCAGGGACGGTTATGGACAAACTGAAAGCGTATGTTTATCTGCCTCTTTCCTTTGCCTTGAAGTGCGGCCGGGTTCAATGGGTAAGCCAATGCCCGGGTTTGTGGTAGAGGTTATTGATGATGAAGGAAATATTCTTCCTCGAGGTAAAGAAGGGGATCTGGCCGTCAAAGTGAAACCGGTAAGGCCGGTGGGCTTGTTTAAGGAATATTGGAGAAGCCCGGATAAAACTGCCGCATCTCACCGGGGAGACTGGTATACAACGGGTGACCGTGCTATTAAGGATGAAGATGGTTACCTGTGGTTTGTCGGCCGATCAGATGATGTTATCCTTGCTTCCGGTTACCGGATTGGCCCCTTTGAAGTGGAAAGCGCCCTCCTTGAACACCCTGCGGTTGCTGAGTCGGCGGTGGTATCCAGTCCTGACGAAGTACGCGGTGAAGTGGTTAAAGCGTTTGTAATTTTGGTTCCCGGGTATGTCGGTTCGAAGGAACTGGTTAAAGAATTGCAAGATTATGTTAAGAAAGTAACCGCTCCTTATAAATATCCGCGGAAGATTGAGTTTGTGGACAGCCTGCCCAAGACCATCAGCGGTAAAATCAGGCGTATTGAATTGCGTGAAAAAGAATGGGCTACAATTAAAAAATAAAATATGGCATTGAGGACGGGTTAATAGCCCGTCTTTTTTTATCTCAAAGAGTAGAAAATAAAAAAACTATTGACGATTTTTCAAATTTGACATAACTTATTATTAAGTACTGACTGAATGTTCAGTCAGTACTTTGGATGATGGTATTGATTGATGATGGTATTGAATAATGAAAGAGGTGGTAGTCGGGAAGCTTTGTCTATGTGTGTTGACATATAAAGAAACGTGGATAATTATTAGACCATGATTTTACGGATTGCGGGTTTGGCTAAACGCTGTTATGTGTTTTCCTTAATTGAATGGTTAGAACCACTGGCGTTATAGGTTTCCGTATTTTCCGCACTATTCTGCGAAGTAATTAATTGTGGCTGGCTGATATCTAGCTTGGTATGTTTTTTGCATAAATTATGTGTTAAAACGGGGACAACTTATGTTTGCTGAATATGTATTATGAATAATGTCTCCATACCATAAAAGGAGGAATAAGTGTGGAATTTAAACTTAGTGAAGAACAAGAAATGATTCGTAAAACGGTACGGGATTTTGCTGAAAATGAGGTTGCCCCCAAGGCGGGTCCCATGGATGAAGCTGAAGAATATGATTGGAAGCTGTGGGACGATATGGCTGAAATGGGCCTTAGCGGTATCCCGTTCCCCGAGGAGTACGGTGGTGCCGGGATGGATAATCTTTGTTACGCCATTGCTGTTGAGGAGCTTTCCCGGGTATGTGCTTCCACCGGAGTTTTAGTTTCCGCCCACACTTCACTGGGTTCCTGGCCTATATATGCCTTTGGCACTGAAGAACAAAAGCAAAAATTTTTGGTACCGCTGGCCAATGGCGATAAGATTGGAGCTCTGGGTCTGACCGAACCGTCAGCCGGTTCCGATGCCGGGGCCGTAAAGACAACTGCAGTGTTGGATGGTGACGGGTATATACTTAACGGCAGTAAAATTTTTATTACCAACGGCGAAAAAGCGGATATTTATGTAGTTATTGCCAGCACTGATAAATCAAAAGGCAGTAAGGGAACATCTGCTTTTGTTGTAGAAAAAGGCACGCCCGGCTTTACTTTTGGTAAAAAGGAACACAAGATGGGTATCAGGGCATCGTCAACATATGAGCTTGTGTTTGAAAATTGCCGTATTCCCAAAGAGAATTTGCTTGGCGGAGAGGGTAAAGGGTTTAAAATAGCTTTAATGACACTTGACGGAGGTCGGATAGGTATTGCTGCTCAAGCTTTAGGCATAGCTCAGGGGGCTTTTGATGAAGCTGTTAAATACAGTAAGATCCGTGAGCAGTTTAATAAGCCGCTCAGTTCATTCCAGGGTCTGCAATGGATGATGGCTGATATGGCCACTCGCATTGATGCGGCAAGGTTGTTGGTATACCGGGCTGCTTATCTTAAAGATAACGGACTGCCGTTTAGCAAGGAATCGGCTATGGCCAAGTTATATGCTTCTGAATGCGCTATGTGGGTGACTACTAAGGCGGTGCAAATTTTGGGCGGGTATGGTTATACCCGGGAATATCCTGTGGAACGCATGATGCGTGACGCTAAGATTACTGAGATTTATGAAGGCACAAGTGAGGTGCAGCGCATAGTCATTGCGGCCAATATTTTAAAATAAGATGTGCTACCGGTTTTTACTATAGAAAAAAATGTACCTTGCTATTTTGGGGGCGGCGAAGTCGCCCATTCTTATTGAATAGTGTTTTATTTGATGAAACCGGATTTTACTTGTTGTAATAAGTTAAGAAGTAATATTTATGAAGGCAAAGCTGTGATACAGCTGCTATTAGTATTTTAAATAGTAAATATTTTTAAAAATTATAACAAGGTTTCAAAGAAAAAAAGGATTTCTGACATTAATACCGAAATGGTAACTACTGATGGCATGTATCCCAGAGTTAACATTGATAACATGTAACCTGCCACGGTAATTGGTGAAGTATGTCAAGCTATCTCTCGTAAGCATTCCGAATAATTACACTATTAAAGAGCTTTGGGGCTTGTACAGAATTCACTTATTAATTGTGGTAAGATTAATGGGTTAATTGGCCATTTTTGCCATCATCCACCCAAATTTTGGCCCGATTCATGTGGGGCCTGTATATTAAGTTTAGTTTAATCTTAATCAGCAAAGGAGGAAGCGTATGAAAATCCTAGTTTGCCTGAAGCAAACCTTCGACACGGAAGCAAAAATCAGTCTGGACAGTAACGGCAAAATAGAGCGTAAAGGGGTTAGTATGATCATGAACCCCTACGATGAGTTTGCTGTGGAAGAAGCCCTGCGCATTAAGGAAAAGGGCGAGGGTGAGGTTACAGTGATCAGTGTTGGTGGTCAACAAACTCAGGATGCGTTAAGACAGGCTTTGGCCATGGGCGCTGACAAGGCTGCGCTGGTTGATGCCGGTGATGTGGAACTTGACGAGTATTCCACTGCCACCATTTTGGCTAAAGCGATCGGCGGCATGGAATATGATGTTATTCTCGGTGGCTTCAGGGCTATTGACGACGGTTCAGCGCAGGTATCCGGAAGAGTGGCGGAAATTCTAAACATTCCGGTAGTAAATGTAGTTACCAAATTGGAAATCGATGGTGGCAAAGCTTTAGCTACCCGCGAAATTGAAGGTGGAAGTGAAGTAGTGGAAGTATCACTGCCGGCAGTTTTCACCGCCCAGAAAGGTTTGAATGAGCCCCGTTATCCTTCTATGAAGGGTATTATGAAAGCCAAGAAAAAGCCTATGCAGAAAATGACTCTGGCAGATGCCGGTTTGGATGACAGCCAGATTGCCCCCAAGGTAAAGGCAATTTCCTTCTCGCTGCCGGAAGCGCGTCAAGCTGGTAAAATTATTCCGGGCGAAGCAGCTGAAGCTGCCGCTGAACTTGCCAAGCTGTTGCGCGAAGAAGCAAAAGTTATCTAGTTAAATAGCATATTTTTTGAAGGAGGGAAATAGTAAATGGCGAAAGGAATTTGGGTTTTTGCCGAACAGCTTGGAGGACAGGTTAAAAAAGTTTCTTTTGAACTATTAAGCGAGGGTCGTAAAGCAGCTGACCAGTTGGGAGAAGAGTTATGTGCGGTTTTAGTGGGTAAAGATGTAGCTGGTTTAGCTGAATCTCTTGGCGAATACGGCGCAGATAAAGTATATGTTGCAGACAATGATGCTTTAGAAAATTATACTACTGATGGTTACACCAATGTAGTGGCTGATTTAATTAAGCAATATGAGCCCAGTGCATTTTTACTTGGTTGCACTGTCACCGGCCGCGACTTGGCTGCCCAGGTGGCCCAGCGTCTGCAAACCGGCCTAATGACTGACTGCATCGGCATGGAAATTGCTGACGGACAGCTGGTTTTCTCACGTCCATTGTATGCCGGCAAGATATTTGTCAATGCTGCTTGCTCTGAAGCACGTCCTGCTATGGCTACTATTCGCCCCAACACTTTTGCTGCCGTAGCTAATCCTAAGGCAGCCGAAGTGGTTAAAGTTGATGCCAACGCCGGTGATATCCGTCAGGTCATTAAGGATATCGTGCGTCAGGTTTCGGAACGTCCGGAGCTTACCGAAGCCGATATTATCGTAAGTGGTGGCCGGGGTATGAAAGGTCCTGAGAACTTTAAAATTTTAGAAGAGCTGGCTGACGTACTTGGCGCTGCCGTGGGCGCTTCCAGGGCTGCTGTGGATGCCGGATGGGTGCCCCAGAGTATTCAGGTTGGCCAAACCGGGAAAACGGTTTCTCCCGTACTATACGTTGCATGCGGTATTTCGGGTGCCATTCAGCACTTGGCCGGTATGAGCTCAGCCAAATGTATCGTGGCTATAAACAAGGATGAAGAAGCTAATATTTTCAAAGTTGCCGATTATGGTATTGTTGGTGATCTGTTTGAAGTCGTGCCTATTTTAAAAGAAGAATTAAAGAAAGTACTTGCTTAGTGATTAACATTTACAGCAGAGCGGTATTATCCGCTCTGCTGTAAATTGTCATTTGTTAAATATGGGGCAATTAGGAAAAGAGGCTATGTGTTGACCTAGTGGGCGCCAGCCCGGGAATGCCGAAATAATCGGTGAGGTGAAGGTCAACATGATAACAATTAAAATTATACTTTTTGTACTTTTGCTTATTTTTAGTCTGTATTCGTTTGGTATGGGTATCAGGGAACGTTATGAAGTGCTGGCATTGGCTAAGCCCGAAAACAGGTTTGACCAACCGGGGCAAAGATTATTGGGAGCTTTGGGTATAGTATTGGGGCAGAGAAGAATAATGCGGGAACCCGGCGCGGGTTTTATGCATCTGCTTATTTTTTGGGGCCTGATAGTTTTTTCTCTGGGTATAGTGGGATCTATCTTGGAAGGATTGTTTCCCGGAGTTGTATTGCCGTTTCTGGGGAGTAATCCGTATTTTTACTTACTGATTGATATTTTTGGCTTGATGGCTATTGTGGGCATGCTGATATCTGCTTATCGACGATATATTGCCAAAGAGGAGAGCCTTGGGGTCGGGGGTTGGGCAGAGGAAAAAATTATTGTTGCCTTAATTGCCGGAATTGTTACTCTCGTTATCAGTTATTATATTAGCAGTGGCGCGCATGCTGTATATGCCGGCGCCGATCGTTATGTGCTGGCTCCCATAACAGGTATGCTGGCCGCGTTTTGGAGCGGTATGACATTGTCGGCCAGCCAGATCTTATATGAAGTGTTTTGGTGGTTAAATGTTGTGCTGGCACTTGGTTTGCTTATTTTTTTCCGCTATTCCCACTTGGTGCACCCGCTGGCGGCACCGATAAATATTTATCTTCGCAATTTGCAGCCCCGGGGCGGTTCGATTAAAAGTCTGGACTTGGAAAACGAGGAAGAAGAGAATTTCGGGGTAAGCAAAATTACTGATTACACTTGGAAACAGCTGTTGGATTGTTTTGCTTGCGCCGAGTGCGGGCGCTGCCAGGAAAATTGTCCGGCTTATCTCAGTGGCAAACCGTTATCACCCAAACAATTAATAGCCGATTTGAAAAATAATTTACCCAGTAACCCTAAGTCATTGGGCAAACTAAAAGAGGCTCATGCAACTGCTGAAACAAATGAACAGACTGATTTACCTGAACTGGCCGGTGAAGTGATCAGTGAAGATGTTATTTGGTCCTGTACTACGTGTTATGCTTGTCAGGAACACTGTCCACAATTAAATGAGCATATCAATAAAATAATTGACTTAAGGCGCAACCTGGTACTGGATCGCAGTGAGTTTCCCAATGAAGCCCAGCTGGCTTTTACCAACTTGGAACGCAATTTTAACCCCTGGGGTGTGGGTTGGTCCAATAGAGCCGATTGGGCTGACGAGCTTGATGTGCCGTTAATAGAAGATAATAAGGATGCGGAATACTTGCTTTTTGTGGGCTGCGCCGGTTCATTCGACGATAGGACTAAGAATGTAACTACTTCTTTGGTAAAGATATTAAAAGCTGCCGGCATTAATTTTGCGATATTGGGCAGTGAAGAAAAGTGCTGCGGCGATTCCGCCCGCAGGTTGGGTAATGAATATTTATACCAGTCCCTGGTGGAAGAAAATATTGAGGTGCTTAATGGGTACGGAGTTAAAAAAATCATCACTGCCTGTCCGCACTGTTTTAATACATTGAAAAACGAGTATCCAAGTTTTGGTGGAAACTATGAAGTCATCCATCATACTCAATTAATTAAACGTTTAATTGAAGATAAGAAGCTGAACTTGCAAGGTGAAGGCAGTTCATTAAAACTTACTTATCACGATTCCTGTTATCTTGGTCGGTATAACAATGAATATGATGCACCGCGTCAAATTATCGGATATTTGCCCGGTGTTAACTTGGTGGAAATGGATAGGAACAAAAACCGGGCATTTTGTTGTGGCGCTGGTGGCGGCAGAATGTGGTTGGAAGAACACCTTGGTAACCGGATAAATGTAATGAGAACAGAACAGGCTTTGCAAACCAAACCTGATGTAATAGCGGTTAATTGCCCGTTTTGCCTTACGATGATTGAGGACGGACTTAAAGAACACGACCAGGCGGAGCAAGTGCAGGCCAAAGATATAGCGGAACTTGTGGCACGTTATTTGCAATAACTTATGGTAAATGTTTTGTTTTAAGCCGGCGGGACATTTTCGCCGGCTTAAAGTAAATTAGGCAGTTGTTTATATGACTGCGTGAATGGGTGGCGCTTGGAGGGAAAGCATTTACCCATTTATAATTTTTCAAATTTGAAGGGAGAGAGTTGTTATGCGTGAAGCCGTTATTGTCAGCTCAGTTCGCACAGCGGTAGGTAAATACGGTGGTTCACTGACAGCCATACCTGCTTCGGAAATGGGGGCCCAGGTTATAGCCGAGTCCCTGCGCAGGGCTGGTGTTGAACCTGCTCAGGTGGAAGAAGTAATCATGGGTAATGTTTTGCAGGCGGGATTAGGCCAAAACCCGGCCCGTCAGGCTTCCATCAAGGCAGGGATACCCCATGAAGTGCCGGCCTGGACACTGAACAAGGTATGCGGTTCAGGATTAAAAACAGTAGGTCTGGCCGCACAGCTGATTGCCGCCGGTGAAGCTGATATAATCGTGGCCGGAGGTTTGGAAAACATGTCGGCGGCCCCTTATCTGGTAGAAAAGGGACGCTGGGGTTACCGTATGGGCGATGCTAAACTGGTAGATGCCATGATTAAAGACGGGTTATGGTGTGCATTTAATGATTATCACATGGGCATAACCGCGGAAAATATTGCAGCTAAATATGGTATTACCAGAGAAGAACAGGATGCCTTTGCGCTCGGCAGCCAGCAAAAGGCTATTGCCGCCATTGATGAAGGACGTTTCAAAGATGAAATATTGCCGGTGCAACTGCCTGGGAAAAAAGGTCAGCCTGTATATTTCGATACTGATGAGTTCCCCCGCCGGGGTACTACATTAGAAGGGCTGGCTAAGCTGAGGCCTGCCTTTAAGAAGGATGGCACCGTAACGGCCGGTAACGCTTCCGGTATTAACGATGCCGCGGCTGCCGTGGTGGTTATGTCCGCGGAAAAAGCTGCCGAGCTGGGCATAAAACCGTTATTTACCGTCAGGTCGGCGGCATCCGCCGGGGTTGACCCCGCTTACATGGGGCTGGGGCCGATTCCCTCCAGCAGAAAGGCACTTGCCAAGGCCGGTCTTACCATAGCGGATATGAATTTGATAGAGGCCAACGAAGCATTTGCCGCCCAAGCGTTAGCAGTAACGCGGGAACTGGAAATGCCTGCGGATATAACCAATGTAAACGGCGGCGCCATAGCCCTTGGACACCCCATTGGCTGCAGCGGTACCAGAATATTGATCAGCCTTTTGTATGAAATGAAACGACGGGGCAGCAAATATGGTTTAGCTACATTATGTATTGGTGGCGGGCAGGGCACTGCACTGGTTGTTGAAAATATATAACCGGGCTGTTGGGGATGACGGTTCTTGGTAATAAATAATTAACATTATAAATAATGTGGAGGGGTTAATGTGGATATTAAAAAGATAATGGTTATTGGAGCCGGGCAAATGGGTTCGGGTATTGCCCAGGTATCCGCCGCGGCAGGTCTGGATGTACTTTTAAATGATATCAAAGAAGAATTTGTCAACAAAGGTATGGGCATTATAGAAAAGAATTTAAGTCGTGATGTGAGTAAAGGCCGCTTGGATGAAGCCGGTAAGGAAGCCATACTTAAGCGCTTTAAGCCTTCCACTAGTTTGCAGGACGCCAGTGATGCAGACATAGTGGTGGAAGCGGCCATTGAAAACATGGAGATTAAAGGTAAGATCTTCCGGGATTTGGATGCGATTACACCGGCACATGCTATTTTAGCCACTAATACTTCCTCTTTGCCGATTACTGAAATAGCCGCTGTAACAAAGCGTCCGGAAAAGGTTATCGGCATGCATTTTATGAATCCTGTACCGGTAATGAAGCTTGTGGAAATTATCCGCGGGCTGGCTACCAGTGATGAAACTTTTAACGCGGTAAAAGAACTCAGCGAGCGGATGAACAAGGTGCCTGTGGAAGTGAATGACGCCCCTGGTTTTGTGAGCAACCGGGTGTTAATTCCCATGATTAACGAAGCTGTTTATTGCGTGTATGAAGGGATTGCCACCCCTGAGGCAGTGGATCAGGTTATGAAATTAGGTATGAATCACCCCATGGGACCGCTGGCTCTGGCTGATTTAATCGGCCTTGACACTTGCCTTTATATTATGGAAGTGTTGCATAGCGGTCTTGGCGACAGTAAATATCGCCCCTGCCCGTTGCTGCGTAAATATGTGGCGGCCGGTTGGCTGGGCAGAAAAACCGGACGTGGTTTTTATGTATACGATAAATAATTAAATCACCGGGAGGTTTTTTATAATGGGTTGGAATAATATTTTATTAGAAAAGGAAAACGGCATTGCCGTATTAACAATAAACAGACCTAAAGTACTCAACGCCATTAACGGTGAAACTTTGCAGGAAATTGACGCGGCTATGGAACAGCTGGGTAATGACGATGAAGTACGGGTGATAATTGTTACCGGTGCAGGGGATAAAGCATTTGTGGCCGGTGCCGACATTGCTTTTATGCAAACCCTTAAACCACTCGAAGCTAAAAAATTTGCCCGGCTGGGGCAAAAAGTGTTCAGCAAAATTGAGAATTTGTCCAAGCCGGTGATTGCCGCGATTAACGGCTTTGCTCTGGGCGGCGGCTGTGAGCTTTCCATGTCTTGCGATATTCGTATTGCTGCTGAAAATGCCAAACTTGGCCAACCGGAAGTTAATCTTGGTTTAATTGCCGGTTTTGGTGGAACCCAGAGGTTAACCAGATTGGTTAATCCGGGTATAGCCAAGGAGGTATTATTTACCGCCGATATGTATGACGCCGAGGCTGCACATCGCATGGGACTGGTAAACCATGTTGTGCCGACCGGGGAACTGATGAATTTTTGTAAGAATATGGCCAAGCGTATCGCCGCTCGTGGTCCTGTAGCCGTACAGCTGACCAAGGAAGCGATAAATGAGGGGCTGGAGATGGACCTGGAAAAAGCGTTTGCTCATGAGGCTGATTTATTTGGAGTAGTGTTTGCTACGGAAGATAGGGACGAAGGAATTTCCGCCTTCCTGGGTAAGAAGAAGCCTGAGTTTAAAGGTAGATAAACGACCCTAAAGGACGGCCTGCTAAGTGGCCGTCCTTTTTTGCATATGCGCCCGGTTATAGGGCAGTCTAATGAGTGAAAGTCTCTAGTGCGGGTTGATAGCCCAAGCATATAGCTAAGGGCAAGGGTGTCCTTGGTTGAAGTCAAGCCTCTCCGTTTTGCTCCGACCGCAAAAATACCAGGATATTCCAAGCAGCACAAATCCGATCGAATATTCAATGTGATATATGTCGGGCGCAAGGATTCTTGCCCAAACTGAAATCTCGTAAACGGCGTCAGATATGTTATACCGGCAGTCGTTGAATAATGGATATATTTTCCCAATCACAAACGGAATAATCATTACGAGTACGGCAACCACGCACCGTAACCACCTTTTTTTACCGGCTGTGATGAATGACTCAATGCCGATTACAAAAAACGCCAAGTACATAAAGGTCGGTATTATATTACTGGGCGTGAAGAACTCGTCCCCGAAGAATACCCGCTCATAGAGCGTGTTTATCAGCCCAATCAACATTCCGAAAGCATACAATCGAAGAAGATATTTGCTTTTGCTTCTCGTATGGTGCAGTCCCTGTACCACAGCGAACAAAAAAACAAGGGCGCGGCGATTCGCCCCAAAATCCCCATGGGTTCTCGTAATCCCTGAGGAACAAGCTCAAACCTGGCGAGATGGTCAATAGTCATAAAAACCAACGCGAGTATTTTTATCTGAAAAACAGATAGGCATTTCAACTTGCTCAATATATTCAGATCCATCCTATTAATTTCCTCTCAAGAGAAAATAATTAAGCAACATGAAAAGTGCCTTGTCCTTAGCTTGTGGCCCAATATGTCGATTAATATGGCAATGCTTTTTTAGAATGAGTATTCCGGAGCAAAATCCATCACCTGTCCGGTACATGGAAATCAGCATTCCGGGTTTTGTTAATGGATAGGATAGATATTCTTGAGCGGGATTTCAAAAATAAAAACAATGATATTGTCGTGGACTACTCCTGCCGGGAGATTAAAGCAATAAAGTTATTGGGAAGGAAATTATTTTCCATCCAGAAATCTCATGCGAAGCGGAAGAAGTAATATATAAAACCCGAAAATTTGCAGGGGAGCATTTCATTTTGGGCACCGCCAAGCGATTTTTTACCATTATTCGCATTGATCACAGCGATCCGTCCCGCACTTTTTGTTTCTATGGCATAGCTGCAGAGGAGTATTGGGGAGACCGGACCAATCTGGATGAAAAAATTATTCCCGGCTCCAAGTACGCTATTTTCAAGTACCCTGAGGGCCTGGGGTTAATTTTTCATACGGTATCAAACGATTTAGAAAAGTGGTTTAAAACATCGGGACTTGAATTCAACGATAATGTCGGCATTAATGCGTTTGAGTTATATACTGAAGATTACAAGCAAACGGAGAAATTCTATTTATGCATATCTGTACTATAAAGCAATTACTATAAAAAATGTCAAGATTGTACTCTCCTTCTTGGTTATCATCTAAATATTTCCATCGAAGACGCTACAGTATTATCCTTTGCGAATGATTCGTTTGATGCGGTCTATATTTGCTCAATCAAAAAGGGACCACAAAGTAATGAACAACTGTAGTAAAAATAGCACTGTTCGCCAAGGGTTCACCAGGCTCAAACGGAGCGCACTTAAGGCACGTGGAGAGTGCGTAGTTCTGATGACGAATAGCGGTTCTGAGAGCAAATAAGATGGTAGTTGTGGTTTTTAAACTAAAAAAGGGCTCAAATTAGAGCGAAAAACGCTCGATTTCAGCCTTTTTACAGTGAAAAATATTGATTGCAGAAGAATCAAAGCAATAGGGCTTATCTTCCCACTGTACCTGCATAAAAAAGCATTTGATTTTTGACCATCTCTGCAAGTATAGGGGAAACTTGTTCTAAATGCCGTAAGACGATGCGCTGCGTATTAGGCTGGGCATATACAAGTCCTGACGCAATGTTATTCACAAGGTTCTTTTTCTCTGCTGCAGAAAAGGATTCATACTTCTGAGTCGCTTGTGTAAAATTGTTCGGATTCGGGATTTCGGCACGCATAATTTCACCGGCGACATATCTGCCGTTTCCACTGGATACCGTAGATGCAGGAGACCAGTTTGGCTGTTTGTTGACGGGGATATTACGAAAATCAGGGCCCAGTCTGTGACGCTGTGCATCCGAATAAATAAATGTACGTCCCTGCAGTACCTTGTCATCTGAAAATTCCAGACCGGGAAGTAAATTCGCCGGAGCAAAGGCTAATTTTTCTACCTGCTCAGCATAATTCTCCGGATTGCGGTTTAAAACCATACGCCCAACAGGTAAAAGGGGATATTGGGCTTCATCCCATACCTTGGTATCATCCAAAGGATCAAAGGGCAGTAGCTTTGCATCTTCAGGATCCATCAGCTGCACACACAGTTGGTATTCCACGGCCTTTCCTTTTGCTATACTGTCATACAGGTCACGTCCGGCAATATCAGGGTCTTGGCATGCCAGCCTTTGAGCCTCCTGCTGGTTAATGTATTCCGCCCCTGCCATGGGGAGCCAGTGGTATTTCACATAGTGGCGAACACCCTGCGCATTTCGCCAGACATAGGTACTCACACTATATCCTTTGATATGGCGAAAACTCTTTACCGTTCCCAAATCTGAGAAAAGCCATATCAGCATATTTGTTGCTTCGGGGTACTTGGCAAACAGACTCCAAAGTAGTTCCGGATAAGTCAGGTTATTCACGGGCGAAGGCGAAAGATGGCTGATTACATCCGGTACACGAATTGCATCACGTACAAAAAAGACAGCGATATGATTGCAGAGCAGATCGAAGATTCCCTCATTGGTATAAAACCTGGTGCTGAATCCCCGCACATTTCTGGAAGTGTCCGGCGTTCCCAGATTGCTTGCAGCAAGAGAGAAACGCACCGCCACCGGCACCTGTTGATTGGGCGTTTGCAAAAATCCGGCTTTGGTATATTGCTTCATTGAGTGAGTGGTACAGAAATATCCGAAAGCACCATATCCTTTTGTATGAATACGTCTTGGTAGTGTGGTGGAGAATACAAAGGTTTCCAAGGTTTCATGTAGAACGGTATCCTGCACAAGGACAGGACCCCGAACACCCACCGTCTGGGAATGGGATACATCCGATTTCCCTGTTTTTTCGTTCATTATGTTTGAGCCGGGTGCCGGGGCAGTCATCGGTTTACTGTTCTTATAATCATTTGGAAAAGGCGATTGAGATTGATTGCAATTGATCTGTTCGTTTTGCTTGCCTGTCGTACACGGGGTATTTTCTTTCTCTGATTGAAACTGTTCGTTATTGTTGGACATTTATAATCCCTCCGAGCGTGTCAAAAACACGAAAATAATATAATACAATGTATTCATAATTTTTAAAAGCAATACCATTGTACCTACATGCTCTGATTTTTCACAAACCGGCACATCAGATGTGTAGCCAGGCGCTGCGATCATTAGAATTACAAGTACAAGGCATGTGGAGTGCGGATTAGATGTTTTTTCTGTGAGAGTAGGTTGGATGTTATAATAAAAATGAGCTGTTTTTGCCATGATAAGTCGGGATTTGAGAAAGGGAGTTTTTTGTGAACAAAAAGGAAATAACAAGTAAAGAAAATTTAATTGAGGTTTTAAATTTGTTAGAAGATTTAAATATAAAATATTGGGTTGATGGGGGATGGGGAGTTGATATCCTGACCGGAAAACAAAACAGGGATCATAGAGATATTGACATTGATTTCGATAATGAATCCGAGGAGGTTCTATTGGAGGCATTAAAAGATAAGGGATATAAAATCACGACTGATTGGAGTCCTTCACGTATTGAACTGCATCACCCGGAACTTGGTTATTTAGATATACATCCCTTGATAATCAATCAAGACGGAAGTGCTAAGCAGGCTTCTCCAGATGGTGGTTGGTATCATTTCGAACCAAAATGGTTTTCTTGTTCATTATTTGAGGGTAGAGTTATACCATGTATTTCTGCAGAAGCTCAAAAACTATTTCATAGTGGATATGAATTGAGAGAAGTCGACAGGATTGATATTAAAAATTTAGAATGTCATTTTCCTGAATAGTGTTTGTAAGCAACCATTTCTTTACCAAAGTTAAAAAAACAATAATTTAAGTTAATGAATAAAAGGAGATCGTGTATGATTACACCATATCTTATATTTAATGGTAACTGCAAAGAGGCTTTGGATTTTTATCAGAAGGCGTTTGAAAGCAAAATTGGCATGTCAATGCCATACGGCGAATATGTTCCCAGTGGTGTTGAGAAACTGCCATCGGATTTAAGTGTTTGGGTTTTACATGCTGAAATGCAAATCTGTGGAACAACTTTTTGGTTTGCCGATGAAGTTGGGATTTTGACAAAGGGGAATGTAGTCAGACTAACTGCAACTGTACCCACAAATGGAGAAGCACAGAAAATATTTGATTGGCTGAAAGAAAACGGTGAGATTACGCTTCCGCCGACTGAGACATTTTACAGTACATTCCACGCTGCCTTGACTGATAAATTCGGCATCCCTTGGAACATTGTAGCGGAAGAAGCACCCCATCATAAATAGCGAGGAGTTCGATAAAATGCAATCGAATAATAGCTCCATGCTTACGACTGATGAAGAGCTGCAAAGAACACAATTGGTGAGTTGAAGCCGCACAAATGCACCGATCAATCTTGTTGAATACGATCCGATTTGACCTGAACTGTTTGAGCAGGAAGCTGTTTGGATTCGTTCCGTACTCGGCAGCAAACCGCTGCAGATTAAACATGTTGGCTCAATATCGGTATCTGGTCTAACAGGACCATTGTTAACAAGTCTCACATGCATATGCGCGGCAAAAATTCCAGATTGCACTTTGGCAATACCTAAACTGCAAAACTTGTTTATCAAGTAGTTGTAAAATTGCCTTTCCTGTTTCCGGCCTGGCGGTATTTGAAAAAAACGGTCTTCCCCCCCCTTTTTTTTCTGCAATCTCCATATAATGCAAATTGAGAAACTACCCATAACTCACCGTTTATATCTTTAATGGACAAATTCATTTTGCCGACGGAATCCTCAAAGATCCTTCAATCTACGGTTTTTTGGGCCATGAATCTGCTGTGTCGATAGTATCCTTGATACCAATACCGATAGCACCAGCAAGCATTTTGATATCCGCGATATAATCTGTCTATCCACAATAATTTCAGCTTCGGACACTCTTCGAAAACTGCAGGCATATAAATCTTCCTTTGTCCCAAATTGTGTGCGGGTTCCTGAGATACACAACAAATCAAGTCGCTAAGTGAAATAACCCCGTGCTCAGGTATTTTTCACCCCTATCGGGGAAAATTACTACCACAAAGCCTTCTTCTATCTCTTTGATGCATTCCAGGGCAGCCACCATAGCAGCCCCGCTGCTCATGCCTACAAAGATACCTTCTTGCGCGACAATTTTGCGGGCCATCGCAAAAGCATCCTCGGATTCAATCATCACACTCCGGTCAATCTGGGTGGGATCATATATGGCCGGGACGATAGCTTCCTGCATGTTTTTGAGGCCCTGGATATAATGACCCAGAACCGGGTGCGCTTCAACTATCTGTATATTGGGGTTTTGGGCTTTTAAGCCCATGCCCACTCCCATGAGCGTTCCAGAGGTGCCAAGGGAGGAAACGAAATGGGTCACCCTGCCCCCGGTGTCCTCCCAGATTTCATGGGCGGTGGTTTCATAATGGGCCAGCTTGTTATATTCATTGGAAAACTGATTGGGCATAAAGTATTGATCGGGATAGGTGCGGCAAAGTTCATGGGCTTTCATGATGGCTCCGTCGGTTCCCTGGGAGGCATCCGTTAGAGTAGTCTTGGCTCCGAAAGCCTCAATCATTTTGCGGCGTTCAACTGAAACAGCCGCACTCATTACTATTTCAACTGCGTATCCTTTTACGGCGCCGATCATGGCCAAACCGATCCCTGTGTTGCCGGAAGTGGGTTCAATAATGGTTTTTCCAGGAGTAAGAGCGCCGCATTCTTCAGCCTGTTCAATCATTTTTATGGCAATACGATCTTTGATGCTCCCTGTGGGGTTAAAGCCCTCTAACTTTGCGTAGATGGGAATATGTGGTTTAGGGTTTAATTTGTTTATCTTAACGAGTGGAGCATGACCAATGGTTTCGATAATATTATCGTACATAAGCTTTTTCCTTCCTGAGTTAACATGAACTCTATGGATTTACCGCCAAACATTATTATATATGATCAACCGTAATATTTGTAGCAATAGATTGTCAGGCATTTTAAAATCGAAAAGCGATGAGATGTTGGGGGCGGAGGAGCAGTGGATGCATGAGGCCATGCTTTACCAAAGCAGCAAATCATCCTGCATGGATTGACGGAGCACAGAATAGACCATCGGAAGACGTCGGGGGGATTGGTGGTTATGCAGAGTTGAAACAGCATCACACACTGACCGATCATAAGTGGCAAAGGAGTAGGATAAGATGCTATCTGACGAATAGCTCTATTCCCATGAGCGGTTTTCCTATCTGCCGGCGTTGGGCAACGATACCGTGCCCACTTTATAACGGAAAAGCACTGCCGAAGCCATTAACAGCACCGCAAATAAAATTAGCCCCACCGAAAAGCCAAAATATTTTTCCAGCAGCCCGCCCAGCGGCGGTCCGAACATTAACCCCATGGAAAAACAGGTGTTAAAGACCCCATATACAAGCCCGGCCCCGCCGCTTGGCCATAAAACCGGGTCGGCCGCAACAATATGATACATCAGTGGTTGACTGGGTGTAAGCACTGCTCCCAGGGTAGTGCCCAAAAGTGCTAAAATCAGGGTTAATATTATCGGGTTGGGTGCCAAGGCTAAAAATGGCAGGCAAAGGGCGCTGGCCCAAAGACCCCAATGCACAAACGGTTTATAGCCGTGCCGATCCGATAAAAAGCCCACTCCGGCATCACTAAAGACGTGAACCAGGCCCATCAGGCCGAAAACCATACCAATTTGTAAACTGCCCAGACCAAAACGCCCATCCAGGTAATTAGGTAATAATATTTCCAACATACCAAAGCTGCTGCTGGAGATTAACACAACCACACCCAGCCATATCAGGCTGTGGTTGTGCCTAACCTGCCAAACCGCAAAATTTTTATTCCGGTTACCCCCGGCTAAATGGGCAAATCTTACAAAACAGAGCATGAACAGCAATAAAAAACAAAAGACTGCCAGTGCTATAAACATTTCCCGGTAACCCAGGTAGTGGAACAACATGCCGCCAACAGGAGGGCCAAGAATTATACCCAGACCCATGGCTGCCATAACCAAACCCAATTTTTCCCCCTGCTGTTCAGGGTATAACAAAGCCACCATGGCTAACCCCGCCGTCCACGAGGCAGCCGCCGCGATCCCCTGTATAAGTCGACAAAGGAACAATATTTCAGGACTGTTGGCGAAGCCATAAAGGGCGGTAGCAAGGGTTAATCCCGCCATACCGGCTAAAAAGACCTTTCGGTAGCCGTATCTTTCGGCGATTATGCCCAAAGGAATACTAAACACCAAAAGCCCTAGGGAATAGGCAGCAAATAGAATCCCCATCATTACTGAGTTTAATTGCAGTTGCTGGGTATAGAAAGGTATTAAGGGTACGATGGTTCCATATAGCAGGGTATCGGTGAAAATTAGCACCATTACAAAGTAAAATATCCTTTGCTTATATCCCAACATAAACTTAATTCTCCCCGTTTTTTATCAGATTCCAGGACTCCTGCTTCTATAAAGAGGGAGTTCCTATTATATGGACATGCAGGACCTGGACTTGGAAATAGGATTTCCCGTTAATGGGGTTTTGCCGGGTAAAGATAGGATAAAGCCCGGTGAAATCCCGGCGGGTAAACAGGTGTCCTGCATCCATAAAGGCCCGTACAACCAGGTTGAGTCTGCCTACAACGCTCTTACACAGTGGATAAAGGAAAACGGTTACACCCCGACCTGGACAGCGTATGAATTTTATCTGAATAGCCCCTGTGAAACATCGGAAAATGAACTTTTAACCCGGATTACCATGCCTGTTAAGTAAAAATACCGGCAGGAATAAAAACAAACCCGCCGGTTTACGTCGGCGGGTTTGCTTATGTACCGGTTGCTATCAATAATCTATGCATTATATGCCTTAAATGGAGCATAATTCTGAGTCAATCAATGGCCGACTATAAGATTCCATCCCCTCGGTAACCGGGGGGTGACGTCTAATCAAAAAGATGGCGGTATTCTTTATAACCTTCCCTTTGCAGTGTGTATGCTAACCTAAAAGTGAGCCAAAAAGCACGTTAGTGATCACGAAAAAGTGAGCCACCTTGAAGTTAACTGAACACTTGTGATAACGAATATGTGAGCCATCTAACCAAACTCCTGTACAATTGATGCGAGACCAATTGACGGGAGGCTGAAAGGTATGATCATCGACGTTGAGCTTTATGGCAAAATAAGACACATGTATACCCGACAAAAAATGTCACAACGGGCCATCGCCAGAGAACTTGGCATTTCACGCAACACAGTTATTTTACAGATAGCAGCTATGTAAAAATGGTGTTTAACAAAAGTTATATTAAGTAGCATTATATAACTATATTGTAAATTACAAAACAAATACATCTAATTGTAAGAATAAACGTAGCAAGCAGGACAAGGTGCTATACACCTTGCGATTTCGCTCAAAATTACCTTATGGGATCTTGGGCAAATCTGTTTGTTGGGGAGTATCCCCAATTCCACTGAACGCACAATAAATTGTGTAGCTGCGCTTCCTTTGGGAGCTGAAAAAACACAGGAAAGATTATCTTTGTTCCTGTGTTTTTTTCTCTTTCTCCGACATATTTTCTCTTAAAAGACGGTCAACATTTGCCTTTGCAGTTAGTACATTATGCATTTCCTTTTTTGCCGAATGGTACTTGCATAGGCTTTTTTCTTTTCAGAAAGCAGTTCAGAGCATTCCATTTGCAGAGCCTTAACGGTGGGTAATTTCTTGTTCCCCAAGCTGTCAAAAGCCGCCTTTGCCACTTTATGCAAAAGCAAATCAGCAGTATGTTCTTTATGGAATTTTTTAGAGCAGCCTGCCTTGCGGTAAGCCGTGTAAACATTACAGGTTTTAGAATAGTTGCTGTTAATGTGCTCATTGTCATGTTACGTTTTCCTATTCATTAATTTTAAAAGAAATCACGGTTCTAATTAATGATTTATTCAGAAAAACCTAAATATCAATAGATGTTTTGAGGTAAAATAATTTGAGGGTACTGTACTGAGACGGGTTTCATCTTCCAGAGGAGTAATTTCCTGAGGAGGATAGCAAGCTGAAGCGATTTGTTTCATTAGTATATATACGTTATAATTAAGCAAGATTATTATCTTGCTTTAAGGGAGTAGTAACGTATGAGTGGAAAAATTAATGACAACCCCAAAAAGTATCTTACAATTACCTTCGGCTGTCAAATGAATGAGCATGATTCGGAAATAATTGCCGGTATGTTGGAAAACAAAGGATATTTATCTGCGGAAGGTCAGAATGATGCTGATTTAATTATTTTAAATACTTGTTGTGTTCGGGAAACTGCTGAGAATAAAGTGTTCGGTCTTTTGGGCAGGCTTGGCCAGCTTAAAAAACAAAAACCCCACCTGATTATAGCCATGGGTGGATGTATGAGCCAGCAAGAGCATATTGCTCAAAGAATAAAGCAGCGTTTCAGATATGTGAATATTGTGTTTGGTACGCATAACATACATGAATTGCCGGCATTAATAGACCGGGCGGAGTATCAAAAAAACCAGATCATTGATATTTGGCCTGATAGAAAGGATATTAGTGAAGGACTGTCGGTAAAACGCTTTCACGGTGTTCGAGCCTGGGTTAGTATCACGTACGGATGTAATAATTTTTGCACTTATTGCATAGTACCGTATGTGCGGGGCAGGGAGAAAAGCAGGCAGCCGGAGGCCATTATCAGTGAAATTCAGGAACTGGTGCGGCAGGGCTACCAAGAGGTAACCTTGCTGGGGCAAAATGTTAATTCATATGGTAAAGATTTATCCTCCGGTATTGACTTTGCAGATTTACTGGTAAAAATCAACGAAATAAAAGATTTAAAAAGAATTCGTTATATGACTTCTCACCCGAAGGATTTTTGTGATAAACTGGTTACAACTGTTTCACATTTACCAAAAATATGTGAACATATACATCTTCCCGTGCAGGCAGGGAGTAACAATATATTAAAAAAAATGAATCGGGGATATACGCGTGAGCATTATCTGGAATTAGTGGATAAAATTCGCACAGCTATGCCGGGTGTATCGCTAACCACTGATATAATGGTAGGTTTTCCGGGTGAGTCTGACGCTGATTTTGCGGATACTGTTGATCTTGTAAAAAATATTGAATATGACAGCGCTTTTACTTTTATATATAACAAAAGACAAGGAACTCCCGCGGCCGGTATGCAAGACCAGGTTCCTGACCAGGTAAAAGTAGCTCGTATTGAGAAACTAATTGCTTTGCAGAATGAGATAAGTTTACGTAAGAACAAGCTGGAAGTGGGTAAAACATTAGAGTGCCTTGTAGAGGGGCCCAGTAAAACAAATGCGGATTTAATGAGCGCGAGGACAAGAACCAACAAAATTGCGGTTTTCCGGGGTAAACAAGATATGGTGGGTATGCTGGTTCCTATACTTATTACCGGATGCGGTCTTACTCATCTTGAGGGAGAGGTTATCCCGGCGGAATAAATATATGGGGGTTATAAGATGTCAATATTGGAAAAAGCCTATGAGCTGGGGCAAGAGATTGCAGCTTCCGATGAATTGAATGATATGAAGAACTCGGAAATGTCGATGATGCAAGACCCGGAGGCACAGGGCATTATTCAGGAGTTTAACACAAAACAAAAACAATACCTGGAAATGCAGAAGCAGGGGCAGCAATTAACAGATGATCAAAAAAAGGAAGTTTCCGATTTGGAAAAGCGGATGCTTGATAATCCATTGATATATAATTACTTTCAGGCGCAGCAAAAATTTGAAAAAGTATTAGAGCAAATAAATGGTATCATATCAAATGCCATAACCGGTCAACAAAGCTCATGCAGCGACGAGTGTTGCTCCTCCTGCAGCGGTTGCGGCCATTAAGCAGGTAAAACTCCCGGCGTACTTGCGCCGGGTTTTTTTGTTGATTGAGCTTGATAAAATTCTATAGCTGTCACTTTTTTTGTACTCGAATGAATAAATTTCTTTATGTTATAATATTCCCGGGAGGGACATGCTGTGGTTTATACTCCGATGATGCAACAATACTTGAAAATTAAACAAAATTATCAAAACCATATTCTCATGTTTCGCATGGGAGATTTCTATGAAATGTTTTTCGATGACGCCCTGCAGGCCTCCAGGGATTTGGAAATTGCTTTAACCGCTCGTGATGGAGGCGGCGGGAAAAAAGTACCCATGTGTGGTGTACCTCATCATGCCGCCCAGTCCTATATTGCCAGGCTTATTGCCAAGGGACGCCGGGTGGTCATATGTGAACAAACCGAGGACCCCAGACAGGCCAAGGGGTTGGTAAAAAGAGAGGTAACCAGAATTGTTACCCCCGGTACAGTAATGGAAGGACAGTGTCTGGATGATAAAAAGAATAACTATCTGGTAGCGGTCCTTATTGAAGAAAGAGGATGCGGGCTGGCTTTTTCCGATATTTCTACCGGTTTATTCAGGGTCACGCAGTTTAACGGCGATAACGCTTTTCACGAACTGGCTGACGAGTTGTATCGTCTGCAGCCGGCCGAGCTGTTGTTGCCTCGCAGCTATAACGGTGATTTAGCGGAAAGAATGGCGGGAATGGCTAATATGTTGATAACCGCAATTGACGACCATTTATTTAACCCGGAGTCATCAGGCAATATCTTGGATCGCCAGTTTGGCGAGAGTTGGCGGCAAGCCGGTATTGACCGTTTGATATTTGGTTCACGGGCTGCCGGAGCTATCTTATTTTACCTGCTGGATACCCAAAAAAGAAGCCTTGAACAAATTAACAGTCCCCAAATATATAACACCAATCAATTTATGAAGATAGATGCTGTATCACGGCGCAATTTAGAATTAACCGGCTCTATTAAAGACGGGATGCGTTGGGGTACTCTTATTTGGGTACTTGATTATACATGCACGGCCATGGGTGGCCGATTATTAAAACAGTGGATTGAGCAGCCGCTGTTAGATGTAGTTTTAATAAACAAACGCTTAGATGCAGTCGAAGAACTGCTAAATAATTTAATTATGCGTACTCAGATTAAGGAGGCTTTAAAACAGGTCTATGATTTGGAACGCCTGGCGGGCCGGGTAGCTTACGGCAGTGCCAACGCCAGGGATTTGCTCGCGTTAAGAAAATCTTTTGATGTCTTGCCTGTAATTAAAAAATTAAGTAATGATGTAAATGTAGAACTTTTAATAGATTTAATTGGCTGTCTGGATGATATGTCCAATATAAATGAACTGCTGCATAAGGCACTGATTGATAATCCACCGATGCAAATTAAGGATGGTGGCATCTTAAAACCGGGCTATAACCCCGAGGTAGATAGTCTGCGTGCTGCCGGCAGTAACGGTAAAGATTGGCTGGCTCGATTGGAGTCTGAAGAACGTGAGAAAACGGGTATTAAATCTTTAAAGGTGGGTTATAATAAAATATTTGGCTATTACTTGGAAGTTACCAAGGCCAATTTATCTCAGGTGCCCGATTATTATATACGCAAACAAACACTGGTTAATGCTGAACGGTTTATTACCAACCAATTAAAAGAATATGAAGATATGATCATTGGCGCGCAAGACCGTCTGATGCAGCTGGAATTCGAGTTGTTTAGTGAAATCAGGCAAAACGTGGCTGGCGAGCTGCATCGCATACAGAATACCGCCAGAAATTTGGCAGTTTTAGATGTGCTGATTTCCCTGGCTGAGGCGGCCGAAAGGGCAAACCTGGTCAGGCCGATTGTTAATACCGACAAAAAAATTGTTATTTCGGATGGCAGGCATCCGGTGGTGGAACGGGTATTAAATGCCGGCGACTTTGTGCCCAACGACACATATATGGGTGAAAACAGTACATTAATACTGCTTACCGGTCCCAATATGGCCGGGAAAAGCACATATATGCGTCAGGTAGCACTGATTATATTAATGGCGCAGATGGGAAGCTTCGTGCCGGCGGCCAAAGCTGAAATAGGTGTGACTGATTATATTTTTACTCGCATTGGCGCGGCGGATGATCTGGCCGGTGGGCGAAGTACTTTTATGGTGGAAATGAGCGAATGCAGAGACATTGTTAATAATGCTACCCGGAATAGTTTGATTATTATGGATGAAGTCGGCAGGGGCACAAGTACATATGACGGTATAAGTATCGCCAGAGCCTTGGTGGAATACATCCATAATAATATCGGGGCGAGAACGTTGTTCTCTACCCATTATCACGAATTAACCGATTTGGACGCTCTATCCGGAGTAGTGAATTGTACGATAAGTGTGCATGAGGAGAATGATGAGATTATTTTTTTAAGAAAGGTATTACAGGGTAAGGTGGACAAGAGTTACGGCATCCAGGTGGCCCGGCTGGCCGGCTTGCCGGAGGAGGTTTTGAGCCGGGCCCAGGATGTTTTGCACCAGATGGAAAAGCGCAGCGGTGTTGCAGAATATCAGGGTAAAAAAGATGATGCGGCTGCCGCCGGTTCAATAACCGACCGGTGTGCTGACGCCAGAGAAAAATCTCTGCTTAGGGAAATCGCTAAAATAAATGTGATGCAACTGACCCCCTTGGAAGCGCTGAACTTACTGTACCACTGGACGGAAAAAATTAAAAATGAAGTAGAAGCAGGGGGTAATTAATTGAAGGAGATTAATGTAAGTTCAGAGAATTGATAATTTTAAAGGTTTGATACGGGTCGGGGGTGGATAGATATGTATATAGGTGTTGATGTGGGAGGTACCAGTACCAATGCGGTCCTTTTAGATGATGGTTTGGTGCGGGCTTCCGCTACTGTGCCTAGCAGTGATGACATCATTACATCTTTAATGGAAGCACTGGATAAGATCATGAAGGGTGTGCCCGCGGAGTTAATAGAACGGGTTGTTTTCAGCACTACATTAATTACAAATTTAATTGCGGAAAAAAAATATGATCCTGTGGGCTTGATTCTAATACCCGGACCCGGTTTAAGCCACGTGCACTATCAGTATCACACCGATACATTTATTATTTCAGGTGCCATGGATTACAGGGGGCGGGAAATTATGCCCCTGCGTGATGATGAAATAGAAAAGGCTATTAATGGTCTAAAGAAAAAAGGATATAAAAAGGTGGCTGTGGCAGGTAAGTTTTCCTCAAGAAACAATAAGCATGAAAAAGAGGTTGTTTCCAGAATTAAAAGCTCGCACCCGGACTGGCATGTGGAAATGGGGCATCAAGTGGCCGGTCAATTGAATTTTCCGCGGCGTGTGGTTTCCACCATGCTGGCTTGCGCTACCAGGGACAAATATTCTTTTTTTGTGGACTCGGTGCAGTCTGCCCTTACCATGCGGGGTATTGAGGGAACAGTATATATACTGAAAGCGGATGGCGGTACAATGCCGCTTAATAAGGTGACCGGTGTACCTATAGAAACTATTTTCAGCGGTCCTGCGGCCAGCACCCTGGGTGTACAGGCACTAATACCGCCAGGGGAGACAGCGGTTGTAGTCGATATTGGCGGTACTACCACTGACTTGGCCCTAATTTTAAGCGGTCAGCCGCTGCTCTCTGCCAGGGGGGCTCCGGTATACGATCAGCTGACTCAGGTGCGGGCACTGGCGGTTAAGTCTGTGGCTGTGGGTGGGGATAGTTTAGTAGAGCGGGTGGGCAAAGAGATTTTAGTTTATTCTGAAAGACTGGGGCCGCCATACTGTCTGGGCGGGCCAATGCCCACACCTACAGATGCTTTAAGGGTGCTGGGGCTTACCAGACTGGGCAATGCCAAAAAGGCCTTCGAAGCTATGGATATGCTGGGCCAATCGCTGGGCATGAGCCATAGTGAGGTGGCCCAAAGAATAATTAATATGGTTATAGACGTAATTGTGCAGGAAATTGAGGCTATGTTTAAACAATGGGAACAGGAACCGGCTTATCGTGTTTGGGAGGTTCTGCAAAAACGCAGGGAGCGTCCGGATATGGTTGTGGGGGTGGGCGGTGCAGCGGCCGGTTTTATAACCCAGATAGCGGCTCGAATAGGCGCCAACCCTGTGATCCCGCCCTATGCATCGGTAGCTAACGCTATAGGGGCCGCGGTAGCAATTCCCACACTGCAGGTTAACCTGCGGGCAGATACCGAGCAAGGCTATTACATTATTGAGCAAGAGGGCTACCAGGGAAAAATTGAAAAAGCCTCATTTACGGAAGAGGATGCCTTGCTTTTGGCCGGTGACTGGTTGAAAAAACGGGCTGAAAAATACGGATTAAGCAAAGCGGTAGAAAAAACTGAATTTACCCGCCGGGATGTGTTTACCATGGTACGCAACTGGATCACTACCGGAAGGATTTATGATATTAGCGTACAGACACCAAGAGGTATTATGGGTCATATTGGAGCAAGGGGTGGATTTAATGATTGATAAAAAAACCGGTTTAATCTTTTTCCCGGCGTTTGACTGGGCTATATCCCCTACTCACCCCGAAAGGGAAGAGAGATTGCTTTATACCCGTGATCAAATTTTTGAAGAGGGTGTAATGGATCTACCCCAGATTCATGAGTATGCTCCACGGTTAGCTTCTTTGCATGACGTCTCCCGGACGCATTTTTGCGTGCCACGGGTACAGAGCCAGGTAACCGAGGCGCATTTGATTGCTGCCGGGTCTACATTGCAGTTGGGTGACAGTGTTGTCAATGGTGAAATTAAAAACGGTTTTGCCATGGTGCGTCCGCCAGGACACCATGCTATGCGTGTTGTCCATGGCAATCGCGGGTTTTGCAGTATTAATAACGAAGCTATCCTTGTAGAGTACCTGCGCCGCCGTCACGGTATCAGGAAAATTGCCATTGTAGACTCTGATGCTCATCATGGGGACGGAACCCAGGATATTTTTTATCACGACCCTGATCTTCTATTTATATCATTTCATCAAGACGGGCGCACTATCTTTCCGGGTACCGGCTTTACCCATGAATTGGGCGGACCCGGAGCCTACGCCAAAACGCTGAATGTTCCTTTGCCTCCGGGTACGGCGGACGAGAGTTTTATGTACGTGGTGGATAATCTTGTATTGCCGGTAGTTAAGGATTTTCAACCGGAGATTATAATCAATTCGGCGGGACAAGACAATCATTATACCGACCCACTTGGCAGTATGCGGTTTACGGCCAGAGCTTATGCCGATTTTACTAAAAAATTACAACCTCACTTGGCTGTTCTGGAGGGCGGCTATGCCATTGAAACCGCTCTGCCCTATATTAATTTGGCAATTATTCTGGCCTTGGCCGGTGTGGATTATTCCTATGTGATGGAACCGGATTATTGGCCGGGGAGGTTTAAAGAAAGCCCGGAAAGAATAGGACAGGTACATCGTATGGTGGAGCAGTTGCTGGAATCATGGTCCCAAAAGGATAAAGTGGATTTGCCCAAAATATTCGGGGACGGTAAATATTACCAGCGTAAGAAATTTATATATTACGATACAGATTACATTGAAGAAGAACAATTTGAGAAAGTGCGCATGTGTCCTGATTGTCCCGGTTATATTATCCTGGAATCCCGGGCTGAAAGAGGTTATCGGTCACCGGTCAGGATTTATGCCGTATCCATACCTTTTCAGGCTTGTCATGCCTGTCAGAGTGAAGCCTATGATATATACGAGCAAGCGAAAAAACAAAAAGAATGTGATTATGTTTATATGCAAGATAAAACTACCGATACTTGCATGTCTTATGAGAAGAACAAGGGGCAGGAATGGGTAACGGAAGGATAAGGGAAATGCCGAAAATAGTTTTATTGAACGAGTATACCGCCTGCCGCATTGCGGCAGGCGAAGTGATTGAACGACCTGCATCTATAGTCAAGGAATTAGTGGAGAATTCATTGGATGCCGGGGCCGGTTTGGTGAATATATCTATTACCGGTGGAGGCACTGAAACGATTGAAGTGGTTGACAACGGATGCGGTATAAGCCAGGAGGATACTCCCCTGGCTTTTCAGCGTCATGCCACCAGCAAAATTAGAAGCGCTGCCGACCTGGAAAATATTGATACTTTGGGCTTTAGGGGCGAGGCGCTGCCCAGTATTGCTGCGATATCGCATCTATCCGTAAAAACCAGGGTGTCGGGCAAAAACGAAGGTTATCATATGGTTATCAAGGGCGGACAGGTGCTGCAAGAAGGCCCGGTCGGTTGCCGGGTGGGTACAATGATTAGTGTGCGGGATATTTTTTTTAACACTCCGGCACGTCGTAAACATTTAAAATCAAAGTCCACGGAAGGTGGGCTTATTGCTGATTTAATATATAAAATGGCTTTAACCAGACCGCAAACCAAGCTTATTTTTAACCATAATGGACGGGAAATTTTCCGTTCCCCGGGTTCCGGTAGATTAATTGATGTACTGGCCTCGGTTTATGATATGCGTGCGGTAGATATGATGCTGGCGATGAATGGTGAAAATGCCGGTGTTAAAGTGGAAGGTTTTATAAGTAAACCGGAATTAAGTCGAAGCACGCGCCAGCAAATAACCGTGGCCGTAAATGGACGGGTAGTACGCAGCGCAGCCGTTAATGCGGCGCTTGATGAAGCATACCGGGGTAAGTTAACTGTTGGTCGCTACCCGGTGGCGGTTATATTAATCCGGCTTGAGCCGGGCAAAATAGATGTTAACGTACATCCGGCTAAAATGGAAATAAAAATGGATAATGAGGAACAAATACAGTCGTTGGTTACCACTGCGGTTCGTGCGGCGCTAAGGGATACTGATTTAATTCCTCGCCGAACCAAATTGCCCGCTGACAGCGAGCCTTATAAACTAAGTTTCCCTGCATCGGTAAGTCAATACTCAATTCCCCGGGAGAGCCCGGTTGAAGTACGCAAAATAATGGCTGAAGCAAATGTTGAAGCAAATAATGAAGAGGTCGGGCAAAAGATCACCGAGGGTCATGCTTCTTCGACCACATCTGCTTTGCATAAAGATGATGGCCGGAAGCAGCGCGACCGGCAGCCAATCCGCGCGGCTGCGGTGTCAAATAAAAATTGCCCGCCTGCCCGTTTGGCTGAGGTAGCCGGAAATTATAAAGAAAACCCCAGTTTTCCTGATTTGTGGATTATCGGACAGCTAATGAATGCTTATATATTGACCCAGACGAGTAATGGTTTATTTATTGTTGATCAACACGCTGCACACGAGCGCATTATGTATGAGAAGTTTTTCTATAAATTGACAATGATGGTGCCGGAAGTGCAGTATTTATTAACACCGGTTAATATAAATTTAAGAATGCCTGAGAAAGAGCTGCTTAAGGAGTACGCGGCTGATTTACAGGCTGTTGGTTTTGTTTTTGAGGAGTTCGGACGGGATAGTATTTTGTTGCGCGGTATACCGGCGGATCTTTCTCCCGGGCAGAGCGAAGGATTGATAACGGATGTGGTTGAGGCCATTATGGAATTTGGCAAGGTCAGTGACACCGAGACCAAGCATACTCTGGCTTCCTTGTTAGCGTGCAAGGCGGCGATTAAGGCGGGAGAAAAGCTTTCCATGGAGGCCATGCAAACATTGCTTGCGCAATTAGCAATGGCTGATGAGCCATATACCTGCCCTCATGGCCGACCTACGATGGTTTCTTTCACCCGTCGAGAGCTGGATGTTATGTTTAAACGCACCTGATCTTCGTTAGGGAGGAAACATTCCCCCAATGGTATTTGTTATTATAACTAAGTAAAAATGATTGGGGATGGTTATGAGTATTAATAATAAAATACCGCTTTTGGTTATCGCCGGTCCAACAGCCGCCGGCAAGACCGAGATTGCGGTGGAGTTGGCCCGAATACTTAAGGGTGAAGTAGTATCGGCTGATTCAATGCAGATATACCGTTTTATGAATATCGGTACGGCCAAGCCTACACTTCAAGAAATGAAAGGTGTTCCCCATCATATAATTGATATTATTGATCCTGATACGGATTTTTCAGCAGCAGTATTTCAAAAACTAGCCAGGCAGGCTATAGAAAACATTTGTCTTAACGGCAGGATGCCGTTATTGGTGGGTGGTACCGGGTTTTATATTGATGCGGTGATTTATAACTATGATTTTAGTGGGGTAAAGGCAGATGAAGTATTTAGAAAATCCTTGATGCAAAAGGCTGAACAAGAGGGAAACGAAGCTGTGCACAAACTGCTTGAAGAAGTTGATCCGGAAACAGCAGCTCGTATTCATGTCAATAATTTAAAGAGAACTATCCGGGCTTTGGAGGTATACAGGCAAACCGGTGTGGCGGGTGCGTTATTTAGAAATAATAATAAACTTGCCTGCCCGAATTATGATATACTGTTAATAGCACCTTATTATGAGCGAGAAAAACTGTACACCCGTATCGAAGCCCGAGTTGACAGGATGATCGAATGCGGGCTGGTGGCGGAAGTGCAGGGATTATTAGATGCCGGATACCACCGTGGCTTGGTATCTATGCAAGGGCTGGGATATAAAGAAATTGTCGGTTTTTTATATAATGAGTATGCTTTGGAAGAAGCGGTGCAATTATTAAAAAGAAATACCAGAAGATTTGCCAAGCGACAGTTGACTTGGTTTAGACGATATAGTAGTATCAAATGGATAGATATGGAGAAGAATGGTACAATAGATAACATTGCAAAAAAGGTTAAGTATCTTATGGAAAAACTTACTGCTCAGGGTCGATAGAAAATAAAGGTATAAAATACCAACGGAGGGAATCACATGACAAAGCCTCAAATAAATTTACAAGATGCTTTTTTAAACCAGGTCAGAAAGGATAATATACCTGTTACAATTTTTTTGGTGAATGGTTTTCAATTAAAAGGTATGGTAAAGGGTTTTGATAATTTTACTGTGATTATGGAAAGTGACGGTAAACAAATGATGGTATATAAACATGCTATTTCCACGGTCAGCCCCATGAAGCCGGTTAATACATCTTTTTCGGAAGTAAAACCCGGCTAAATAAAAGTATACGGACTATGTCTTTAAATTTTTACATATTATGTATGACATATTTAATGAATTTCCAGCGGTCCGTCTTTAAAATTCCTGTTAATTAGTCTCTCTCAAAAGAGAGACTTTAATTTTTAGTTCAGGTTAACCTGGCTGGGCGCATAAAAATTAATAAGAAGCCCGGTGAGGTGATGGAATGGTTAAAATCAAGATGTGGCATACAGCGGGGGGTAAAGGGACCGGCAGCGAGTGTCCTGCCCGGGGCGGCGACAAGGACGTGTTAATTTCTGAAAAGCAGGGAATAAAGGCTGCAGATTCGGAAAAGAAAGTTAATGAAATAAGAAAAGAACTGGATTCACTCATAGGTTTAAATAGTGTTAAAAAACATATTAAAGAAATATACGCATTTATGGAGATACAAAAACGTCGCTCCAGAGAAAGACTGCATACCGAGTCTCAAGTACTTCATATGGTATTTAAAGGAAACCCCGGCACAGGTAAAACTACTGTGGCCAGGATACTGGGCAAATTATTCAGGGAAGCAGGTATTCTGCCCAAGGGTCATTTGGTGGAGGTGGAAAGAGCTGATCTGGTGGGGGAATATATTGGCCATACAGCTCAAAAATCCAGAGACCAAATAAAAAAATCTCAGGGTGGTATTTTATTTATAGATGAGGCTTATTCGTTGGCCAGGGGCGGTGAAAAGGATTTTGGCAAGGAGGCTATTGACACAATAGTCAAGGGGATGGAGGACCAAAAGGATAATTTAATTATTATACTGGCCGGCTATAAAGAGGAAATGAATAAATTTATGCAAACCAACCCGGGCCTACGGTCCCGGTTTCCCATACATATAAATTTCCCCGATTATTCTACCGATGAATTAATGGCCATAGCGGAAATGATGCTGCAGCAAAGACAGTATAGTTTATCTTATGGGGCCAAGCAAGAAATGTACATGATCATCGAGTCCATGCCTAGATTGCATGAGCATAATGGCAATGCCAGATTGGTGCGCAACTTAATCGAAAGGGCCATGCGTGTTCAGGCGGTGCGGCTTATGGATCGGAGAGGAATCACCAGGGAAGATTTAATGGCATTAAGCAGGGAGGATATAGTGGGGGCACGGGATAGTGTGCAAAATTAGTCATTGTATATCAAGGAGTGAGTGAGTGCCATTGAAAGATTTAACAGTTATTGCTGCCGGCGTTGATAATAGGGCCGAGGAGATCTATGGTCAATTAAAGCCCGTGGAATACGCCAATCATGGCAAAGTATTGGATGCCTTCAGGGAGGCGCGGGTTAGTTCGTTTCATCTCAGAGGGTCAACGGGATATGGTTATGACGATGACGGACGTGATGCTCTGGAAAAAGTATTTGCACGGGTTTTTGGTGCCGAAGAAGCCTTGGTGCGCGGGCAGATTGTTAGCGGTACCCACGCTATCGCTTTATGTCTGTTCGGAGTATTAAAAAACGGTGATACATTACTGACGGTTCAAGGCAAGCCGTATGATACACTGGAGGAAATAATCGGCGTTCACGATGCTGCCGAGGGCTCTCTTGCAGATATAGGGGTGCGTTATCGGCAAGTTGAATTATTGCCCGGTAATGAACTTGACTGGTCAAGTATTGACGAGGCGCTGCGGCAACCGGTAAAAATGGTGCTGCTGCAGCGCTCCTGCGGTTACAGTACCAGACCATCCTTAAATATGGTCCAGTTGGACAAGCTGTGTCGGTTTATTAAGCACAGACAACCGGATACTGTGATATTTGTGGATAATTGTTACGGTGAATTTGTAGAACAATCGGAGCCAACCGAATATGGCGCCGATTTGATTGCCGGTTCACTTATTAAAAACCCCGGCGGTGGGCTGGCACCTACCGGGGGTTACGTGGCCGGAAGGCAACACTTGGTACAGCTGGCGGCCCGGAGATTGACGGCCCCTGGCATTGAGGCTGACGTAGGGCCCACATTGGGCTGGCAGCGTCAGTTTTTTCAGGGGTTTTACATGGCTCCGCATATTGTTATGGAAGCTTTGCGCGGGGCCATCTGGGGGGCATGTTTCTTTCAGGAACTTGGATACGAAGTTTATCCCGCCCCGGAGACGACCCGTACTGATATCATCCAGGCAGTAGTGCTTCGCTCAGCGGATCGCCTGGAGGCATTTTGCCGGGGCGTGCAGAGTGCCTCACCTGTGGACAGCCATGTTGCACCCGTCCCCTCACCCATGCCCGGATATGTTCATCCTGTTATTATGGCGGCCGGTACTTTTGTGCAGGGTGCTTCATTGGAGTTTACCGCTGACGCACCATTGCGCGAGCCCTTTGTAGCTTATTTCCAGGGAGGCCTTTCCCTGCACTACACGAAAATTGGGCTAATGAAAGCGGCCGGGGAAATTTTACGGCGGTGATAGCTGATGAATTTTAAACAATTGGAGGCATTTGTTCGGGTAGCCGAGCTGCAAAGTTTTACCAGAGCCGCCGGACAATTATACATGAGCCAGCCTGCCGTTAGCTTTCAAATCAAAGCTTTGGAAGAGGACCTCAGCGTTACCCTTTTTCAGCGCAGTGAAAGAAAAGTAACACTTACCGAGGCCGGTAGGTTACTTTATCCCGAGGCAAAACAGATGTTGGGTCATTACGATAAAATCAGAGCGGGATTGGATGCGTTGCGGGGTCTAAAGTCCGGTCATATGGTGATTGGCGCCAGCACTATTCCGGGAGAATATCTTTTGCCTGGAATTATCGGCTTATTTAGGATTAAATACCCGGGGGTGCGGGTGAGCCTGCGTATTGCAGGCAGTGGGGATGTGCTCAAGTGGGTGCGGGAAAGGGATATTGATCTGGGTGTAGTAGGTGCCATTAATCAACAGGATAATTTGCAATTTAAAAAGTGGCTTGATGATGAACTGGTGCTGATTGTTCCTCCGGGTCATCGCTGGTTGGGGAAAACTATTAGTATATTTGAGTTGGTCGACGAGAAGCTGATATTACGGGAAGAAGGTTCCGGTACACGAAAATCTATGTTTGATATTCTGGTTAAACAAGGTGTAGATATAGGCAATTTAAAAGTAGAAATGGAGCTTGGCAGTACCCGTTCGGTTATCAGCGCTGTTCAGGCCGGCATGGGGGTGGCTTTTGTTTCCAGATGGGCAGCCGCAGATGTTATTGAAGCCGGTAGGGTTGGAGAAACTAACTTGTACGGTACCAGCATGATCCGCAGTTTTTATATGGTTAGATTCTATCCAGGTATGGCTAATTATGCTGCCGATACTTTTGTGGCCATGTTAAAGGGATATAATGAAAATTGCCAAAAACGTTGATTTAAAAAACTCCTTATTGCAAAAGCCGATAAGGAGTTTTTCGCATTCAGAATTTTCTCACCAGACCTATTACCTTGCCTAGTATCTGTACTTCTTTTATCAGTATGGGGGATAGTCTGTAGTTTTCAGGTTGAAGCCGAATGTGGTCGTTTTCTTTGAAAAATCTTTTAATGGTGGCCTCTTCTCCTATTAACGCGACTGCGATATCGCCGTTTTCCACGCATGGCTGGCGTCTGACCAGTACCAGATCTCCTTCCAAAATGCCCGCTTCGATCATGCTGTCGCCTTTAACGTTGAGCATAAAAAATTCGCCGCGTCCGACAAAATCTTCCGGTAATGGAAACGTGTCATCATAGTTTTCTAAAGCCAGTAAGGGGGCACCGGCCGCAACCCGGCCCAACACCGGTACGGAAACCATTGCCCTGAAAGGCCTATCGTTATCAAGCATTATTTCAATCGCTCTTGGTTTTGCGGGGTCTCTTCTTAAAAACCCCCGTTCCTCAAGTCTGCGCAGATAGCTGTGTACAGTGGAACTTGACTTTAATCCAACGGCTTGACCTATTTCTCTTACGGAAGGTGGGTAGCCTTTTTTTTGTAGGTCGTATTTGATAAAATTTAATATTTCTTCCTCGCGTTTACTTAAGTTATCTTTCAATATCAAACAACACCTTTCCAAATATATAACAATTATATCACAAATGAATGATAGATAAACATTTGTTCGCAAACAATTAATTTTATTTTTTAGAAGGATTTATCTATTAATCGTCGAATTTATCTGAACAGTGGGAATTTATCTGCTTATCATGAGAAGGTGGTGAATTATGCAGAGAGTAACTATTATTGGCATCGGCGATGATGGAGAATCAGTTTATAGTTTATTGAAAAATATTGAGGATGTAAAAATTGTATGCTTGTTTAGAACAGACACTGAGAATACGGCGAGTGAGTTTTGGGTTAATGAAAAAATGAAAATCTATGACATAAAAAGACTTCCGGATATACAAGATTTAGATGTAATTATAAATACAGTAACGAACGATGATGTGAATGAAATTATTAAAAAAATAAACAGACCGGCTTCGGTCATAGAAACCAGTGCGGTTAGTTTGATGTTGCGTTTATTTAGGGAAAAAAAAGAATTGCTGCATATAAAAATGATCCAGGGCGAGTTATCAACTATATTGAATTCTGTTCAAGAAGCCGTTGAGGTGGCGGATAAAAACGGGATAATTAAGTACGTAAACCCGGCTTTTACCCGTGTTACAGGTATACCTGCAGATAAAAGGATAGGTCGTAATGTTTTTGAAATATCGCCGGACGGTGCGCTGGCCATGGCGCTTAAGACCGGGAAAAATGTATTCGGCCACCCCACTCAAGTAGGAGGAAGCAATGCCGAAGTCGTGAGCAATGCGTCTCCCATTATTGTAGATGGTAATTTAGAAGGATCGGTGGTGGTTTTTCAACATTTCACCGATGTAATGAAAATAATGGATGAATTGCGCCAGCGTACCACCATGATAGAGAATCTTTATGACAAATTAGGTCAGGTTACCACATGCAAATACAGTTTTGCCGATATTTTAGGCACCAGCCCTGATTTAAAAAGAAGTATTCAGGTGGCTGAAAGAGCGGCCCGCAGTAATTCAACGGTATTGTTGCTGGGGGAAAGCGGCACGGGCAAGGAGTTGTTTGCCCATGCTATTCACCATGCCAGCTCCAGGCGGGAAAAACCATTTATTAAGGTAAACTGTGCCGCTATTCCGGAGAACCTCTTGGAAAGCGAATTCTTTGGGTATGCCAAGGGTGCTTTTACAGGAGCAAACAAATCTAAAATTGGCAAGTTTGAGTTGGCCAATGGAGGAACAATTTTTTTGGACGAAATTGGTGATATGAACTTAATTTTGCAGGGAAAACTGCTGCGTGTTTTGCAAGAAATGGAGTTTGAAAGAGTTGGCGGCAACCAAACCATACGTGTTGATGTACGGGTGATTGCAGCTACCAACAGAAATCTCAGGGAACTGATCAGGTCGGGAAAATTTAGGGAAGACCTTTATTATAGACTTAACGTTGTTGAAATAACCATACCTCCTTTGCGGGTGCGCAAAGAAGATTTATCGTCTTTGGTTAATCATTTAATTATTAAGTTGAATCGTAAACTGGGTAAGAAGGTTAAGGGCCTTTCTCAAGATGCGGAGGAAGTGTTATACAGTTATGATTGGCCGGGCAATGTGCGTGAATTAGAAAATGTAGTGGAAAGAGTAATGGTAACTGTTGATGAAGAAGTTTTAACCAAGAAAAATTTTATTCAATATGTCAGCCAGTTTAAGACCGCGCCCGAAAGAGAAGTAGAGTTGCTGCCTATTGATCAGATGGAACAGATACTAATTAAAAAAGCTTTGACTAAGTATGGCAGCACAGTTGAGGGTAAACGCAGGGCGGCTCAGGCATTAAATATATCCTTGGCTACTTTGTATAATAAGTTAAAGAGGGCAAAATTTGAAAATTCGAACACTTAGAATAAAGTTAAAAAAATTAGATTTTAAATATATATAGTATAATCAAGCATTGTAACGAATCCCTTTCTAAAATATAAAATTCTATTAAGTAATTTGATGGAATTGTATTTTTTAAAAACAAAATATGTTAGAATTTTATTAGTTAGCCCTGCTGGTAGTGCCATTAATATTTATATTAGAATATTCTTTAATGGCATAAAAATTGCGTGTTTATTGTTAATATACGGTTTCTTAAACGAGGGAGGGGATTGCCATTAAATCCATTAATACGGCCAACATATCGCAGGCTGTGGCCAAGCTTTGCAAGGATGCCAATTACTTTCTGGGACAGGATATGTTAGATGCTTTGCAAAAGGCATATGATCAAGAAATATCTCTGACCGGTAAAGAAATTATACAGCAAATTATCGATAATGCTGAGATAGCCAAGTCGGAGGAGGTCCCCATGTGCCAGGATACCGGCTTTGCAGTGATTTTTGTAGAGTTGGGGCAGGAAGTACATATTGAGGGAGGTTCTTTGGAGGACGCCATCAATGAGGGGGTGCGCAGGGGGTATACTGACGGTTATCTAAGAAAGTCAATTGTCGGACATCCACTGGAACGGGTTAACACTGGTGATAACACGCCCGCTGTGATTCATTTAAAATTGGTACCCGGTGATAAATTAAAGATAACCTTGGCTCCCAAAGGCGGCGGCAGCGAAAATATGAGTGCCTTTAAAATGCTGAAGCCTGCTGAAGGAGTGGAAGGAGTTAAACAATTTGTTTTAGACACTGTTACGGCAGCAGGTCCAAATCCTTGCCCGCCAATAGTTGTTGGCGTTGGTATTGGCGGCACATTTGAAAAGTCAGCTCTGCTGTCCAAGGAGTCTTTGCTAAGATCGGTGGGTACGCCAAACCCCAGGCCGGAAATTGCTGAACTGGAAAGGGAATTGCTGGCTGCTGTCAATAATCTGGGGATTGGGCCGCAGGGTTTGGGTGGTCGTATCACAGCCGTGGCCGTGCATGTGGAGATTTATCCTGCTCATATTGCCAGTCTGCCCGTGGCGGTTAATTTAAATTGCCATGCCAGCAGGCATAAAGAAGTAATTTTATAGGACAGTGGGGTGAATAATATGGCAATGACTAAAATCAAACTGACTACACCCGTTACCGATGATGTTTTGGAAAAACTGCGCATCGGGCAAAAGGTACTTTTGAATGGCGTTTTGTATACAGGACGGGATGCAGCGCATAAAAAACTGGTGGAACTACTGGATAAAGGGCAGGAACTGCCAATCAATTTAAAAGGGCAGGTTATTTACTATGTAGGTCCTTCTCCCGCCAAGCCCGGCCAGGTTATAGGATCGGCCGGACCCACTACCAGCGGCAGAATGGATGTATACGCTCCTAAACTAATCGCGCTGGGCCTAAAAGGCATGGTGGGCAAGGGTAAGAGATCACCCGATGTTATTAAGGCTATAAAACAATATAAATCGGTATATTTTGCCGCTGTGGGTGGAGCCGCTGCCCTGATCAGCAGGAGTATTAAGAAATGTGAGGTAGTGGCCTACCCGGAACTGGGACCGGAAGCCATACATCGTTTGGAAGTTGAAGATTTTCCGGTAATTGTAGTTAACGATACCCTGGGCGGGGATTTATACGAAGAAGGTACTAAAATATACGCGACCAGGTAATAAATTAAAAGGGAGGATCAGTTGTGAAACTATTTGAGTACATGGGCAAGGATCTTTTTTCATCCTTTGGTATTAAGGTGCCCCGTGGCAGGATGGTGACTGACCCGCAAGAGGCAGCTAAAGCGGCCCAGGAAATTAACGGTACAGTGGTGGTGAAATCCCAAATTTTGGCCGGTAAACGAGGCAAGGGTGGTGGCATCAAGTTTGCCGACAGTCCCGATGAGGCCGGTGAAGCCGCATCGCAGGTATTATCTATGGTTTTAAACGGTCATAAAGTGGAAAGGGTTTTGGTAGAGGAAAAAATTAAAATTGATAAAGAGTTATACTTGGCTATTACAGTCGATGGTTCAGCCAAAAAACCCGTGATCATTGCTTCTGCTCAGGGGGGCATGGATATTGAGGAAGTGCCGGATGAGCATATTGTAAAACAGCATATTGATATTACCATGGGTGTGTACCCATTTTTATGCCGGGAAATCGCCAGGCGGCTGGGCCTTACCGGGCAGGTCGTCAAGGATTTTAATCGTTTGCTGCCCCTTCTGTATAAGCTATTCCGTGAAAAGGATGCCGAATTGGTAGAAATCAATCCGCTGGTAATCAGTGGAGATACGTTGATTGCCGCGGATGCCAAAGTAACCATAGATGATGATGCTTTGTTCCGGCAAAAAGATGTCCCCTACGTGGAGGATCGTACGAATATTGAAAAGCAAGCCCATGATCTGGGGCTTGCATTTGTGGAGCTGGGCGGCAATATTGCTGTTATGGCCAATGGAGCGGGGATGTCTATGGGCAGTTTGGATACACTATCCCACTATGGCGGCAAGCCGGCTAATTTCTTAGATGCCGGCGGCGGTACCGGTGTTGATGGTACTGCAAAAGCCATTGAACTGTTGCTGCAAACCAACCCCAGGGTTATCTTTATTAATATTTTTGGTGGTATTACCCGCTGCGACGATGTGGCCAATGCGCTTATTCAGGTTAAGAAGGTCAGAGAAATCCCGGTTCCGGTGGTAATCCGATTAGTTGGCACCAATGAGGAAGAAGGAGTCAGGATAATTAAGGAAAACGGCATGGAAGCTTACAAGGTGATGCAAGAAGCAGCAGCCAAGGCCGTGGAGATAGCAAACGCCAATTAACGTGCATGGTAAAGGAGTGTTTATATAGTGGCCATTATTATTAATGAAAAGACCAATGTTATTGTGCAAGGGATTACGGGTAACCAGGGCAGATTCCATGCTCGCCAAATGATTGCCTATGGCACAAAAGTCGTTGGCGGGGTTTCTCCCGGTAAAGGCGGGCAAGAAGTGGAAGGCGTGCCGGTGTACGATACTGTTAATGCCGCCTGTGAAGAACAGCAGGTAGATGCCTCTGTATTATTTATACCTGCACCCTTTGCCAAAGATGCGGCATTTGAGGCGATTACAGCCGGCATTAAAGTGCTGGTTATTGTTACCGAGCATATTCCTGTCCATGATGAAATGGAAATTGTTGAATTCGCACGTCGTAAAGGAACTACTGTGGTGGGTCCCAATACTTTCGGTATCGTATCCTCGGGAAAATGTAAAATAGGCATTCCTCCCAACCAGTTCTTTGTGGAAGGACCCATTGGTGTGGTAGCCCGCAGTGGGACCTTGACCTATGAAATTGTCGGTAATCTTACAGCTAACGGTTTTGGCCAGTCAACGGTAGTTGGACTGGGTGGTGACCGGGTGGTAGGATTATCCTTTGTGAGTGTTCTGGAAAAATTCGAAAAGGACCCCAAAACAAAGGCAGTGGTACTGGTAGGCGAAATTGGCGGCAATGCTGAAGAGGAAGCGTCATTGTATATCAAAAAAATGACCAAGCCCGTGGTGGCATATATTGCCGGGAAGAGCGCTCCGCCAGGAAAACGTATGGGGCATGCCGGCGCCATTATTGAAAGAGGCAAGGGAACGTTTAACGGTAAAGTGGAAGCTTTGCAGGCCGCGGGCGCCAAAGTGGCGACCCTGCCCTTTGAAGTGCCCGATTTACTTCGTCAAGTATTAAAATAATCCCCCGGTTGTCTGTAAAAGGAGGAGATAGTTTGTTTGACAGTGATGTATTGGAAAGCATTAAGGAACAAGGACAAAAATATAACGAAAAATTAAAAAAATTAACTGCAAAACGTCCTGAGCGGCAGCCGAATTTTTCAACTGATTCGGGTATTGATATTAATACCGTTTATACGCCTGAAGACATAGCCGGGCAATCCCCCAATAGCTTTCCCGGTGAATATCCCTACACCAGGGGAGTACAGCCTAACATGTACCGGGGCCGTCTTTGGACTATGCGTCAATACGCCGGATTTGGAACATCCGAGGAAACCAATAAGCGTTTCCGTTACCTGCTGGATCAGGGGCAGACCGGTCTAAGCGTTGCCTTCGACTTACCTACTCAAATCGGTTATGATTCGGACGACCAGCTCTCCATGGGAGAGGTAGGCAAAGTCGGGGTGGCTATTGACTCTCTTTTGGATATGGAAACACTTTTTGATCAAATTCCATTGGATAAAGTTAGCACTTCCATGACTATTAACTCTCCGGCTGCTATATTGCTGGCCATGTACATTGCAGTGGCGGAAAAACAGGGGGTAAAACAGGAACAGCTAAAGGGAACCATCCAAAACGATATACTTAAGGAATACGTGGCTAGGGGAACGTATATATTTCCGCCTGAACATTCTATGCGCCTGATAACTGATATATTTGCCTATTGCGCTAAAAACGTACCCAGTTGGAACACTATCAGTATTAGCGGTTACCATATTCGGGAGGCCGGTTCAACCGCTGTCCAGGAAGTAGCCTTTACCCTGGCGGACGGTATAGCTTATGTACAGGCCGCTATCGACGCCGGTCTGGATGTGGATGAATTTGCTCCACGGCTTAGTTTCTTCTTTAACGCGCATTTGAATTTCTTTGAGGAAGTTACTAAGTTCAGGGCGGCCCGTCGGCTTTGGGCCAAAATTATGAAAGAGCGTTTTGGTGCTAAAAATCCTAAATCAATGATGCTGCGTTTTCATACCCAAACTGCCGGCTGTACATTGACAGCTCAACAGCCTGATGTCAATATTATGCGTGTAGCCTACCAGGCTTTAAGTGCTGTTCTGGGCGGAACCCAGTCCTTGCACACCAACTCCCGGGACGAGGCGCTGGCTCTGCCCAGCGACAGTTCCGTATTGATTGCCTTGAGAACCCAGCAGGTTATTGGTTATGAAATTGGCGCGGCGGATACTGTGGACCCACTGGGCGGTTCCTATTTTATAGAAAACTTAACGAACCAAATAGAGCAAAAGGCCGGTGAATACATCAGCAAAATTGATGATCTGGGCGGGGCACCCAAAGCAATTGAATTTATGCAAAAAGAAATCCATACCAGCGCTTATAAATATCAAAAAGATATTGAAAGCGGCGCCAAAGTGGTTATCGGGCTTAATAAGTTCCAGATGGAGGAAGGACGTCCTAAAGATCTGCTTAGGGTAGATCCTCTGGTTGGTCGGAGACAGGCGGATAAATTAGCGAAACTTCGGGCGGAACGAGATAACGAAAAGGTGCAAAAATTACTCAAGGATATTGAAGGCGTTGCCGGTACCGGCGAGAATTTAATGCCCTATTTTATAGAGGCCGTTAAAAACTACGCGACGTTGGGTGAAATTTGCGGTGTGTTAAGAGGCGTTTTTGGTGAATATCAGCAACAAATCGTGTTTTAGCGAGGAGGAGTGCGTGGGATGAGTGGAAAACCGATCAGGGTACTGGTAGCCAAACCAGGTTTGGACGGACATGACAGGGGGGCTAAGGTAATTGCCCAGGCCCTTAGAGACGCTGGTATGGAAGTTATATATACAGGTTTGCGTCAGACACCGGACCAGATAATTGGTGCGGCACTGCAGGAAGACGTGGCTGTTGTTGCACTAAGTTGTCTGTCCGGTGCCCATATGCACCTGTTCCCCGCTGTAGTGGAAGGGTTGCGCAAACAAAATGCCGGCGATATCCTGGTGCTGGGCGGCGGCATTATTCCGGATGAAGATATCCCTGAATTAAAGAATAAAGGAATATCGGAAATATTTACACCGGGGACCAGTACGCAAACGATTATCGATTATATTGAAGGCAAGGTTGCCAATTCTTAAATAGGGTTAATATATAGTAAGCGAATAAAATTAATCTTTTGTTTTAATAGTGTGCAGCTGATGATAAAGAGGAGGCTATGCTGTGGTAAAAAAGGTAGATCATATAGGTATTGCTGTTAAAAATTTAGCGGCGGCCAAGGATTTTTATGAGAAAGTTTTAGGCTTAAAAGTTACCGAAGAGGAAGTAGTGGAGGATCAAAAGGTAAAGGTGGCCTTTATCCCCACCGGCGACAGTGAAGTGGAGCTGCTTGAAAGTACCACTCCGGATGGTCCTATAGCACGCTATATTGAAAAAAACGGAGAGGGTATTCAGCACATTGCTTTTAGGGTGGATAATCTGGAAGAAAAACTGGCCCAGCTTAAAGCGGCGGGTGTTAGATTAATTGATGACAAACCCAGGCGGGGAGCCGGTGGGGCTAAAATTGCCTTTTTGCATCCCAAGGCAACTTGTGGAACACTGGTTGAATTGTGTGAACGCGATTAGAGGGGGTTTTGCAAAGTAATGAGTATGCAGGAAAAGCTGGAACAACTGCAGGCACTGAGAGAGAAAGTACAGTCCGGCGGCGGCGAAAAAAGAATTGCCAAACAGCATGCGGCGGGCAAAAAAACAGCCCGGGAGAGAGTAGACTATATATTTGATTCGGGTACCTTTAAAGAAATAGATGTATTTGCCGGGGATCCCGATAAAAATCCCGGTGAAGGCGTGGTTACCGGATATGGGCTGGTCAACGGGCGCAAAGTATACATTTATGCTCAAGACTTCACCGTTACCGGCGGATCACTGGGTAAAATACACGCTCAAAAGATTTGCAAAGTGTTGGATCTAGCTATGCGTACGGGGGCCCCGGTGATCGGGTTGAACGATTCCGGCGGGGCGAGGATCCAGGAGGGCGTAGATGCGTTAAACGGTTATGGGGAAATATTTTTCCGTAATACCGTGGCCTCGGGAGTTATTCCGCAATTATCCGTGATTATGGGGCCGTGTGCGGGGGGCGCCGTCTATTCTCCCGCGTTAATGGACTTTATATTTATGGTTAATGGCACTTCTCAAATGTTCATTACCGGACCGCAGGTGATCAAGGCCGTCACCGGTGAAGAAGTTTCCATGGAACAGCTGGGCGGTGCTTTGACCCATAACCAAACCAGTGGTGTGGCTCATTTTATGGGTGAAGATGAAGAACACTGTTTGGATATGGTAAAACAGCTGTTGAGCTATTTGCCTTCCAATAATCTGGAAGAGACTCCTTGCTATGAAGTCAAAGAACCTGCAGTTGACCGCGAGGAGCTGTTAAATATCGTACCTGATCAGCCCAATATGCCTTACGACGTAAAGAAGATTATCACTGCGGTAGTCGATGGCGGTGAATTCCTTGAAGTATTGCCGCTATATGCTAAGAATGGGGTTATTGGTTTTGCTAGAGTCAACGGTCGATCAGTGGGTATTGTAGCTAACCAGCCGGACTTTTTAGCCGGGTGTTTGGATATCAATGTATCGGATAAAATAAGCCGTTTTGTACGTTTCTGTGACGCTTTTAACATTCCCTTGGTTACTTTTATGGATGTGCCCGGATTTTTGCCCGGTACGGCTCAGGAATTTGGCGGTATTATAAGGCACGGTGCCAAGATGTTATACGCTTATTCGGAAGCCACGGTACCCAAAATTACCGTTATTCTGCGCAAGGGCTATGGTGGCGCTTATCTGGCTATGTGCAGCAGCTCATTGCGGGCGGATACGGTTTATGCCTGGCCCACTGCAGAAATTGCGGTTATGGGCCCCGAGGGCGCTGTTAATATTATTAACCGTAATGAAATTGCCGCTGCTGAAAATCCTATGGAAGAAAGAAAACGCCTGGTGCAGGAATACCGGGATAATTTTGCCAATCCCTATGTGGCCAGCACCCGGGGTTTTGTGGATGATGTTATTGACCCGCGGGATACGAGGGCCAAGATTATTGACGCCCTGGGTGTGCTGAATAGCAAACGGGAAAGCCGGCCTCGTAAAAAACATGGCAATTTACCTGTTTAGAGAAAAGGGGACATACCTTCTTTGAAGGTATGTCCCCGATATGGAACGGGGACACGCTTTTTTTAGAGGTGTGTCCCTAATTAAGGAAGGGGACACGCCTCTTTTCGGATCTACGCTCACAATGTAGGCTGGTTCAAGGGAGGGATTAGACAATGGGCTCACTGACTGAAGTCAGCTCCAAACCTACAGTTGATCCCAAAACCGTGGCGGCTATCACGGCTGCCCTGGCAGTGGGGGGATATCTAAAACATGGTGGCCGGGTTGTCGGAGTAAAAAAGATTAACGGACAAATGGATTCCTGGAAACGTTCAGGGGTAATAGAAATAATGGCGGGTAGAGATTATAGTCTAGAATAGTGGAAGGCTTACTGCTTAGCGATGGACATATGCTGTTGCTTAAGCAATAACTATTTTCTAAACCAGGGGAGGCGCGTAATGAATGAAAAAATTTAAAGTTGTGGTTAACGGTGAACCATATGAAGTGCAAGTGGAGGAGTTAGCTTCCACACCATCTCTGGTGGTGCATGCCAACCCTGTTGCACAGGCGGCACCGGCACCGGTATCGACACAAGCTAAAGTGGTTGCCCCTAAAGAAGCGGCCAGGCCGCAAGCTGCTCCCGAAAAACCGAAAGCCCAGGCTGTCCAGGGAGCCGGGACAGTGACAGCACCTATGCCGGGCAATATCAATGATGTTAAGGTAGCCGTCGGTGATAGGGTTAATGCGGGAGACGGGCTGTTAATTTTGGAAGCTATGAAAATGGAAAATGAGATTACTGCCCCTATAGCCGGTACGGTAAAAGAAGTGTGTGTACAAAAAGGTCAGACGGTGCAAAACGGTGATTTATTAGTAATAATTGCTTAATAACGGGAGGTCTAATAAATTGAAGAGGAATAAAATTACTGTCATTGGTTCCGGTAACGTTGGCGCTACCTGTGCACATTGGGCGGCAACCAAGGAATTAGGCGATATCGTCTTAATGGATGTAGTGGAAGGGGTGCCTCAGGGTAAAGGGCTCGACATGCAGGAGGCAGCGCCAATTGAAGGCTACGATATTAACATAATGGGCACAAATAATTACGAGGATACGGCCGGTTCCGATGTAGTCGTTATTACCGCAGGTATTGCCCGTAAGCCTGGGATGAGCCGGGATGACTTGGTAAATACCAATATAAAAATAGTTAAGTCGTGTGCGGAGCAGGCGGCTAAATATTCTCCCAACGCTTTTATTATTGTGGTGACCAATCCCCTTGACGTCATGGTGTACGCGGCATATAAGGCCAGCGGTTTTCCCGCCAACCGGGTATTTGGCATGGCAGGCGTACTGGATTCGGCACGTTTCCGTACTTTTATCGCTCAGGAATTGGGCGTTTCTTATAAAGATGTCAGTGCTTTTGTTCTCGGCGGTCATGGTGATGATATGGTGCCTCTGGTGCGTTACAGCTATGCCGGCGGTATACCCATTGAAAAATTGATTCCGCGTGAACGCATAGATGCCATTGTTGACAGAACCAGAAAGGGCGGCGCGGAAATAGTTAACTATTTAAAAACCGGCAGTGCTTTTTATGCGCCGGGCGCTTCAGTAATAGAAATGGTGGAAGCTGTATTAAAAGATAAGAAGCGTATATTGCCGGTAGCTGCTTACTTAAGCGGCGAATATGGAGAAAAAGAAATATACTTGGGTGTACCGGCCATAATCGGCGGTTCCGGTGTTGAGAAAATTATCGAGGTGGATTTAACCGAAGAAGAAAAGACTGCCTTGCAGAAGTCAATACAAGCAGTGAGAAAAGTAATGACTACAGTGGATTAATGACAATGTCCCTGGCATTATAAAAGAACGGGGAGGGTTATATCATGGGAGAGACTAGGAAAGTTAAAATCATGGATACTACTATGCGGGATGGCCATCAATCATTGTTGGCCACCCGCATGCGCACTGAACATATGCTTCCTATTGCGGAAAAGGTAGAACAGGTGGGGTTCCACGCCATTGAAATATGGGGTGGCGCTACTTTTGACTCATGCATGCGTTTCCTTAATGAGGATCCCTGGGAAAGACTGCGGGTTGTCAGGCGTCATTTTAAAAACAGCAAGCTGCAAATGCTGTTGCGCGGTCAAAACGTAGTAGGTTACAAACATTATGCCGATGATGTGCTGGAGGAATTTGTCAAGAGAACGGTAGATAACGGTTTGGATATCTTTAGAATTTTTGATGCCTTAAATGATACACGCAATATGGAGAAAGCTATTGAATATGTCAAGCGGGAAGGTGCCCATGCTCAGGGTACGGTGGTCTATACCATCAGCCCGGTGCACGATTATGACTTTTATATGCGCACAGGTGCTGAATTAAAGGAAATGGGTGTCGATTCGCTGTGTTTAAAAGATATGGCGGGTATATTAGCTCCCCAGCCTGCTTATGACATCGTCAAAGGTTGGAAAGAAAAACTTGGTATTATGGTGCAGCTGCATTGTCATTATACCAGCGGCATGGCCTCAATGACTTATATGAAAGCCGTGGAGGCCGGGGTGGATGTGCTTGACTGTGCTATATCCTCCCTGGCATTGCAAAGCTCACAGCCGTCTATCGAGAGCATGGTGGCGGCATTTAAGGATACTCCGTATGATACGGGAATGGATCTCGAACTGCTTTCGGAGATTGCCGAATACTTTAAAGGGGTGCGCAAACATTACGCTGCTTTTGATAATGCCAGCAGCAGTCCGGATACCAATGTACTGACCTACCAGATACCCGGTGGTATGATTTCAAACTTTATCAATCAGCTTAAAGAGCAAAATGCTCTGGATAAATTACCTGAGGTGTTGGCTGAAGTGCCCCGGGTGAGGGAGGACTTTGGCTACCCGCCGCTGGTTACCCCTTCCAGCCAAATTGTGGGCTCTCAGGCGGCATTGAATGTGTTGCTCGGGGAACGTTATAAAATGGCTACCAACGAAGTTAAAAACTACATGCGTGGATTTTACGGACGTTCTCCCGCACCGGTGAATGAAGAGGCCCGCAAGAAGATCATCGGTAACGAAGAACCGATTAAATGCCGTCCGGCGGATTTAATTGAACCGGAGCTGCCCAAAGCCAGAGAAGAATGCGCATCTTATATGGAAAAAGAGGAAGACATTGTTTCGGTAGCTTTATTCCCGCAGGTAGCACCTAAATTTCTGCAGGAAAGAATGGCTAAGAAACTTAAAGTAGATCTGGAGCTAGCCAAACAAGGTACGGATTTTTATCCTATCTAAAATGGTATGAATGGCAATGTAGTAATTTAACTGCTACGTAATACAGCATTCATGAATACACCATTCTTAATACTGAAATTGCTTATTAGAAACAGGCCCAGGTTATTTAGGCCTGTTTCTAATAGCGAGGTCAGTATCGGCGTAATTGCAATCAGCCGGCTTTTTCGGTCTTATCACTACATTAAAGCCTTTACATAAAGCCTTTACATTTTTGCACTCTACAGATCTTTAGGGTATTTTTATACTCCTTGTAAAATCAATTGCATCTTCACTAGAATACTCGAACTCCGTTCCAGAAATAACAAGTTTTCCATTTTCCTTTTTAGCATCAAGAATATTGATTGCTTCATAAATATTTATATTTGTTAATGAGCTTTTTTTCATTACAGATTTTTCGGTTAGACTTGGGATTTCATAAATAAAATATTTATCTCTTTTAGTTCCAGTAAAAATTTCATTATCACTTATTCGATACATAAATCGAATATTACTCATTTTTATTTCTGAAAGCAGCTCTCCCGTTTCTATATGTCTTTTATAGATCCCCCTGTCACACATCTCAATTACTAAAAACTCATCTTTGGCAATAACTTGCCTTACTTTAGCAGGTGTTTTTTTCCACTTTAGATTTCTATTATCAATATCGTAACAAAAAAGCCCTTTATCCCATGTGCCGATAAATAGATATTTACCATCCGGTGATATAGGTGTTCCGTATATAGTATGCTCGACAACTTTACAAACTGTAGGAAACTCAGATATAACATCTTCTGATTTTGAGAAAACTTGGCAAAATCCATTTAAGCCAATCTCGTCATCCTCCCTAAAATTAAAATGAACTTTTTTTATATTATTATTTTCATTTTCATAGCTATCATATAATATTGTAAGTCTATTATTACCATACTCTATTTTCAAATCAAATCTCCTCCTACTACTTTTTAAGGTTAAGCCTTGTTAAAGCACATAATAGCTTCAGAACAATTGCTTTGAAGCCATTATGTGCTTTTTTGTTTAAAATCATACTATACATGCAGAGGTAGCACCAATATTAATATTTTCTAGCAAGCCACTCGTTAAGCAGGGATAATCATAAAGAACTCATTATTACTTGCGCTTAGAACAATATCGTACTCTACCTTTAAAAATTTGGGTGAAATTTATACTTATCACATAATGTTTTAGCATACTTAAGTACTTCTGACTTTGTTGGAAATTTCCCTTTATCTTCATACCTCTTGAAAAAATATTCCCAATGATTATTAAATTCGTTAGCTGTCTTGCGGTGATATGTTTTATCGACCCATGTACCATATTTGGGGTTGTGTATATCTCTAATATGTGCTTTTGCGAATCTACTTTCGTGTGCTTTTGGTAATAAATGATGAGCTTCGTACTTTGTACCAGGGTTTCCCCTTGTTAGAGTAATTAAGTTTTTGCGGAAATTTTTATAACTAAATTTTAGAAAATCCCCAGCTTTTCTTGTTGCTGGTGAAGCTAAAATTCGTTGTATAACCGGTCTAGCTGACGTTAAAACTGTAGCAATAACATAAACTGCTGGAACTGCTTGGATTTCAGTTTTATCCCCAGGAACAGAAGTATTAACATCGTTTGTAGCAACAGAATCTACAGGAATAGAAGTATTAACAACGTTTGTAGCAGCAAATGCAGGCATTAATGATGTTGCTACCAATAAAAAAGAAAGTAAAAAAATTAAAAGTGTTTTATTGAATATCTTTTTTGTCGCTAATTTCATTATCAGTCTCCTCTTACCTATTTTTATTGCAAAAATTATGTTTCTAAAAAATAACTACAACATATAACCAACCATGTTTTTTCGCTTGATATATAGAGATCAAAACGTGCTTGTAGTTTAAAGCAACTACATATTTTAAATTGATTAGCTATCCTCCTTTCATTAAAACGTAACCTTTCCACAATGAGAGGCACAGCTGTTTCCAGTATGCACTCTGTCGGTCAAGTTACCATAGCTACTATAGCCACTATAGCCACAGGTAAAGTGACTCGAAAACGGTTGAACAATTTTGGGTTTATTAAAACAATATGTTAATATTTATTATAATAATAAAAATATGTAATGCAATAATAATAAATGTCGGGATATGGCAATTAAAAATATAGATCCGATGTGAACTGATATAGACGGCACCTTGTTGTAGAAAAATAAAGATTGATGAGTGGTATGAGTGTAAAATAGACAAGGAACAGAAGGAACTTTTTGAAGCTTTAGGCCTGGGTATTTATACTATTTAGTACTACGTTTTTTGCACTAAAGCCTTTGTACATAAGGTTTTAAAAAATAAAAAGTAATATTTCGTAAACTAACCTATGCTAACTATTCAACAAAACACTATAGGAGAGGAGAACCAATGGGATACTCAGCGATGACATCCTAGTTTTTATTATTGTTTTATCTTATTTCATTACTTCCGATAATAGATATTATGTAAACTAATAAACTTTTTTCCTCTTCTATCCTGGATAAATATTTCATTAGGCGAAAAAGGCGAAAAAATAGAGTTTCTCGTCTGTTCTTTCTAAATTTAAGTTCTTTCTAAATTTAAATAAAAACAAACAGGAAACCCTGTCGGCATTTTATACACTTATATTCCTACGGGAATTATATTTTAGAAACTATTGCCCGATATTAAGCCTAGGCTTAATAAATTATATTATAAATTGCATTATAATGTTTTATTTACCCTTTTTAACAGGAAAAACGCCGCCGTGAATACGCTTGGCATCGGAAACGTTAAAGAAAACTTCCGGGCAAACTTGATCAATTATATGCAATGCCTTATTTAGGTCTTTTCGCTTAATTAATACGAACAATATTATTCTTTCACCATCACGTCCGCAACCGGTGACACTGGTCACACCAAAACCTTCATTACGCATTTGATAAGTAATATTATTTACCAGTCTAATGGGTGGGAATATTTGAATAGACAAAAAGCCCATGGCCAGACGTTCTTCAATTAAGCTGCCTATATAGTTTCCGGTTGCGAAACCACCCGCGTAAGCGATTACTTTGCCCGGGTCATTTAGCCCACCCTTTAACACCTCATTTAAGGCCAGCACAAAAACAGCGACCTCAAAAAAACCAATAACTGCAGCTAAAATACGCCGATCCCTCATTAACATCAATATGCGTATTACGTCCAGGGACATGTCGATTACCCTGGCACAAAAAATAAATAGATATCCTGATATTACCGGTAGGTACTGCTCCATTGTTATCCTCCCAAGTCCTAATTTCGTGTATGACAGTATGAGCGGTATAAATGGTCGTACTTAAAATGGGAACACATAAGCGTTCCCATCTAGCCATGATATTATACATTTCACATAAAATCAACTTAATTTGGGAGTCTCTATCTTGCTTTTATCAGCACATTTTTTTATCACAGTGTAATAATATTCCAGCAATCTTTGAGCGCAATATTGTGAAGAAATTTTTTCAGCATTTATTGTTGCATTTTTGCTCATTGTACATCGTAAATCATCATCTTTTAACAGCAGATTTATTTTATTTACGAAATTATTTATATCTAAATCCGTTAGAAACCCATCCACATTGTTTTCTACCATTTCCGAAATGCCAAAGGCCTTTACCGCTACCGTTGGTAATCCTGACGCTTTGGCCTCCCCTACCACTAACCCTTGTGTTTCGGTAATTGATGCAAAAACGAATATATCGGCACTGTTATAAGCTTTAGCCATTTCATCTTTGGTTAATGTGCCGGTAAAAATTACCTTTTCTGAAATGCCAAGCTTCCTGGCCAAATTAACAAGTGTAATTTTTTCAGGGCCGTTACCTACCAGTACCAACTTGGTTTTAGGAAAAACCGCATTTACGTTGCTAAAACTCTTCAATATAAATGAAAAGTTCTTTTCTTTAGCTAACCGGCCTACGGATATCAGTATTTTTTCTTGAACATCTATGTTGAATTTGCGGTGCAGCCAATCTTTTTCCTCAGTCCTAAAGCTACAAGTATTAATGCCTGTGGGTAATGCCTTTATTTCGGTGCTAACTCCCCACTTCTGCAAGTGTTCACCAATTATACCGGTGGGCACAATTACCAGGTTGCAATGGTTGCAAAAATCAGCACAAAATTTTTTAGTGATTTCTTTGGTAATACTTTGTCCTATGGGTACATAATGAACATATTGATCATAAAGAGTATGAAAAGTAAAAACCAGCGGTATATTTAATTTTTTAGCACAGCGAGCTCCCAAACGCCCCAATAAAAATGGCGAATGAACATGGATGATATCCAGGCCGATTTTTTTTAGGGTTGGGCGCAAACGTATTGAAAATGGCACAGCCAGGGCAAAATCATGGTTTGTTGGCGCTGGTATGGAAGAAAAGCGAAATACTCTATTTTCGTTCATGTGATCATGATTTTGTTTAGGATATTCGGGCGCAAAAATAAAAATCTCGTGACCCTGAGCCTGTAATTCCTCAGAAAATGTTTCAATTGACCGGACCACTCCACTTGTATATGGCCGGTAACTGTCGGTAAAAATGCCGATTTTCAGGCCCAAAGAGCAGTCACCTCCTAGTGTAACAGCTGGTTATTATCAGGATATCAAAAATAATTCATTTCCTTAATGCGCCAACCATTATCAGTTTTATGTAGAATTAACATTCCCCTGCTATTCTGTATATTGTTTGTTGTTACATCAATATCTTTTATAGATATTATGGCGATGGAGGTATTTCCATTGTTATAAACAATATGACAGTTTTCTAAAAAAGTCAAGCTGTACCAATCGGTGCTGCTATCTTTATAATGTTTTACCGATTCGGTGACATCTTCCAAAGCGGGACCTGCATAAAACTTGTTTAGTTCTTCTCGGTAATTTGGATCGTCCGACCACCATGCATACTCTATAGCCTGCTTGATTAGCTGTTCTATACCTTTGTGGTTATCATTGTTAAAAAATTGGATTTGTGAGCTGCCTGTTTCACGCGCGATGGAATATTCGATAATACAGTTAAGCAATACAAACAAAAAGAAAACTATTGTAAATATCCTTTTAGTAAACAAAGCAATTGCCTCCTTAATTTGGTAATATATTTATATAATACCATAATATGTAAGCAATTACTTTGGATTTTTTTGCCACTTATAGATATCTATATGCTTTTTATTTATCTGTTTTAGACCTCTTTACAATCCTCTTCTGCTTTCGGGCCTTAAGGGTATAGTATCCGGTTGGGCAATGGCCTGTTCCAATATGGTTATAAGGCTATCACTATCTTTGTTCAATATTCCGCGTAGCGGCAGATAATTTGATGCGTGGTTGGTTCTGAACACGCAGTGGGTTAAATGTAAGTTTTCCAATAGATATTTCATTTCCTGTAAGATTTGCATTGCATTTGGTAATGTAAAACCGCCTTGCTGTATTTGGTGATATAATACTGTATTAGGTACCGGCATCAGCGTTAACGCACCCAGATATGTGGGATCTATAGCACTGATGACTTTACCGGTTTCCTTGGCATGTTCCTCCCATAATGCAGTGCCTCCAAGACCATTGATAATGGTCACCGAAAGCCCAAAACCCGTCTTGAGGGCTTTTTGGCCGGCCTTTACCATTTCCTCAGCAGATACTCCTTTACAGACAGCTTGCAGAATATTATTGCTACCGCTTTCCACACCCAAATATAATAATTCGACACCGGAGGCGCGTATTTCCTTAAGTTCATCCAGGGATTTGGCTAGGATATCCTTGGGACCGGCGTACATGCTGATACGCTTCAGATCCGGAAATTTTTTATCAAGGTAAAACGCAGTTTTTAAAATAAGGGGTGTGTCTGCCGCCAGAGCGTCACCATCAGCTAAGAATACCCTTTCTATGCTCTTCATCTGGGAGGAACATATATCAATATCGTTTTTTATTTCGTCCCAAGTTCTACTGCGGTATGTTTTGCCTTTGTACATACCGCAAAAAGTGCAAGCATTATGCCGGCATCCAATGGTAAGCTGCAATATAAGGCTAAAGGCTTCACTGGGTGGCCTAAATACCGGTGGTTCTAAATGCATAGCTCATAAAACCCTCCATTATTTAATAATGACTTGGATACTGCTGCACCCTTTGAATTGCTGATGTCAAGGCGGCGATTACCTGAGCTTTGCCGCCCACCTGATCATAAATAGCCTTAGTGTAAACTTGACCGAAGTCGCTGACCACGTACTTGGCCGGCAGGCTATTAAGCGCTAAAGCCATGATATCATTTTTGCAGCGTTCGCATTGGCAGGTGCCCGGGTTTTGGCCGGCATATTCGATTAGGACCTCATCAATTAATTCTTTTACGGCCAGTTCGGGATAATTAATTATCAACGTGTTTCCCCTTTCATGTCTATTCCTTAATCGCCTCAATCGCCAAGGCAAATGCCCATTTGTCTGGCTACCCTGACTAATTCCCCATCCACAGGCACTTTATGCAGTTCACCCACAGCCTGCTCCAATGGCACGGAATCAATATGCTGTCCCTTTAAACATACCATTCTGCCGAACTTGCCTTCGGCCGTTAAATTAACCGCTCCTGTACCGTAGCGGGTGGCGAGAATGCGGTCATATGCTGTGGGCGACCCGCCCCGCTGCAAATGGCCCAGTACGGTCACCCTTGATTCTTTGCCGGTGGCGGATTCCACTGCTTGGGCTATTACATTACCAATGCCGCCCAGGCGAATGGGATCAAAGCTGCCCTCTATATGTTTACTGACTACCATTTCCCCACCCATAGGTTTAGCGCCTTCAGCCACCACTATTATACTGAATTTTTTCTTTTCCTTGCTGCGGGCGTTAATCTTTTCCACTACAATATCCGTATTGTAAGGTATTTCCGGAATCAATATAACATCGGCTCCGCCTGCCAAACCGGATGCCAGTGCGATCCAACCGGCATAGCGACCCATGACCTCCAACACCATTACCCGGTGATGGGATTCAGCCGTGGTATGGAGCTTATCAATGGCTTCGGAAGCAGTGGTAAGGGCGGTATCAAAACCAAAGGTTTGGTCTGTCGCTGATAGGTCGTTGTCAATGGTTTTGGGAACACCCACAACCTTCAAACCATGGTCGTGCAGTTCTTTTCCTATGGCCAGGCTGCCGTCACCGCCTATTACAATCAGTGCTTCTATTTCATGAATGCTGATGTTCTCAAAAACCCGGTCTGATACGTCGACAAAAGTTTTTTCGTTACCTTTGGTTACTGGGTAATGAAAGGGGTTGTCTCGGTTAGTGGTGCCTAGAATAGTTCCCCCTCTGGGCAAAATACCAACTACGTCTGCCTCGGTTAGTTCCCGTGCTTGATTTTTAATTAAACCGCCGAAACCGTTTTCAAAACCAACGATTGTCATTTGGTATTCATGGATAGCGGTTTTAACAACAGCGCGGATTACCGCATTTAAACCGGGTGCATCGCCGCCTCCGGTTAAAACTCCGATGCGCTTGACCATAGATCTGGCCATGCTATAAACCTCCCTTTATAAACTTTTAATCCCCCGGTGTTATGCTGGTTATAAATTTTTCAATGCTGGCGTTTGTTTGCTGGGGTTTCTCCAACATCATCATGTGCCCGGTCTGTTCAATTATCTGCAGCTGGGAGTTGGGAATGTTCTCCGCCAGATAATGGCTGTATTTGGGCGGAGTTAAACGGTCCGCGGTGGCCCCAAGAACAAGTGTGGGTGTATTAATGGCTTGAATATGCTCGCTATAATTAAACATGTCACAGGCAAGAAAATCATTGTAATATATACTGGGATCGGTGTTTGCCATTTCTATTTCGGCCTGTTTTATTAAATCGGGACTGGCTGTATCACTGTAAGCATAACTAATAAATTGAGGGAGTAATTCTCCCGCTGCAAAGGTATCTAAAATAGAGGGTGCTACCCGTAGCCGGGCTCCGGTGCCAATTAAAATTAGTCCGTTTAATTTATTAGGGTAACGAAGAGCAAAATCCATAGCAATGGCTCCACCCATAGAATGGCCGGCTAAAAAGAACTTGGCGCCCAATACCCGCCCGGCAAAGTCATATATAAAATCACTATAATCTCCAATTTTTTTACATGGCCCACCTTCGGAATCACCATGTCCCGGCAGGTCAACGGCGATAGTTAAAAATTTTTGTCCCAGTTCCGCGGTTTGACAACTCCAGTGTTTATGGCTGCCGCCGGCGCCATGGATAAAAATAATAGCGTATTTACCATTATTATATTGAGGAATTCCGGCCGCATAGTGATAAAATTTGCTGTTGATAGCCACCTTAGGCATGATTAATCCCTCCATTATAAAAAAGCCACCGGTTATAAGAACCGGTGGCTTATAAGCTGGGTTTTAAGGGAACCGGTCGCTAGTGTTCCGGTTAAACGCTGTCATGTGACTGCCTGGTATAGGCGATTACAATAAAGCATTATTGCACTAGCTTGTTAATGTTTAGTGATGAGCATCGCATGACTGCTTGGGCTTTTTGTTTTCTCCGGTAAATTTACTCCATTTTAGCATAAAGGCATAACAAATTGCCAGCATACCGGTGGTGGTTACAACGCCGAATAGCAATGCTTGCCACCAACTTTCAAAAAACATATCACAATCATCTCCTTCCCTAAGAATATTATAATGCTATTCAGCCTGAGCTGACATATTATTTAGTGTTTCTTCTAATTTGTTAATTGCTTCGCCATATCCTGCCCAGTCGCCATTTTGCAGTTTGCTTTGTGCTTCATTGTATAGGTTATTTGCGGTGTCTATTAAGTCTTTAAGCGTTGTTGTCGGCGCTTCACTTGTGGGTGGCGGTTGCGTTTGATTATCGGGTGATGTATCATTAACCTCGCTGCCGAAAATCCTATTTAAAGCCAGATCCAAAGTGGGTTCCATGACAATCTTATCGCTATGCGCCACAATAACTCGGCGCAACTCCGGCATTTTGCTTTGTTCAGACTGCAAGTATAGCGGTTCCACGTAAAGCAAAGAATCCTCGACCGGAATTACCAGCAAGTTTCCCCTGATTACAGAAGACCCCCGCTGATTCCACAGCGTAAGCTGCTGTGAAATTACAGTATCCTGGTCGATGCGGGCTTCTATTTGCATCGGACCGTATACTAGTTCCTGCTTGGGAAACTCATACACGATAAGTTCGCCGTAATGTGGTTCGTCTGATCTGGCTGCCATCCAGCCAATCATATTTGTTTTATTATTTGGCGTGAACGGCATGATTAAAACGTACTCTGTTTTTTCACTTCCGGGCAGCTTGATAACATTGTAATATGGCTCTAACACCACCTCTTCGTTATAAAGCTTTTCGTTGGGTAAATTCCATTTATCCTCTTGATTATATAATACTTCAGTATTGGTCATATGATAAACAGCATATTTTTCCGCCTGAACACTAAAAAGATCAATAGGATAACGAATATGTTTCTTTAAATCATCGGGCATTTCATTAAGCGGCTTGAAAACGCCGGGAAATATTTTAGCATAAGTCTGGATAATCGGGTCTTCGGCATCGGCAACGTAAAAATCCACCTGCCCCGTGTAAGCGTTAACAACCACCTTAACCGCATTGCGGATGTAGTTGTTGCCTCCCTTAAAAGGTTCGGAATAGGGGTACATATCGGATGTGGTATAAGCATCCCACATCCAGTGCAGAGCACCGGAATTATCGAGCACTATATACGGATCACTGTCGTAATTAAGAAAAGGGGCCAGTTTGGGTACTCTATCCTGGATATTACGGTAATATAATATCTGGCTGCTATTTTGCAAGTCACTTGCCAGCAGCATTTTATAATCGGCAAATGCCAATGCAAATATTACTTTGCGCAAAAATCCGTTTATCTTGACACCGCTATTGCCTTCATAAGTGGTGTAAGCGTTTTCCGTACCCACCGGGTAGTCAAATTCCTGGGCTTTTGTGTTTACTATCACGTAATTGTCCGCTAACTCACCAAAATATATCTCGGGTCGCGTTACTTTATTATCTATTGTGCTGGTCGGCGGGATATTTTTAATAAATAGCTCGGGCAACCCTTCCGAAGTCATTTTATTGACGGGGTTCATGGTAATGCCATAACCATGGGTGTATTTTAGCCGTTGGTTAATCCAGGTTTTAGCCGTGTCAGGTAATTGTTCCTGATCAAGTTCCCGGGCTGCCAACATGACCTGCCTGTACTCATCATTTATTGTATAACGGTCAATGTCGATATTTTCAAGCTCATAGTATGGCCTGATTTCTTGCAGTTGCTGGTATGTTTCTCGCAGTGGCCGCCAGTCCCAAAGTCTGATATTTTTAACCGTTTCGCGGTTATTTTCTATATCGGAGCTGCTAAGTACCTGTCCTGCGGGAAATTTTTTTATGTTCACTTGATCCAGGTTATAAGCCATACGTGTATATTCAATGGAATTGGCAATGTATGGCGACTCCTTGTTCAACTCATTGGGCTTAACTATAAGACTTTGAACTGCCGATGGATATATGCCGCCTAGAATTATTGATGCCAAAAACAAACCGCCAATACTGTAGAGGATTAGTTTAAACCGGCGCATAAAAACATTAACTATAATAATTACAGCAATAAGCAATGCGATGAAGAAAAGCGCCTTATAAGCCAGCAGACGGGCATGAATATCCGTATAACCCGGGCCAAAAGTGACGCCGTTGCTGGAATATAAAAGCATGTACTGTTCCAATTGATAACCCCAGGCCCGGACCAGGAAAAATAGTGCTGCCAGGAAAGAAAGGTGCAGCCGGGCCGACATTGAGTTGAAAATTTTGCCCCATCCGTTTCTGCCGGTTTCGGATAAAAAGTAGACCATGGCCAAGGTGAAGGCGGACAGAATAATAAACCACGTTAATAGCTTGTATAAAAATTGATAAAAGGGTAAGCTGAAAATATATTTGCCAATATCATTGTTAAAAATAGGATCGGCGATACCAAAAGCGGTACTATGCAGATATTTTTGAATTATAACCCAATCGCCGGTTACCGCTGAGCTTATGAATATTGCCAGGGCAGTGCTGATAGCTAAATAGGTTAGAGTTAATGATCGTGGTGTTAGATACTTATTTAAAGGCGACTGGTAGATGGTAATGATATCGTCGTCGGTTTTATTGAACTGACGGGTGCTGATGCTCTGAATTACAGATTTTCTCGTAAACATTAAATTAACGAAAATGAATAGAAATGCTGCTAATCCAACTAATACCCGCAGGCCTATCTCGGACAATAATATTGTTTTAAAAATGTTGCTATAACCAAGGGATTGGAACCAGAGCCAATCTATATAAAGATGGGCACCCCACCTGGCCACAAGCAAGAAAATCACTACAATTGCCACAACTAGCGTTGTTAGCCACCTAAACCCTTTTTGCAACTAATCTCCTCCTTAATTATTAAAACCGGACCGGGTGCAGGTTAATCTCAGATTAATCTAATGGTTATTTAATCTATTCGGTGTTACATTGGTTTGGACGGTTTTTTGTTATCATCTGCTTCATGGCGTATTTTAGCTTCGCAAATTTGACAAAAAGAAGGCGCCTTTTTAGGCATATCCTCCTCATCATCATCGAGAAAAGGATTTTTATTCTCCTCCACTATCTGATCCGGATCAAACATTCTTCCGCACATTATACATTTTTTAGATGCCATTTGGGGGTCACCTCCGGTTATGTTTATTAAGTTACTATTCTCTGTCGGAGGCACGATTCCTGCCAGGTTTAGAATGCGGCTCTCAAATCTCGGGCGAAATCCTCCGGTAATATCACTGTCCAGGGATCATCATGAAGAATTTGCATGTGCGTGATATCACTGCCTACAAGTGGAAATATGGTAAACCTGCCCACAATTCTGGCATGGACGGCAAAACCGGCATTTTCATGGCGGGCAAAATACAACGCAGCGTTAAAGGACACTATGTTGTTCTGGTTATAGAACTTTATTACTTTACAAAGCCCCGTCGCCAAATCACTTAAATCATTACCGGTGACATCATCAATGGTTTGTTTGCCGGGCAGTATACCTATCATATCGCCAACATGGCGCGGCGCAAAAACGCTTAGCCAGTGTACCTGCCCTGTTTGGCCGATATACCTTTCTCCTGTCTGTTCCTCACTGCTAATTAAATCCGTCCAATAATTGCTGTTATTGGTGCTTAAATAATTGTCAGATGCAATTATTAACTGCTTGTCATATGTACAGGGCTCTTTGCCCGCTAATATCTGTAAATGAGGGTGAATTAAAGATCCACCGGCATAAGGCATATAGTTCCAGTTAATGGATACAAAGCGGGCTTCGTCCGGATCCAGGGAGATTACCCTTCGCAAGTACTCCAGCCCGGCCCGGAAACTGTTAACAATTAATTCCGAGTTGATTTCATCCATAGAAATATAATGGCGGGATGACATGATTACCAGTGAAGCATATTTTTCATATGGATTTAAATTGGGGATTACTGTTGCATCGCCGATTTTGATGCGTCCCTCGGGAGCTATATCGGCGGAGAATTTAGGGGTAACCTTTTCTAATACGCCGGGACAAAAGGGACAGAATTTTTGTCTGGATTCTTCTACAAAAGGTGTCCAATCGTGTCTGTGTAAATTAAATTTACGAAACGGGAATATGCGTGAAATATGTCCCGTTAATGGGTCATGGCGTATTTCACTCACAACGGTTTTAGGTGCGAAATTGTTCATTGGGTCCAGAAAACTGGATTCGTTGAGATCCTTTGTAAACTTTATTGACATATATTTTAGCCTCCCTATAATACTCAATGGAGAAAGATGTTGCTTAATGCAGGAATAGTTGTGGGAAAAACTGGCTGGATATGACATATCTTGGATGGAGCAGCCTGTCGATAGGTTACTCCACCCAAGATAATTATGGGTTTTACTTTTCCATGGTTAACTGTACTAATCTGCCTACCAGTTTTTCAAATGATATACCTGCCGCTCTGGCTGCATCGGGGAAAAGACTGGTTTCCGTCATACCCGGTATGGTGTTGACTTCCAGAATGTAAGGTTGGCCGGATTGGTCGACCATGAAATCAACGCGGGAAAGCCCTCGGCAGCCAATGGCCAGATGCGTCTTATACGCTAATTCTTTAATTTTTTGCTGCACATTTTCCGGCAAACGGGGCGGAATAATGTGGTCGCTTAGCCCGACGGTGTATTTGGCTGTGTAATCATAGACCCCGGTGGTTGAGAAAATTTCAATCAGCGGTAGCACCTCCGGTTTTTCATTGCCCAGCACCGATGCGGTTATCTCTGTACCGTCAATCATTTTTTCTGCCAGTATATCGGGGTCATACTGGAAAGCTTGCTCTATAGCACTGTTAATGTCATTTTGGTGACGCACAAATGAAATACCAATGGTAGACCCCTGAGTAGCTGCTTTTATCACAACCGGCAGGCCCATAGCCGCAATTTTGTCATTGATATTATCCAGTGCGTTACTGTTATACTCGCTGCGCGATATAGTGAAAAACTCGGGAGTAGGCAGTCCTTCATACAGCAATATCTTTTTGGTAGTAATTTTATTAATGGCCATGGCGCTTGCTAAGACGTCGGAACCGGTATAAGGTATATCCAGCATTTCCAGTAGACCTTGTATGGTACCATCTTCACCGTATTTGCCGTGCAACGCGATAAAGGCCAGCTCAATTTGCTGGTTTTTCAAATTTTCCACTATGTTTTTATCTACATCGATTTTTACCGCATCGAAACCAATGGATGATAATGCTTGATAGATTGCTTCCCCGGTACGTAATGACACTTCCCTTTCAGCGGAACATCCACCCATTAAAACACCGATTTTGGGGCTCATTAAGCCACCTCCGAGATAAGTAGTTGTTTTATATATATTCGGTTGGGTTCTCAAAAATCCTTTATGCACCACATATTTCCCTTGACTGGCCGGAAATATTATTTTATAATTACTTTTGTTACAATATAGTAAGCAAGTATTTAGGGGAGTAGCTCAATTGGTAGAGCAACGGTCTCCAAAACCGTGGGCTGCGGGTTCAAGTCCTGTCTCCCCTGCCACACAAAGCCAGTATTCGCAAGGGATTGCGGTACTGGCTTTATTATTTATGGCGTAAAAGAATTGGAAGCATAATTTTAGCGAAGGCTGCCGCCACGGTTTTTTGCAAAAGATAAACCCTGCATAGCAGGGTTACAAGTCTTTTAACAAGGTTGAAATCTTGGTTAGTTTCTCATTTGTTTCATCTCTGTATTCCGTAATTCGTTGGGCAGTGTTTTACATACTTCAAAATGGGTTCTTTTGCCCACTGCGATCTTACAAAATACCCTCCTCTTGCAATTCGGCCGTTAGCTGTTGTAGTAAATCCTGGGGCATGGTAAAGGAATGTTCCTTGTCCGGGAATATACCTTCACGTACTTCGGCGGAGTAAGTGTTTAATGCTTTTTGCATATCCGCTCCCAGATTGGCATAGCGCTTGACAAACTTGGGGATAAACCTGTCGAACAGTCCTAAAAGATCATGGATAACCAGTACCTGGCCATCACATTTGTTTCCGGCACCGATGCCGATGGTGGGTACCTGAACACTTTCCGTGATTATTTTAGCCACCGGGCTGGGTATGGCCTCCAAAACAATGGCAAACGCTCCCGCCTTTTCCAGGGCCAGCGCATCTTTAACTATTTGTTTGGCATCCTGGAGTTTTTTGCCCTGCACGTTGAAACCACCCAACTGGGCGGCGCTCTGCGGTGTTAAACCGATATGGCCCATCACGGGTATACCGGCTCTGACTATAGCGGTCACAGTATCCGCCATGCGTTCTCCACCCTCCAGCTTAACGGCATCCATGCGTCCTTCCCTAATAATCCGGCCTGCGTTGGTCATGGCCTGCTCCGTACTTATTTCATAAGTCATGAAGGGCATGTCCCCTACCAGAAAAGTGTGCTTGCCCGCGTTGGCGACGGCCTGGCAGAAAACCAGCATGGTATCCAGGTTAATCTGCACTGTTCCCTCATAGCCCATCATAGTCATAGCGGCGGAATCGCCTACCAGAATCATATCTATGTCGGACTTATCCACCTGGGACATCATGGCGAAATCATAGGCTGTTACCATAGTGATTTTTTTACCTTGCTGCTTCATTTCTTTAAACTTTAATATGTTGGCTTTTTGTTTTTCCATATCACTCACTCCTTTATTGCTATGCGTTATTGTTCCTGTTAAATTACGAAATTATCAGATACTTACATGAATTAAGATTAACGGTATTATTTTTTAAGATCATAGGGTATTAGTATTATTGGAACATGTTTGGGGATAATAAAAAAACCTCCGGACAAGTCCGAAGGATAATAATATCCCTTGCGCAAACCCGTCTCGGTCCTGCCGGTTCCAAGCGGAGGTACGTTAGCTTACCAACAAAACGCATCACCTACCCAACCAATCCAAACAAATGGTGCGGTTCTAAAAAGATACCGCCCAATTCCTGATTCATTTTAACATAATAACAATTGTTGTAGCAATATCGTTATAGATTATACTACGCTAGATTTTATATTAACTGAATAACCGGTATTAGATTAAACTTATTAATGATAGATATATAGATTGCTGTGTTATTCATCTTACGTGTAAGGGCAAGTAAAGGGGAGTTTGAGTTTAACTTGCTTCCGGTCTCTTTCTTGTGGCTGCAAAGCTAAAAGGATGGATAAAAAAGGGGCTGTTGTACAACGGGCTAAATAGTTCATAGTGCGGCAGCTTTTTATAAAGATACCGGATTGTTGTCGGAATAATTAGCTGAATTTAAGAAAGGGAGCGTCGTTCACCACTCCAAGAAAGTAGTTTTGCGACACTCCCTTTTTTCTCAGTGCTAAAATTATTTTTCTGCTTCGGCCTCGGCCTTAGCTTTTTGTATAATATCTTCGGCCAGTTTGGCGGGAACTTCTTCATAGCTATTAAATTCCATCTTGAATTGCCCGCGTCCCTGGGTCATGGATTTTAGATCGTTGGCATATTTAAACATTTCAGCCAGCGGCACATGTGCTTTTACTATGGTGCCTTCGTCAACCTGATCGGTGCCCAGCACCCGACCGCGCTTGGTATTAAAGTCGCCGATAATGTCTCCCATAAATTCATCCGGTACGGTTACTTCAACATACATAATAGGTTCCAATATAGCCGGCTTGGCCATAGGGACAGCCTTTTTAAAAGCCAGTGAAGCGGCAATTTTAAATGCCATTTCAGATGAGTCCACGTTGTGGTAAGAACCGTCGTATAAGGTAGCTTTCATGCCAACCGTGGGGTAACCGGCCAAGGCGCCTTCCACCATAGCCTCCCGCAGTCCTTTTTCCACAGCCGGGAAGTAGTTGCGTGGCACTGCGCCACCAAATACTTCTTCATTAAATTCAAAATCGCCTTCGGCCAGCGGCTCAAACCTTATCCAAACATGGCCGTACTGGCCACGGCCACCGGATTGTTTCTTATGCTTACCTTCCACCTCCACTTTGGCGCGGATGGTCTCCCTGTAGGGTACTTTGGGTTCCTCGGTGATCACGTCGACGCCGTAACGGCGCTTTAGATTATTAATCATAATATTTACATGTGCTTCACCCATACCGGTGAGCAGGGTCTGCTTGGTTTCCTTATTCTTTTCCACCCTAAGTGAGGGATCTTCTTCCAGCAGTTTGTGTACTGCATCGCCTAGCTTATCCTCGTCGTTTTTACTCTTCGGTGCAATAGCCAGAGTATAGTTAGGTATCGGGAAGTCAATGCTTTCCAGAGCCTCTTTGTTGTCTTTATCGCACAGGGTATCTCCTGAGCTGGTATCGGTTAACTTGACCACCACCGCTAAATCGCCACAAACCACCTGGGGGGTTTGCTCCGAGTGTTTGCCGCGCACAAATAATACCTGACCGATTTTTTCGTTCTTTTCCTTGGTGAAGTTATACACCTGGGAATCTGCTTTTAAATTGCCGCGAAAAACACGGATAAAGTTCATGCGGCCTACGTAAGGGTCGGCCAGTGTTTTAAATACCAGTGCGGCCATTGGGCCGTCTTCGCACTTGGGTGCGGGCAGGTAATAGGATAAAAAGTCACTCAAGTTGGCAATAGCCATATTTTTAGTTGCGGACCCACATAGCACCGGTACGGCCTTGGTAATGGCGATGCTGTTGGCGAGACCTGTTTTGATCTCCTCCGGAGTTAATTCTTCTCCCTCTAAATATTTCATGGTCAGATCGTCATCGCCTTCGGCAGCGGCTTCCACTAATTTTTCGCGATACTCTTCCAATTGATCCTGCAGTTCATCGGGGATGGCAATTTCCTTGGGCTTGCCGTCGTCACCAAACTCATAAGCTTTTTGGCTAAGTACGTCCACAATACCTTTATAATCCAAACCTTCACCAATGGGAAAGTTGATAGGTACAAAGTTGGCCTTAAACTTGGCGTTTAATTCATCCATTAACTTGCTAAAACTAGCGTTCTCCCGATCCATTTTATTTATAAAAGCCACCCGTGGAAGCTCAGACTTTTGAACAAATTTCCAAATAATTTCATGCTGTACTTGTACGCCGTCTACTGCGGAGAACACAAACATGGTGGTATTGGCTACTCGTAAAGCGCCTTTTAATTCACCTATAAAATCTGAAAAGCCGGGGGTATCCAAGAGGTTTAATTTAACACTGTTTACCTCCACGGGTACCAGGCTTGTATGCACTGTGGATTGGCGCTGTGCCTCTTCGGGATGGTAATCTGCAACGGTGGTGCCATCTTCTACTCGACCAATGCGATTTATTACTCCGGTGTTAAAAACCATTGCTTCCACCAGAGATGTCTTTCCCGCACCACCGTGGCCCACAATGGCGATGTTGCGGAGTTGTTCGGTAGTATAATTCTTCAAAACGCGTGCCTCCTTTTGTAAATAATGGTTTCCCTCAAACCCTTTTTCTATACTTATTGGCATCCAAAACTGGCCAAAATTGGTTTCTAAACATAAAAATAGCCCGGTAGGGCTCCTTGGCCGCCAAGAAACGGGTTTTCTTATTAGCTTTCAATACTTCTACAAGCTAATAAGAAATTCCTTGTTTTGAATAGAAACCAAAAAATTTTTTTGTTGCTATGCGCTGGTTTTCATAGTTTAACGCTTATTGACATAAGTATAATTTAGCCTTGGAAAGGGTGGTAATATATGGCGGGTTATTCTTTTTTACAGGGGGCCTTTATTCTATTAATAGCCGGTCTCATTAATCGGTTTCTGGGCTTTGGTTATCAAATAGCTATGATGCGTTTAATCGGCCCCGAGGGTGTGGGACTGTTTAATATGGTTTTCCCGGTATATATTATGATGCTGGTGCTGGCCACCGCCGGAATACCTCTGGCCATAGCCAAGCTGGTGGCCGAAGAGGTGGCCGGTAATAATATGCCCGGCGCATACAGAATCTTTAAACTATCATTGTTCATACTGATGCTCACCAGTGTGTTTTTTACCGTGGTATTAATTATAGGTGCGCCTATATTAACCGAATCCTATTTCCCCAATCCAAGAGTATATTACTGTTTAATCAGCTTGGTGCCCGGCATTATCATTGTTACTTTGTGCTCCGCCTTCCGTGGTTTTTTTCAAGGCTTGCAGCAAATGTCTCCCACGGCTATCACCCAGACAATTGAACAATTGATACGGGTTTTGTCCGGTCTGGCATTTGCTTATATTCTGCTGCCTTTAGGCATTGAGTATGCCGCTGTCGGTCTTTCTATCGGGGTTGTACTGGGTGAATTAACAGGTTTTATTTTTATGCTGCGCATTTATGTTCGTCGTAAACCCGTGGCCTTGCATTATGTATCGGGGTCATGGCGTAAGATATATAGCCTGGGCCATAGCCTTAAAAAAATATCTACGATGGCTATACCGGTAACCTTGACAAGGATTGTTGCCACGGCACTAATGTCCGTTCAGGCAGTATTGATACCGCAGCGGCTGCAGGCCGCCGGGCTTTCGGTATCCCAGGCTACTAGTGCATATGGGCAATTCATTGGTATTGCCGAAGCGCTGCTGTTTATGCCCGGCGTCCTTACCATGGCTCTGGCCACTTCATTGGTGCCGGCTATGTCCGACGCTATATCGGCTAACAACCTGACTTTGGCCAGGACACGTATATTGGACGCCGTCAGGCTGACCATACAGGTGGGGGTGCCCGCCGCCTGTATTTTTCTTTTATTGGCGAACGAGCTTTGCGGTGTTCTTTTCGGGTATGCTCAAACCGGTATAATTTTGAAAGTTTTAGCACTGGCCGGTCCGTTTTTATACCTGCAGCAAACCACCACCGGTATTTTACAAGGTGTGGGAAGAGCGGATGTACCCTTTAAAAATCTGGTATTGTCATCGCTGGTATGTATCATGGGTATCTATTACCTAACAGCGATGCCGCAGTTGGGTATTAAAGGGGCTGCCATGGCGGTAGCCGCCGGCTATATTATTATGCCGGTTTTAAATATGCTGTATCTTTATAAAATTGGGTTGTTTGCGCCTTCCATCAGGGAAAGTGTAATGATGCCTCTGGTGGCGTCACTGGGTATGTCATTGTTAATCATTTGCTTAAAGAAAATACTATATGGATGTGGTTTTCATGACGGCTCGGTTTTGTTTATTACCCTGCTGGCCGGCGGAGTTATTTATCTGGTGTTAATGCTGCTAACCGGTGGTGTTAACGACCAGGACAGGGAAAAGTTTCGTGGACTGTTCAAATTTAATAGACGTTAAGTGCTTAGAGTGATAATTGAGGCTCGATTATTTTGCTTATATGCTTTATTGCGGCAAAATCCGTTAAGTCAAAATGCAGCGGTGTTATGGATATATAATTATTATTTATTGCATGTACATCAATATCAACATTTGTAGCTAAATTGGCATTGGTATTTGCTTTTGCTGCCGCATGCCCGGCCGGGGGCTCGGGTATTGTATCCTCGGGCTTGCCGGCCATCCAGTAATATACATTACCCCGGGGATCGGTCCTTTTATCGAAAACATTAACATAACGCCGCATGCCCAACCTGGTTATCTTCATCCCCCGGGGCTTGCCGGGGGGCACGTTAACATTAACTAGAATGTTCTTTATATCCCGGTCGGCATCAATCAATAATGGTACTATGTGCAATGCAAACGCGGCAGCCTGACTAAAGTCACTGCTTTCAGAGCTGGTCAGCGATATGGCCATAGATGGGATACCATTAATGATCCCTTCAATGGCTGCTGATACAGTACCGGAATAAAGCACATCCGTGCCTAAATTGGCGCCCAGATTAATGCCGGAAACGACAATATCCGGTTTCCGAGGCATTAATGCTTCAATAGCCAGTTTAACACAATCAGCAGGGGTGCCGTTTACCGACCAGCCATAAGTACCGTCAGAAAAAGTAATTTTTTTGGTCCTCAGCGGCTTGTATGTCGTTATGCCATGTCCGGTGCCGCTTCTTTCCCGGTCCGGTGCCACCACCAGCACTTCGCCAAGGAGTGCCAGTGATTTTCTGAGTGTTCGCAATCCGGGAGCGTTAATCCCGTCGTCATTACTTAGCAATACGCGCATTATAATCCTCCGTTGGTTCAAAACTCATAAATGGTTATAGTCAAATTATTGTCTTCATTATTTTTGGTTAAGCCAAACATAACTTTTTTATCTTTTAGATTTTTATTTAAAAAGTCTATTACTTTATACATATCTTCATACATCGAAAATGATTTAGTTGCAATCAACTCTAGTTTGCCCGGACCTGTACCCGTACGATCCATAATGTTCTCCCCCCGGTTATTTTCTGATTAATGAAAATGCCTCCGCTCTGGTGGCCTCATTGCGCTGGAATGATCCGCGTACTGCCGATGTAAGAGTTTTGGAACCGGGTTTGCGTACGCCGCGCAAGGTCATGCACATATGTTCCGCCTCAATGACCACTAATACCCCGTGCGGGTTTAATTTTTTCATGATTGTATCCGCAATTTGGGAGGTTAATCTTTCCTGAAGCTGAGGCCGTTTGGAAAATCCTTCGACAACCCTGGCCAGCTTGGACAGTCCGGTGATATTGCCCTTGCGGGGAATGTACGCCACGTGTGCCTTACCGTAAAACGGCAGCAGGTGGTGTTCACACATGGAATAGATAGGAATGTCCTTGACCAGTACCATTTCTTCATGTTCTTCAGTGAAAATTTTTTGCAGGTGTCTTTCCGGGTCGTCCCAGAGCCCGCAAAAAATTTCATTATACATACGGGCCACTCGGGCCGGGGTTTCCTTTAAACCTTCTCTGTCAGCATCTTCACCGATAGCTTCCAGGATCATGCGTACAGCTACTTCTATTTTTCCCATATCTATCATTAAAATTTCCCCTTTCTTTCCCTATATATTATAACGATTATTATGGCATGCCGGTCTGGGAATAACCAGGAGGTCTTCCTGAAGGGTTGGATAATGGCGCTAACTTTACTCGACATGGCTTAATTGAAATAAGGATCATAAATGGTATGGCTCCCCTTTGGTAAATTTTATTATAACTCACATTCAACAACTTAAATATTTCGCCATTTTACGATATCGTCCTTCTAGCAATGTAAAAAAAGACCCGGTTGCTGCTATTAGGCGGGGTATCATAGGGACAAAAGGTCAACCGGGTATAAATCCCTGTGATGGGGCGGACAGTTTTGGCTGTCCGCCCTCCTCTTTGCCGCGCTTCTTGTAGGGCCGCGCTTCTTGTAGGTGGAGCACATGAAGTTGTTCTGTGTTTCTTGCATGGTGTGCGCCCGGTGAAGCACCGGCGTCCCGCCGCAGTCGGCGCAGAACACTAAGCCGGAGAACAGATTTGGCGTATCCATCTGCTTGGAAGGGCGTTTATTGTGCTTGCGGATATCTTGCACGATGTTCCATAATTAAATTATAAATTCATTATGTTATCATATGATTAAAGGCGGAAAGGGGATAAGTGATGAAACAAGTATTAATTGTCGAAGATGACCGCCATCTGAGCCGAGGCTTGTGCCTTGCTTTAAAAGATCAGGAACTTGAAATTGTTCCGTGTTTCGATTTGCAATCTGCTCGTGAACAGCTTGCCTGCGCTGTGACGGAGTTGGTTCTGCTGGATATCAATCTTCCTGATGGCAGCGGATTGGAGTTGCTTCGCGAAATTAAAACCGGGAGCAATCCTATTCCTGTAATCCTGCTGACTGCCAACGACACTGAAGTAGATGTGGTCATGGGCTTGGAGCACGGTGCAGATGATTATATCACAAAGCCCTTTAGCCTGGCCATTCTTCGCGCGAGAGTGAAGGCTCAACTGCGTCGGGACATGATCCGTGTGTCCAAGCCCTTTGTTATCGACAGCTATCGGTTTGATTTTGAGCATATGGAGTTCTTTAAGGCGGATATTGCGGTGGAGTTAAGCAAAACGGAACAAAAGCTTCTTCGGTTGCTGGTAGAAAATCAGGGCGTAACCGTAAGTCGAACGGTTCTCCTGGATCGTGTTTGGACGAATGACGCTGATTTTGTAGATGAAAATGCACTTTCGGTGACTGTTAAGCGCCTACGGGACAAGCTGGATGCGGCCCGGTATATCAAAACCATCTACGGTTTGGGCTATGTATGGGCGGTGAAACGGAATGAATGAATGGAATCTCATCCTATTTGTCATTGCGTTGGCAGTCATTCTGCTATGCTTTGCAATTACACTGCTTCAACACTGTAAAACTAAGAGAATTATGAAGACGCTTAATCAAATGCTGGATCACGCGATGGACGGAAGTTTTGCGGAAAATACTTTTGATGAAAGCCTGCTTTCGGCAGTGGAAAGCAGATTGAAGCGATATCTGACTGCTTCGGCGGTATCAGCGTATAATTTAAAAACGGAGAAAGAAAAAGTCAAGGAGCTGTTGGCAGATATATCGCATCAGACCAAAACACCGATTGCCAATATCCTACTTTATGCACAGCTATTGGAAGAACAGGAGCTGCCGGAAGAAAGCGTGGATTGTGCAGCTGCGCTGCGGGGACAAGCGGAAAAGCTGAACTTTTTGATTGCCTCATTGGTGAAGCTATCGCGACTGGAAACAGGCGTTTTCACACTTCATCCGGTTTCAAATGCCATTGCCCCGATGCTGGATGAAATAGCCGGACAGTTTGCGCCGAAAGCAGCGCAAAAAGAGATTCGGCTGATCATGAATGTTACAGATACCCGTGCGGTATTTGACTATAAATGGACGACAGAAGCGTTATGCAATCTGATGGATAACGCTATTAAATACACGCCCGCGGGCGGCAGCATACAAGTTTCAGTCAGGGAATACGATTTGTTCTGCCGCATTGATGTGGAGGATACTGGAATTGGAATTTTGGAAGCAGAGCAGGCAAAAGTGTTTTTACGTTTTTATCGTTCTCCATCCGTCAGCGAACAGGACGGCGTGGGGATCGGTTTATACCTGACCCGTCAGATTTTAGCCGGGCAGGGCGGATATGTTAAAGTGGCATCATCGTCAGATGGCTCGGTTTTTTCTGTGTTTCTACCCCGACAGCCTTGAATTCTTACAAAACTGTTAGAATTGCTTGTCCGCCGGAAAGATTCTGGAAAGAAACTTATGATAAAGTCTGTATTGTAGCGATGCATGCAAACTTTATCTTTGGAGGTATCTAGCATGACCATTTTGCAGACGCATGATTTGAAAAAAGTTTACGGCACCGATGAAAACGCCGTTCATGCTCTCGCCGGTATCGATCTGCAGGTGGAAAAAGGAGAATTTGTGGCTATCGTCGGTACATCCGGCAGCGGCAAGAGTACGCTTCTACATATGCTGGGCGGGCTGGACCGCCCCACCTCCGGCACGGTCACGGTTGACGGCAAGGATATCTTTTCCCTAAAAGACGAAGCACTGACCATTTTCCGCCGCCGCAAGATCGGCTTTGTGTTCCAGAATTATAATCTGGTTCCTGTGCTCAACGTCTATGAAAATGTCGTACTGCCCATCCAATTGGACGGCAATACGCCGGATTCCGCCTATGTGGACAGCATCATTGAAACACTGGGGTTTAAGTCTAAACTGCAAAACCTGCCCAATAACCTCTCGGGGGGACAGCAACAGCGGGTTGCCATCGCACGCGCTTTAGCTGCAAAGCCCGCCATCATTTTGGCGGATGAGCCCACCGGCAATCTGGATTCCAAGACCAGCCAGGATGTGTTGGGGCTGCTAAAGGTTACAAGCCAGAAATTTGTTCAAACCATTGTGATGATTACCCATAACGAGGAGATTGCCCAGTTAGCCGACCGCATCGTTCGCATCGAGGACGGCTTAATCGTCGCTCGATAAGGAGGTGCACAGCATGAACGTAGCCAATCAAAAATGTATCCGCCGGCTGAGCGTGAAAAGTATGAAAGCGGCAAGAACTAGAAATCTTATTGCCATTCTTGCTATTGCCTTGACCTCCGTACTGTTTACCTCCCTGTTCACGGTGGCGCTGTCGATTAATCATTCCTTGCAGCAGGCCAACTTCCGGCAAGTCGGAGGCTGGAGCCATGGAACGTTTAAGTATATGACCCGAGAGCAGTTTGATGAGCTTAAAACCGATCCCCTCATCACGCAGTATGGGTTGCGTTGCTTTGTGGGTATGCCGGTCGGCGCGCCTTTTCTTAAATCTCACGTGGAGATTGGATATAGTGATGCGAACCAAGCGCACTGGATGTACTGTGATCCTGTGGAAGGCCGGTTACCCGCCGAGGGTACCAACGAGGCCGCCACCGATACCCGGGTATTGGAGCTGCTGGGCGTCGAACCGGTGTTAGGAAACGAATTGACCATGACTTTTGATGTGGACGGCGCAGAGGTAACGAAAACCTTTGTTTTGAGCGGCTGGTGGGAATATGACGAGGCGATTGTCGCCAACCATGTTCTCATTCCCCACAGCCGCGCACAGGCTATCTATGATCAAGTCGGCATCGGCGGCGGTATCGGCAAGGACGGCATGACCGGTTCATGGAATATGGATGTCATGCTGGACAGCTCGCTGCATATCGAACAGGACCTGAACAAAATTTTGGCAAATCACGGTTATCAACATGAAAGCCGTTCTGTGGGAGATAACTACATTTCGATTGGCGCCAACTGGGGCTACACTGGCTCACAGCTGGCCAACAGTATGGACCCAATCACCGTAATGTCCATCACAGTTCTGCTGCTGATCATTATCTTTACAGGCTATCTGATTATCTATAACGTATTTCAGATTTCCGTTTCAAATGATATCCGCTTCTATGGCCTGCTTAAAACCATCGGTGCCACAGGGCGGCAGCTGCGGCGCATCATCCGCCAGCAGGCGCTGCTGCTGTCTTTGATTGGTATTCCCCTTGGATTGCTGATTGGCTATGGTGTCGGTGTTAAGCTGACCCCTGTGATTCTGTCTCAGCTCAATGGTGTTGTACAGAACGCGGTGTCGGCAAGTCCACTGATTTTCATTGGTTCCGCGTTTTTTGCTCTGGTTACGGTGGTGATCTCCTGCCGCAGGCCGGGGCGAATGGCGGCAAGAGTATCTCCTGTGGAGGCTGTTCGCTACACCGAGGGTACGGTGAATAAGAAGATGATACGCAAAGCCCGGTCAGGAGCCTCACTGTCCGGAATGGCCCGGGCGAACCTTGGGCGCAGCCACAGCAAGACGGCAATAACAGTAACTTCACTGTCGCTGGCCGTGCTGCTGCTCAATTTGACCGTCACTTTTACAAACGGCTTTGACATGGATAAATATTTGTCCCGAATGGTGTCGGATTGTGTGATAGCGGATGCCGGTTATTTTCAGACAAACGGCTTCTGGGGCAGCGACCGCGCCCTGCCTGAAGATATCATCTCCAGCTTGGAATCCCGGCCCGGTGTGGAAGCCGGAGGGCGCGTATACGGCAAAAGCAGTCCGGTGGAGGAATTTATCAGCGAGAACTATTATCGCGCGCTGAACGGCAGGTGGAACGATTCGGAAGATCTGGATCGCGCTGTTGCCCTTATGGATAAAAATGAAGAAGGCCTGCTGGCCAATCAGGTACAGCTTTATGGTATGGAGCGATACGCACTTGACAAGCTGACGGTGCTGCAGGGCGATTTATCCAAGCTGGATGAGTCGGACGGACGTTATATCGCCGCCGTATACGGTGAGGATGACTACGGTAATCCCCAGATGGATTCCCATTGGGCAAAGCTTGGCGACACAGTCACCCTGCGTTATGTGGAGGAGTACGAATATTATGATCCCGACACAGGTGAGATCTTTGAACCTGGTAATCTTCCCGGCGACCAACCTTACCGCTGCCGGGCTAAAACGTATCGGGACATTGATTATCAGGTAGCGGCACTGATCACTATGCCACACTCCCTCAGCTATCGCTATTATGGCACCGATGAGTTTATTATGAATGACCGGACATTTATTCAGGACAGCGGCACAAGCAACGTTATGTACTATGCCTGCGATGTCAGCGATGAGAGTACTGCCGATATGGAAGCTTTCTTGTCTGATTTGACAAATGAGCAGATGCCGCAGTTCGACTATGAAAGCAAGGCGACTTATGCTGCGGAGTTCGACTCTTTCCGCAATATGTTCCTGATGCTGGGAGGCGTGCTGAGTTTTATCATCGGACTTGTGGGTGTGCTCAATTTTCTCAACGCGATTCTGACGAGCATTCTGACACGCCGCCGTGAGCTTGCAATGCTCCAGTCCATCGGCATGACCGGCAAGCAGCTCAAAGCCATGTTGATTTGGGAGGGGCTGTATTACTCTCTGGGCGCTGTGGCAGTATCGCTTTTGCTCAGCATTGCTGCCGGTCCGCTGCTGTCCAATGTGCTGACCGGCATATTCTGGTTCTTTACGTATCGTTTTACGGTTTTACCCATCCTCTTCGTTGCGCCGATCTTCACTGCACTCGGCATTTTCGTGCCGCTGACGGTGTATCGCGCTGTTTCCAGACACTCCATTGTTGAGCGTCTGAGGGAAATAGAATAGTTGGATAAAACAATTTATTGGTGAGGCTAATCGTATGCTTATATAAAACAAGGGGCTGTTGCACAACGGGCTAAATAGTTCATAGTGCGGCAGCTTTTTGTAAAGATACCGGATTATTATCGAAATAATTGGCTGAATATGGGAAAGGAAGCGTTGCTCAATACTCCGAGAAAGTAGTTTTGCGACACTCCCTTGTTCTGTATTCAGTTTGCCTTTTGGGTGGGTTCACAACTTATTCCTGTGACTCCCCGTCTTTGAGCCCGGGTTTTTTTATATTTGTTTAGTTCAATTTAACGGTGTGATTGTTCTGCAAAGCAGCTAGTTTTTAGCTAAACTGATTAAACCGAAAGCCTTTCGATAGCTATCCGCGGCTTCGCTTGTTTTGCCAAGCTCGCACAGCAGTTCACCCTTTATGCTCCACAATTCACAGTCAAATTCTTCATCCGGCAGGCTGTTGCAAAGTACTAACGCATCTTGGTGCCTGTGCAAAGTAATTAAACATTTAATTTTATTAAGCTCGATGGCTCTTTTATCCTTTTCTGATTTCCCCAACTGCAATGCTATATCGTAGTGTTTTAAAGCCTCCTCTTCATGACCGGTGGTCTCCAGGCACATAGCTAAATTATTTTCCAGGGTGGCATCGCCGGGGTAGGTTTGAACAGTTCTTGTAAGATAGTCTACAGCTTTATTCTGCTGGTTTGTTTTTATATAACAGGCCGCTAAGTTATTTAAAATATCATAGTCATTAGGAGCTAAACCACGAGCCAGTTCATAGCAAATTTGTGCTTCCTCAAACCGGTTAAGCAGGAATAAACTATATCCTTTATTGTTTAAAAGCCCGAGATTGTTGAGACCTAGATTTTGAGCCTTTTCGTAAAACTCCAGCGCTTCCGGATGCCTGTTTAACTTATTGAGGGCAAGTCCTATATTGAAACATAAAACAGCGTCGGCTCCGCCCTCCTCTAAGTCATGTAGAAACATTTTTAATGCATCTTGCACATAGCCATTTTCCAGTAATTCCAGTCCAATGTTGTTTGAGTTCGTAAGGTTATCGCCATGTCTTTCTTCCAGTTCCGCTTGATGGGCCCATTGGCCGGTGTGGGCATGGGACACTGCCGGCGACTTTTCCCTATGGCTCTTCAGCCAATATAAAAAGCTACCTATATTCTCTTGGCCGACTGCCTTTTTCCAGTAAGTGACTGCTTTATCGACTTGTCCTTTTTTGAGGTATAAGCGACTGGCATGTAAATACAGCTTTTGGTTATTTGGGGCATTGGTAATAGCCCATTTTATAATACTCAGGGAATTAGTAAGGGAACCTAGTCTTTCCACGATTACAGCCAGACTGTACAGTATCTGAACGCTAATATTAATGCTTTTTAGGTTTTTAATGATGCCATCCATTTAGATACACCCCCTTATGGTTTAATAACATATATTCGATATAGGGAAACCATTTCCTTCCATATAAATGTAAAAATAATGTAATATTTTAAATTAGTGGCAAGACGTGTTTGGGGAGTATGATGCCTGGTTTTTAAATGCATAATAGAAAAAGCCTAAAAAGGGGGAAGTAGATTGGAAAAAAACAAAAATAAAAGTTCTAAAGCGACAGGCGCGACTTTTGTGGAAGAGTCTACGGGTTCAGCGACTATGATTAATCTGGATGGGCAGTGGGATCATGACTTCACCGATCATAATGTTAGCGATCATAAGAAGAAAGCCGGCAAATAATGCCGGTGTTTTTTCTTTTTAAGCATATTCAGTTAAGCATGACATAAAATTTACAGTAAACAGGGAGGTGCGGATAAAATGAGTTCCATAAAACATGATGGGGCAACTTACCCGCCGCTTAGCTTAAACGCTGTTTTAAAAGGGGTATTGGCGGCGTTAATAATCACTGTGTTAGGCAGCGCTGTTCTGGGCATTTTTTACCATGTTATATCCCTGGGTGAAAAAACACTGCCTATGGCATCGAATATTCTTTATTATATCAGCGTTTTCGGCGGTAGTGTATTAGCGGCTCGCTGGGCGGGGTATAAGGGTTTAGTGCATGGTATTGGTGTGGCGGTATTATTTTTACTCTTTGGATGGTTGATTGGGCATTATCTTTTACACACTAGCGCTGCAACTGGCGCCGTGCTGCAAAAAGCCTTCATTTCCTGCCTGGCCGGGGCTGTTGGGGGCGTATTGGGTGTAGGTGTGTCCAGGTGATAAATAGTGGGGCGGTCGGAGGTTGGTATGCTGATAGTAATCAATTTGTTAATTTTTTCGAATTAGCTGGTATTCTGAAGTATGTCTTGGTAAAAAGGAGCAGGCTAACGCCTGCTCCTATGTCGTTACTTGATTATTTTCATTAGCCAGCTGCGCAAAAAAGAAGGAAGCCGTACATAATAAACCCGCAAAACTTTCACTCTCCTTCACCGGTTTTTGTTATCTATATTAATATTATTTGTAAAGTGTCTTTAATGTGCATGTAAAATTTAATAGTTTATTCCAGCCAGGCAGTTAGTTTTTGCCTGATTTCATTAATATTGCCTCGTAAATGCGATTTAAGGGGCAAAGAGTTTAAAAATATTTGTCCATATTTTTTTTCTATAATGCGTTTATCCAGAACGACCACCACACCCCGGTCCTGCTCACTTCTTATTAGCCTGCCGAATCCTTGTTTAAAGCGGATTACTGCGTTAGGCAGGCTTAATCCATAGAAACTGTTCTGGCCGAGCGCGGCCATTTTCTCGTTGCGGGCCTCCAGTACAGGGTCGTCGGGCGGTGCAAAAGGAAGTTTGACAATGATCACATTAACTAAAGCGTCACCGGGAATGTCCACGCCTTCCCAGAAACTAAATGCTCCAAATAAAACATTGCGTTTATTTTGATAAAACTCGTTAACCAGCTTGGTACGGCCCCCGTCTATGCCTTGGCCCAGCACACAGATATCCGCTTCGTCGAGGAGTGGTTTAATCCTGTGGTATACTTCCCGCAGCAGTTTGTGTGAGGTAAACAGCACCAGTGTTCTGCCCCCCGCGGCGACGGACAGTTCATAAATGGTGCCGATTAGTTTTTCCAGATAATCACCGGTACTGATTTCATTAACACCGGGGAAGTTTTTAGCTATGCACAGCAAGCACTGTTGACTGTAATCAAACGGCGATTGGGCGATTATCTGGTTTAAGGTATTATCCGGTAACCGGTCAAGCCCGCATTGCTTCATAAAATGATCAAATTTGTTATTAACTGCAAGCGTTGCCGAAGTCAGCACAATGGTTTTAGGTTTGTTAAACAGCTGTTCGTGCAGTATGGCGCTTATATCAATCGGTGTGGCATGCAGGGTACACTGGTAGACTCCTTTTCCCAATGCGGTTGGGTTGGGTGCCTCCACCCAGCATACATAGTCTTCCCCGGGTGATTTAAGTATAAATTCCAAATCGGCCAGACGGTCTTTACCGGAAGTGATGCTAATTGTAATATCCTGTAGTTTATCTTCCCAGGCGTTATTGGTTACCGTCCATATTTCCAGCCAGTCGGCCAAGGCTTTTAGTTTAGCTATGAAATCACGCATCTGATAAAGCATATTTTGGTATTCGGCCTCAATTTCCTCAAGCAGGACGGTTTTTTTATGCAGACGTACTTTAATTTGATAGTATCGTTGATGATGATTATATTTGTGGATGGTTTGAATAAACAGGTGAAAAAAGGTATTTATGCTTTCTTGCAGCTTGTGCCTTGCTTCTTCGATTTTTCCAATTGCCGACAGCCAGCGGTGACCATCCTGGGGCGGCGCCAGTTCGGTTAACTTTTTAATGTTCTTGCTTGTTATGGATAGCCACTGCAATATTTGAGTCCGGGAAACCTTTCTGCCCATATGTTTGGCTGCAGTTTCCTCAATATTGTGAGCTTCGTCTATAACCAGTGCGCTGTGGTGCGGCAGTATATTTATTTCGGCAACGATATCGGCGAAAAGCAGTGAATGGTTTATAATAACCAGGTGGGCATTTTCTGCATGGCGCCTGGCCCTGGTTACAAAACAATACCTGTGGCACCAGCGGCAGGCGTTTCCAAGGCAGGTATCGCTTTCGGAGCATAGCTGCATCCAAGTTTCATTATCCGGGCCAAACAGGTTTAGTTCTGATTTATCACCGCTTTCGGTATGCTGAAGCCAGACCAAAATGCGGGCGGCCAGCATGGCTTCACCGGGTGTGATAGTTGCCGCATGGGTGATTAAGTTTATAAAACGCCGTAAACAGATATAATTGGAGCGTCCTTTGAGCAGTGCCGCCTGAAACGGTAAATTAAGCAAACTTTTTAAAAGCGGTATATCCTTATGCCAGATTTGCTCCTGCAAGTTGATGGTGTTGGTGGCAATGACAGCTCGCTGATTATTCTGTACAGCCCAGAGCAATGACGGCAGCATGTAGGCAATGGATTTGCCGGTACCTGTACCTGCTTCTACTAATAGTATTTTTTGTTCTTCCAAGGTCTGAGCAACGGCCTGGGCCATTTTCACTTGTTCCCCGCGAAACTGGTAGTTGGGCATCAGCTGCTCCAGAGGACTCTGAGGGCCAAGCAGGTAATCCAATTGATGTTGTGTTTGCCTATTGATGTCGGAGCTGGCTTCCGTGGTATCGTGTTCAATATTAATCGGTTCTTTGATCGGTATGCTCCGGCTTATCTTTTCGCTCGGCATAATTTTTATTTTGCTTTTGATAATGGAATCAAATATGTGCGCCAGGGGTGAATGGCTGTGCTGTAATAGAGGCAAAAGTTGCAATAGCACATCAAGGTTTAGAGCTGCTGCTTTTTCCAGCAAGGCAAATAATAATCCTGCGGCTGCCAGGGCATCATCCAGGGCCCGGTGCAATGGCTTTTGTTCCAGCTGCAGGTGTTGCACCAGATTGGACAGGCTGTAGCTGGAGACACCGGGCAAAATTAAACGAGCCATTTCCAGGGTATCTATACATTCGGTAAACGGTAAATTACCTAATTGGGCGGATAAAAAGGAATGGTCAAAATCTATATTATGTCCCACCAGCGGGCATTGTTCTATAAATCCGAGCACCTCGGGGGTCACCTGTTGCATCGTTGGAGCGGCGGCCAGCTGTTCATCTGTTATACCGGTTAATCTTTTGATTTTTAGCGGTATTTTACACTCGGGATTTACCAGAGTGTTGAATGTGTCTATAATTTTCCCGTCTATCACTTTTACCAGGGCTATTTCAATTATTTTATCATTGGCAGGATCGAACCCGGTGGTTTCCAGGTCACAGGCTATAAAATTCAACGATGTTTCACATCCCATAGTAACTAGTATTTGCAATACAAGTATTCTTGCTGTACCTGATTTATCCTGCTCAATATGTTATATTAACTGAAGGAGATGATCATGTGTCGAATAAAATAATAGACCCGGTCAGGGCACTGGATTACTTGGAAATAATATTGGGTAAAGACTGGCTGGAAGAAAATTTAAAAGTTATGAAAGACAGCCAATATGGCAAAGGTGGTTTTGGAAGAAGTATAGACTATAATGAACTGGGGATTGCCCACGTCGCCGAGATATGGTATAAGGCCAGAGAGGAAATAATCGACATGGAGATTGTTGGGGGCGGTTCGCCCGGACCCTATTTATTGTCCGCTTCAGCCGTGGCTAATGATATTGATTTATTAAAAGGCAGCACCGGTTTAAAGGAAAAGATGGATAAACTAAGAGATGCCGGACTTTCGCTGATAACTATGCATGAGCTGGGTATAGCATCCGGTTATGCACAGAAAGGGTTCCATATCGATTTTATCAACCAAAAAGCGGCGGATCTGCCAAGTACGGGGGGGCTTCCTGTCCCGCTCTGCATTGGCTCATTTACAGCGTACGACGAGGTTAACAAGATTGTTGTGGTCTGCGCCGATGTAGACAGGCAAGGTGTATACGGGGAGATATTAGCGCGTATTTTACGCCTGCAGGCAGACCAATTAGACCAATTTGCCCCAAAATCGGGTAAAGTAATGCAAACGGTCAATGGAGGCGAGGCGCCTTATCTTCCGGTATTATACTTATATGTGGGAGATGCTCCAGCCGACGCCGCATCTTTCTTGGATGAATGGATAAACCGCCCGGACGTGGTGCGTTTGGCTCATGATTTTAATATGCCGGTGCTGGTCTGCGCCGATGGTGTGAAAAACACGCACAACCGGTCCACTTATGTGCGTTTGGGCCGGTTGGCGCAGAATAGCAATGTTGTAGGCGGCGCTTCATTGGTAAATGATATTTACGTTCCCGATGAACAAATTACCGCTGTATAAATGCAATAATAGTGCTATCGATCAGTATGGTTGCAGTGTTTTTCATTACTGATTGCTCGGGTCTTCCCGGCATTCGCAGCGGTGTTCGGTGAGCGCCGGTCTGACCAGCAGGCCCGCTTTTTCTCCCCAGTTTTTGGATCCCGGGTAAAGCTGGCGCAGGGTCATGGCAATACCGTAGATCTGTCCGTGCAGATATGCCGGGTAATTATCATTTGGAGAATGGGCAGGTTCGGCTTTTTGCAGCCGGTCCACCAATTGCTGCAAGTGCGAAAAGACCGATTCTGCGTTCCGGGACGGTGGATTGGCCGGAGATTCGGCTTCTGCCGCTTCTCCGGTTTGGCTGGCGGCTACGTATTCTAAAATTGCATATGCTGCTGTGTAATAATCCAATTCCCTTTGTTCCACTCTGTCCAGCAGTTCGTTGACCCGTCCGGACAGGTGCATTTGTTTTAAAACGCTTTGCTGCCATTTATAATTTACAATATCCAGGGTTTCAGAGCGCATGCGTTTTTGGCGCTTGTACGCCAGTGAATGTTGCGGTGCGCCCTGTAATTGGTGCCGGCGGTGCTTCTCGATGGCTTGCATCAATTCGGCGATCCCCGTGTCTTTTAAACTGGAACATAATTTTACCGGCGGACGCCAGTCAATATCAGCCCGCTGTTGGTCGAGCATGATTTCTACTTCATTGGCGATTTTATCTGCGCCGGACAGGTCACTTTTATTAACCGCAAACACATCGGCTATTTCCATAATACCTGCCTTGATTGTCTGGATGGCGTCTCCGGCTCCGGGAGTTAAGACCACCACTGTACTGTCGGCTACATGCATAATGTCCAGTTCGGCCTGCCCCACGCCCACCGTTTCTATAATTACATAATTGAAGCCGAAAGCATCCATAGCTTTTACTACGTCCTTGGTGGTTTTAGCCAGCCCGCCCAGACTACCCCTGGTGCCCATACTCCGGATAAACACGCCCTTATCCAGTGCGTGCTGTTGCATTCTGATGCGGTCGCCTAAAAGTGCTCCTCCGGTAAACGGGCTGGTAGGGTCGACGGCGATAATGCCCACTGTTTTACCTGCTTGGCGCAGTTGTTTAACCACCTGGTCCACCAGTGAACTTTTGCCGGCGCCCGGTGATCCGGTGAAACCAATCACATAAGCCTGACCGGTGCGCTTAAAAAGCTCTTTTATAATTTGTTCATGCTGATCGTCCTCATTTTCCAGCAGCGATATCAGGCGGGCCAGCGCCCGCGTTTCTCCGGCCGTGAATCTATTTATTAAATCCTGCATTTCAAAATGCACCTCCTAGATTTGCGCGGCATATCATGTATAATGCAAGTTTCTCCGGCCAAAGGTTGAAATCCTGTCTGAATTATCTATATTCGCAAATAAAAAGCCTCCCAGTACCTGGGAGGGCCGGGAATACCGTTTTATAGTTCATTTTTCCGTTTACACCTGGATTTTTACCATTTAAGAGATAATCATTTCCCTAACTTTATTTTGCACATAAAATAAACCTAGTAAATTGTTAATAATGTTAATAACCTAATCTCCTCTCCCTTTCTCCGCTGTATCAATTAGATACAGCTATTTTTTTGTGGCTTTCGATATATTTTTCCGCTGCTACAGCCGCTATGGCACCATCGGCCACAGCGGTAACCACCTGGCGAAGGGTTTTTTGCCTGATGTCGCCGGCGGCATAAATGCCCTGCCGGGAAGTGTGCATATTTTCATCAGTTATGATATACCCGCGCTCATCCAGTTTAATCAACCCGGCTACCAGGTCGGATACCGGCCGTGTGCCGACATAAATAAAAATACCGTTCACGGCCAGCAGCTCAGTTTCTCCATTGCGGACATCCTTAAGGGTAATTTCCGTTACTGTTGCCTCGCCTGAAATTTTTTCTACTACGCTGTGCCAGTGCAAAACAATTTTTTCATTATCCAAGGCCCGCTGTTGGAGAATTTTAGTGGCCCTTAATTCACCCCGTCTGTGAATGATATGTACCTTGCCGGCAAATTTAGTTAGATAAATAGCTTCCTCAATTGCCGAGTCGCCGCCTCCGACCACGGCAACCTCCTTATCTCTGAAAAATGCACCGTCACAGGTCGCGCAATAGGAGACACCACGGCCGTGGAATTCTTTTTCACCGGGAGCTTTTAGTTTTTGTGGTTGAGCGCCGGTGGCCAGGATGATGGTTTTTGCGGTAATAGCTTCTTCATCGGTGTTAATGGTAAAAAAGTCTTCCCCTGCTTCTATTGTTTCAGCGGTGGCCGATTTTACCTCCATGCCGAATCGACGTGCCTGGGCATCCATTTGCATCATTAATTCAGGACCACCAACACCTTCGGCAAAACCCGGGTAGTTTTCAATAAACTCGGTGCTGGCGGCCAGGCCTCCGGGCATACCCTTTTCCAGCAGCAGTGTTTTTAAGGCCGCTCTGGATGCGTATATTCCCGCGGCCAGTCCGGCCGGACCGCCGCCGATGATAATTACATCATATAGACTCAATATTATAACCCCCATGTGGTAAAATTTTAAGTATAATATCGCAGTTTTGCGATACTGTCAACGGCGCGGCCACATTTCAATGTAATAAACGGGTAAAAATATGACAGTTATTCGCCCAGGTAAGCCTTTCTAACTGCCGGATTGCTGGCCATTTCCTCAGCTGTTCCCGAAAGCGCGATGCCGCCGGTTTCCAAAACATAGGCGTGTTGGGCTATGGATAAAGCCATGTAGGCATTTTGCTCAACCAGTAGTATGGTAGTGCCTGACTCGTTGATCTCTTTGGCAATGGAGAATATTTCCTGCACCAGCATGGGAGCCAATCCCATGGATGGCTCATCCATGAGCAGCAATTTGGGTTTGGACATCAGTGCCCGGCCAATGGCCAGCATTTGTTGCTCTCCGCCGCTCAGCGTACCGGCCAGCTGATTCCGCCTTTCTTTTAGCCTTTGAAAACGAGCAAAAACGCTTTCAATGGATTCCTTGACCTCCGCTTTATTTTTCCTTATATAGGCGCCCATTTCCAGGTTTTCCAATACCGTCATGCGAGAGAAAACCCGCCTGCCCTCAGGAACCAGTGAGATGCCCGCTTCCACCACTTTGTGCGGCGGTAATTTGCTGATCTCGGTGCCCCGGTATTTTATAGAGCCGCTTTTGGGGTGCAGTATACCGGAAATATTGCGTAAAGTAGTGCTTTTCCCCGCCCCGTTGGCACCAATTAAGGCGACGATTTCCCCTTCACGCACTTCAAAGGATATACCGCTTAATGCGTTGATGGCACCGTACGAGTAGTATAGATTTTCCACGCTGAGCATCTCTTACCCTACTTTCTTTCCCAGGTAGGCTTCAATTACCGCCGGGTTGCGCTGCACCTCCGCCGGTGTGCCGCTGGTGATTTTTTTGCCGTAATCCAGTACGGTTACCATTTCCGCCAGGTTCATGACAAATTTCATATCATGTTCCACTAAGAAAACAGTAATGCCCATATTTTGAATTTTTTTAATCATTTTGGCCAGGGTTTCTTTCTCAATGGGATTCATGCCTGCAGCCGGTTCGTCAAGGCATAGCAAAGAGGGATTTGTAGCCAGGGCCCGGGCCATTTCCAGCCTGCGCTGCTCTCCGTAGGACAGATTGCCGGCCATTTCGTCGGCCTTATCCGCCAGTTCCATTAAGGCCAGGCAATCCAAAGACTGCTGTCGGGTGTGCGCCTCTTCTTTCTTGATGGATGAAGTGCGCAGCAGTGCACCGATAAAACTGGCTTTGATCCGGCAATGATGACCAATCCTAACATTATCCATAACGGATAAATTGCTGAACAGGCGGATGTTCTGAAATGTTCTGGCGATGCCCAGCTTGGTAATGATATGGGGTGCCAATTGGCTAATTATTTGACCACGGAAAGAAATTTGCCCTTTAGAAGGCGCGTAAATCCCCGTGACCAGATTGAAAATAGTACTTTTACCGGCTCCGTTGGGACCGATTAAAGCCCTGATACTGCCTTCCGGTAAAGCCATATTTAGACTGTCCACAGCGGTAAGTCCGCCAAATTTAATGGTTACGTTGTCAAGTTTCAACAACTCAGACAATATTAACACTCCCTGTTATCTATGCATCACCCGATAAGGTGTTTTTTTTATTTTTTTGTTTTAAAGCATGTATTGCTTTGGCTAAATCCACTCCGCCCAACAGACCTTTGGGCCGGAAAATCATCATGGTCACCATTAACGCGCCATAGATCATCATCCGGTATTCATCCACAAAACGCAAAAACTCCGGAGCCAGGGTAAGTATGGTGGTGCCCAGAACAGTGCCGGGAATGCTGCCCAGTCCGCCCAGCACGACAAAAGTAAGATAGTCAAAGGAACGGGAAAAACCGAAATCGGTGGGATTTAAATATTGGATCATGTGCGCGTATAGGCCGCCCCCGATGCCCGCAAAAAAAGTGCCGATACCAAAGGCTTGAATTTTATAAGCCGTAGTATTGATACCCATGACATGAGCGGCAATCTCATCCTCCCGGATAGCTAAGAGCGCCCTGCCGAAACGTGAATTTTGAAGTCTGTACATGCTCCAGATAGTGATCACCACTAATATAAAAACGAGGGTCAGGCTGGTATTTTTGGCGATGCCCGAAAGGCCAATGGTGCCGCCGGTGATTTCTGTATTCTGAAATACGACAATGACTATTTCACAAAAGCCCAAAGTGGCAATGCCCAGGTAGTCGCCGGTGAGGCGCAAAATGGGAAAACCCAGCAATATTCCCACCAAGGCGGCCAATAAGCCGCCCAGCAGCAACGAAGCTAAAAAAGGCAGCTGCAACCGGGTGGTTAAAATGGCTGCGGTATAGGCACCTATGCTCACAAAGGCCGCGTGACCGAAGGAAAGCTGGCCTGTGACGCCTGTAATAAAGTTGAGTCCCAGGGCGATAATAATATAAATGCCCACCAGTGTAAAAATTTTTATATAATATGGGCTGATTAGATTGGCTATTAAACTGTCCACTTTTGGTATTACACCTTCCTTTGAATGGGCCGCCCGAGTAATCCGGTGGGTTTAAAGAGCAACACCAGTATCAATAAAGTGAAAGCTATGGCGTCACGGTAACCGCCGTACCCTATAGCCACCCCCGTTACCTCTGCTATGCCCAGGAAAAGGCCGCCCAGCATGGCGCCCGGAATGCTGCCGATACCTCCCAGCACCGCCGCACAAAATGCTTTCAGCCCGGCCATGACGCCCATCAGCGGATGTATGCTGTTAAAATACATCCCTACCATCACGCCTCCGGCTGCGGCCAAGGAAGAGCCGATGGCAAAGGTAAATGATATGACTCTGTTAACATTAATACCCATCAAACTGGCCGTGTCATAGTCCTCCGAGGCGGCCCGCATAGCCTTGCCAATCTTCACGTATTTAACAATAAGCTGTAACCCGATCATCATTACGCCGGCCAGTATTAAAATAATGAGCTGTACTTTGGAAACAGTTACCGAACCGATATGATAAAGCTGGTCATCAACAACCTGGGGGAATCCCACTGCCTGTGGGCCGGCCAGGACGGTCATCAGCGTTTGCAAAAAGATAGACACACCGATGGCAGAAATAAGCGGCGCCAGCCGGGTGGAGCGTCGCAGCGGTTTATAAGCAATGCGCTCCACGGATACGCCGATTATAATACATACAGCCATAGCCATGAACAATGCTAAAAATATATTTATTTTGAAAACGGCTACCGCTATTACGCCTACAAATGCTCCGATCATGTAAATTTCGCCGTGGGCAAAATTTATGAGCTGGATAATGCCGTACACCATGGTATAACCCAGGGCAATCAGGGCATAGGTAGACCCGAGGGTAATCCCGTTAATCAGCTGCTGCCAAAACATAGCATTCCTCCTGTAAGAATGGGACAGCCATCGCATAGCGATGGCCGCCACCAGTTTGGGAATCGTAAATTAATCCGCTGTAACAGGTATAGCCGCTTTGATCGTCCATTCCCTACTGCCGCCATCGCCTGTGGGCGCCACCTCAAGCAGGTAAACCGGGCTCTTAATGGGTTCACGGTTTTCCCTGATGGTAATGGTGCCGGTCACACCCTGCCAGTCCTTGGTTTGGGCCAAGCTATCTCTAAATACTTTGGGATCGGTGCTTTGGGCGTTTTTAATGGCGTCTGCAATCAGCATAACGGCGTCATAACCCTGGGCTGAAAACATGTCGGGCAATTTGTTGTCATTAGCGGACTGGTATTTATCAATGAAGCCTTTGGTTTTGGCGTTATCGGTTTTGGTGTCGGGAGCAAAGCCGGTATAAACCATGCTGCCTTCAACGGCGGCTTCACCCATTTCCCATAGCACCGGAGACAGCAGGCCGTCGCCGCCAACCAACACTTGTTTCATGCCCTGTTTGCGCACTTCTTTCATAAATAGACCGCCCTCTGTGTAGTAACCCGTGAATACAATACCGTCAAATTCCTTGCCGGTGAGGTTGGTCACCTGAGCGCTGAAGTTGGTGTCGCCGTCCTTGATTTGCTGCTCGGTGACAATTTCCACACCGTATTTATTCAAAGCATCTTTAAAAATTTTGCTCAGTCCTACGCTGTAATCATTATTAATTGATGTAACCAGAGCTACCTTTTTCCAGCCCAGTTCCTCAGTGCAATACTTGGTAACGGCCGGAGCCGCCAGAGCGTCAAGGAGAGTGTCCCGGAAAATGAAATCGCCGATTTCTACCACACCTGTGCCCACTGCACCGGCGGAAAGGAGTACCACCTGGTTATCCTGGGCGATAGGCGCGGCGATTTTGGTTAACCCGGTGGTGGGATCGCCTACGATGGCCACAACTTTGTTATTGTTGATTAATTTATCGGTGACGGTAGAAGCCTCGGAATTTTTGCTGCCGTGGTCATCTTCAACAATGACCACCTCTTTTCCCAGAATACCGCCGCCGGCGTTAATATCTTCCGCGGCCATCTTCATACCCTTGAGGGTTTCTAGGCCGTAACTGGCATGTCCACCTGTTTTGGCGCCTAAAAAGCCGATTTTGATGGCGTCATCGGCCTTGGTCTGCTGCTTGCCGCCCGAGTCAGATGAGCCGCAGCCGGCCAGAGCAACCAGCGAAAAAATCAAAACGGTAAGCAGTGCTATTAACTTTTTATTCACTATTTTTATCCTCCCCATATAACTAATAGGTAACCAACCTTTTGTTGTGTCTCACCTCCGTGCCTGCAGTATAAAATAAAGTAGTACCTTCGGCAATAATCAGCTATATTCCTGCTTATAAGAAAAAAATGTTGAAGAAAAGTTTGAATTATCAGGTAAATCAGTGCTATATACAAACCATATCTTTTATGCTGCGGCGGTAAACCCGCTGGAAAAAGTCCAGGGTTTCAATGATAGCGTAAATTAACAATGTGGATCTATTAAGAGGCATTTTTTTGCGCTACGTAAAAATGGCGTATACTATTGGTCCGGATGGGTTCAAAGGTAAAGGCGTTAAAGCTGCCCAGCAAAGTAAATCCCGTCTGCCCCAGGCAGCCGGCGATTTCCTCCGGATGGTAAGCCTTTTCCCGATGGTTTTCAGTAAATTTATGGTATATATCGTTTTCCCGCACAAATCCGGTTAGTTTAATATTCCAGGTGTTTTGGCTGTTATGATAATCTGTTTCCCAAATCAAAGTCATATCCCGGTCATCTATTACGGTAACATTGTTGTTATCCGCCTTGGACAGCCAGTGCACTGCGTTGAGGTCGAAAATAAAGGCTCCTTTATCTTCTAAATGCCTGTGCACCTGTTGGAAGGTGCGCCTAATATCACCAATATCCAACAAATAATTCAAGCCGTCGTGAAAACAGGTGACCAGCCCCACCTTTTCCGGCAGTTTAAAACTGCGCATATCCTGCTTAAAAAAATCAATGGATAGGTTTGCGGCGGCTGTTTTAGAACGGGCTAAATCCAGCATTTCACCGGCCAGGTCAATGCCGGTGGCCTTATACCCGCGTCTGGCCAAGGGAATCAGCGTGTTGCCGGTGCCGCAAGCCAGATCGACCACACTGTCGGTATGCAGCTGAAAGTGGTTTAGCAGTTCTTCCAGATAATCAATCCAGCCCTCAAAGTCCACTCCGGCTACAAGGTAATCATATATGTAAGATAAACCGCCGTATTGGCTCATTAACTATCACGTCCGGTATTGTTTAATTTAACAGAGCCCCCGGCTGCGGACCGGGGGCTCTAGGTTACTGTTATTTCTTAAGGGTAGTCAGTATATCCTCGAGCACCTTTTTAATTTCCTGGTCGCCGTTGATATTCAGCAGTAATCGTTGGGCGGCGTAGTAATCAATCAGCGGCTGAGTCTGCGCTTCGTAAACATCCAGACGGTTGCCCACCGCTTCTTCGTTGTCGTCACTGCGCTGGTACAGTTCGCCGCCGCAACTGTTGCACTTACCCTCCACCTCGGGCTTATTAAACAGCATATGGTAGCTGGCCCCACAGCCGCGGCATACCCGGCGGCCGGTTAAACGGGCCATCAGTTTTTCCCGGGGCACTGCGATGTTGATTACGCTGTCCAGCTTGATATCCATTGCCTGCAGAGTGGCGTCCAGCGCCTTGGCCTGCTCAATGGTGCGGGGAAAACCGTCCAGCAAAAAGCCGGCGGCACAGTCGGGCTTTAAAAGGCGATCCTTGACCATACCCACCACTACCTCATCGGGTACCAGAGCGCCCTTATCCATATATTCCTTGGCCTTTTTGCCCATATCGGTACCTTCTTTAATGGCGGCCCGGAACATGTCGCCGGTGGAAATATGGGTAATATTCAATTCCTTGACCAGCACTTCGGCCTGGGTACCTTTTCCGGCTCCCGGAGGCCCCATAATTAAAAGTTTCAAAAAAATTCCCCTCCTCCATGTAATACAAAAATAATCAGCTTGTACATATTATAGCATTAATATTAAACAGTGAAAATAATAAAATGCTTATCGATGATTGCCTGGCGAAGACCACTTGGTTGTTAAATAATACGTTTTATGTAGTGTCAAAATATTGACACTTGGCCGGTAATACAAGTTATGTGCGTATCAGCTTGTTCTATCCGGGCTTTGGCGGTCAGGCAGACGGGCATTATACCTGGTATGGTATGGATGGCGTTTTAACTGCGGATGTTAGGCATGCTAGTAAACATGTTTGATGCCCAGAGTTTTCATTTTGTAATATAAAGTGCTGCGCGGTATACCGAGCATGCGGGCTGCCACTGCTTTGTTGTACCCGGCTTGTTGCAGCGCGTTGGTAATTACGTCCAGTTCGGTATGTCTGGTTATGTTAGGCAAAGTGGGCGATTGTTCGGCCGGCATATTAGACAGAACAGGATGTTTGATGTTAGTCGGCAAATGCTGCAGCCCGATGGTACCTTCTTCAGTCAAAATAACCAGCCGCTCGACTACATTTCTCAATTCCCGTACATTGCCGGGCCAATGGTAACCGAGCAGTGCGGACATGACCTCCGGCGAAACACGGGTGATGGCCCGGTGGTGCCGGCCGGCAAATTCATGAATAAAAGCGTAGACCAGCTCGGGAATATCTTCTTTATGTTCGTTTAAATTAGGCAATTCCAGAGATATTACATTTAACCTATAATACAAATCCTCCCGAAAATTTCCCTGCGTGATCATTAATTCCAAATCCCGGTTGGTGGCGGCAATGATGCGCACATCCACTTGAATGGGCTCGTTGCCTCCCACACGGTAGAAAACTTCATTTTGTAGCACCCTTAAAAGTTTAACCTGCATGTCAGGTTGTAATTCACCAATTTCATCCAGAAAAAGCGTACCTCTGTGAGCCAGCTCAAATTTGCCGGGTTTGCCCCTGCGGTCCGCGCCGGTGAAGGCTCCCCCTTGATAGCCGAATAGTTCGCTTTCAAACAAGGTAGGCGGTATCGCTCCGCAGTTCAGCACAATAAATGGTTTGGCGGCACGTTCACTGGTCCGGTGTATAGCTTCGGCGAACAATTCTTTTCCTGTGCCGCTTTGACCGCGGAGTAAAACAGCGGCGTTGGTGTCCGCTACTTTACGGGCCAGATTGATGGCTTCCGTCAATCGCTTGCCATGGCCTAGTATGCCGTAAAAACCGTCCCGCCGGCCGCCTATGCCACTGATTTGTTTTTTTAACATACTGACCTGGGTATTAGCCCGGGTCAGCTGCTGGTGTAAATTAATTATTTCAGTGATATCCCACTCGGCTGAAACACTGCCTATTAGCCGGTTATCTCGTTTAATAGGTCTGGAGTTGATCAATACATGGGTATCTGCACAGGGTTGGTGATAAGCGTTGATTACCTGGCGGTTATTCTCCATTACCCGGGTAACCATTAAGTCAGTGAAGAAAGTATGAATAGTCCGGCCAAGTATTTTAGCGGCCGGTATGTTATACAGTTCCTCCGCCCGCCTGTTCCAGCCTACTACCATATGAGCATGATCAATGATGGTTACCGCTTCATGCACTGTATCCAGCACCGCGTTTAAGCGATGTTGAATATCCCGGCACTGCTCCCAGAGCCACCGGTTCAGTTGCCAGAGATTAATAAGCCCGACAGGTTGGTTGTCTCCCTCATTAACCAGCACAATATAATCAGCGTGCTCAAGGGTTTCGCAGGCCAGCAAATCATTTAGAGCAATACCGGTGTGGCATATGAATATGTGTCGACGGATGGCATTCTTCAATGGTTGGCTTGATATGGCCAATGTGGCCAGGCAGTCAGCGGTGCAAGCACCGGTTATCCGGCCGGACTCATTGTGCCATATAATGCCTTGCCACTCGTTTTCGCCAATCATTGAATTGAGCTGGTCCATGGTCCAGCTTTCGGGCACCAGCGCTACCGGTTGCCGAATAATTTGATGCAATTCGGATAGCAGAAGTTTTTCTGTAATCAATACCATCACTTCCTTGCTTGAAAGGTATTCTAAAATCTGCAGACCTGCGCAGTTTAGCAGCCAAATATCTGTTTGTTATACAAAGATATAGCTTTCTTACAGGCTTTCGGACTCACAGGGCATCCGGTCCATTGCATAAACCCTATATTGTTGTTTGCTGCTTGCCGCCCATAATCCATTTTCTACGTGGAAGTATTATTATCCTGTATATTAGCGGCTTAATATGTCAGTTATTTGACGCATTGTGTTAATTAACTGACATATTAAGGCTGTTAAATTACGTTTTAACTTTATTTGAATGTGTTATGTGGATTTAGAAACCAGGCCGGTGGCTAAACATCGGCTTTTAGCTTATGGTTCATAGTTCGTAAGGGCTGAGTAAAACAACAAGGCATGACCTTTGCAACGCTGATTTAGATTACATTGCTATAAGCAAATTGCATAAAGGGGTGACACTTCGTGTCGGAAAGTTTGGAAAGTAAAATTAAAGCCACAGGTTTAAACCTGTATCAATTAATTGAAGGAGAAACGCCTTCGATATTTAAAAAGGATTTTTGGGCCGGCAAAATAATGAACTGGTGTATGAGTAACGAATTTTTTAAACTGCAGATGTTCCGGTTTGTGGATGTATTCCCCTATCTGACTCGCTCCGAATCGGTAGCCAGGCATTTGCAGGAATATTTTTGTGATGTCGAATATGATTTCCCAGCCAGTTTGCAGTGGGGCCTTAAAAGACTATCCCCCACTTCCCTGGCGGCCAAGGTGGTGGCGAAAACATTTTCCGCCAATATCACGAGTATGGCTAAGCAATTCATTGTGGGGGAGGATGCCCGTGATGCCCTGGGATCATTAAAAAAAATACGTCGGGAAGGTGTGGCCTTTACCGCCGACCTGCTGGGTGAAGCGGTGGTTTCCGAGAAGGAAACTGCTGAGTACTGGGATCGTTACCTGGAGCTTATCACGATATTAACCAATGAACAAAAAAAATGGGCGCCTTTGGGGGGCGGCAAAGGTGATTTGGACTGGGGGCATTCGCCAAAGGTAAATTTATCAATTAAGCCTTCCGCCATGTATTCTCAAATGGACCCCAGGGGTTTTGATTACGCGCTTGCCAAGGCTAAAGAACGTCTGCGTCCTATATTTCAGGCGGCTATGCAGTCGGGTGCTTTTGTGCTGTTGGATATGGAACATACAGCTCTGAAAAATCAAACTATTGCTTTATATAAAAGTATCATGGCTGAAGATACTTTTAAAGATTATCCCCACACGGGTATTGTTATACAGGCTTATCTCAAGGAAAGCGAAAACGATATAATGGATTTAATTAACTGGGCGAAGGAAAATGACCGTCGCATTACAATTCGCCTGGTAAAAGGCGCTTACTGGGACGCCGAGGTAATCCTGGCCAAACAGAAAAACTGGCCTATACCCGTGTTCACTGATAAACATGCCACTGACGCCAATTTTGAAAAACTGGCCCGCATAATTATGGAAAACCATCGTTATGTTTCCTTCGCTTGCGCTTCTCACAATATCCGTACTATTGCCTATGTCATGGAAACTGCCAAGGAGCTTAGCGTCCCCAATGAGTGTCTGGAGTTTCAGGTGCTTTATGGCATGGCCGAACCGGTGCGTACTGCGTTGCGCAAGGCCGGCCTTAAATTGCGCCTTTATGCTCCAATTGGTGAAATGCTGCCGGGCATGGCCTATCTGGTACGGCGTCTTTTGGAAAATACGGCCAATGAATCTTTCCTGCGTCAGAGTTTTGCCGAAGGGGCGGCCCGGGAATTATTGCTCAAAAACCCGCTGGATCTGGCAAATAATCAACAGGTCGGGGAGCGGGCTGTGGCTGCTGTTTCTGCTTCTGCTCCAACTGCCGCGTGCGGCGACTGGGGAACCTTTAAAAACGAACCTTTGTTTGACTGGACTGTCGCTGAAAACAGGGAAAAATTTGCCCGGACACTAAAGGATGTGCGGGGATCATTAGGCAAACAAATTCCCCTCTATATTGGCGGGCAAGAAGTGAAAACCAGCCAAATGATTACCTCCGCCAATCCTAATTGCCCCGAAGAGGTAATCGGCGTAGTTGGCGCGGCAGGACTGGATGAAGCCGAACAGGCTATCGAAGCGGCTCGGCGTGCTTTCCCCGGTTGGCGGGATACCGATCCGGCCCGGCGCGCTGAATATTTATTTAAGGCGGCCGCGGCAGCCAGGGCAAAACGTATGGAATTGGCCGCCCTGCAAGTATATGAGGTGGGCAAAAACTGGAGTGAAGCCGATGGTGATGTAACCGAGGCCATTGACTTTTTAGAGTATTACGCCCGGGAAATGTTGCGGCTGGCTAACCCCAGGCGTATGGGACGGGCTCCCGGTGAACTAAGTCAGCTGTTTTACGAGCCCCGGGGCGTGGGAGCCGTTATCGCCCCCTGGAATTTTCCTTTAGCTATCTCCATGGGTATGACCGCCGCCGCCATTGTTACCGGCAATACTGTGGTTTACAAACCTGCCACTCAGTCACCTGTGGTTGGGGCCGGGGTATATCAAATATTTGCCGAGGCCGGTCTGCCGCCGGGGGTATTAAATTATTTGCCCGGGCCGGGCGGTGAAATTGGCGATTATCTGGTAACCCATCCCCATACCGCTTTTATTACTTTTACAGGCTCTATGGAAGTGGGCCTGCGTATTAACGAAAAAGCCGCCCAGACACCCGAGGGCGCCATGGGAATAAAAAATGTGGTGGCCGAGATGGGTGGTAAAAACGCGGTGATTGTGGACTCTGATGCCGATTTGGACGAGGCTGTGGTGCATATCGTTTACTCGGCCTTCGCCTATCAGGGACAGAAATGTTCGGCTTGTTCCAGGGTGATTGTGCTGGAGGAAAACTACGATAAATTTGTAACCCGCCTGGTGGAAGCAGCCCGTAGTATTAACGTAGGTACGCCGGAAAATGCTCATACCTATATGGGCTCGGTGATTGATGCCGCAGCCAGGGAAAAAATAATGTCCTATATTGAACTGGGCAAACAAGAGGGGCGGCTTCTGCTTTCAAGAGAGATGCCGGAAATGAAGGGGCACTATGTGCCGCTGACGATTTTTGACCAGATAAAGCCGGAACATCGGCTGGCCCGGGAAGAAATATTCGGTCCCGTGCTGGCGGTCATCAAGGTGAAAGATTTTGATGAAGCATTGCAGGTAGCCAATAGCACACGGTATGCCCTTACCGGCGGTTTATTCTCCCGGAGCCCTCAAAATATTGCCAAAGCCAGCCGGGAATTCAGAGTGGGCAATTTATATATTAACCGTGGCTGCACCGGAGCTATTGTGGAAAGGCACCCCTTTGGCGGTTTTAAAATGTCCGGGGTGGGCTCCAAATCCGGCGGGCCGGATTACCTGTTGCAGTTTACGGTGCCCCGGGTGATTGTGGAAAATACTCTCCGCCGTGGCTTTGCGCCGGTGGAACAAGGTGATGAATAGGAGCTGACTTGTGTTTTGTCAAGTATATAGTTTGTTCTGATATTACAGCCGGTTAGTATATAATAACGCCAATAGGGGCAAGAATCTATTAATACTTGCCCCTATTGGCGCGTTATAATTCCTCATTGACATTCGTATTAATTTAAGTTATTATAGTGTTTGTCGGAAAAATGATCTCTTGCGGGGCGTAGCGCAGTTTGGTAGCGCGTACGGTTCGGGACCGTAAGGCCGCAGGTTCAAGTCCTGTCGCCCCGACCAGTCGGAGTGTCCTTATAGGATCTGAGTATCCTATCAAGGACACTCTACTTTTTTATTGCAACGTACTCACTCGTCAGTATATTGCTGATTTGACCTGAACTGAACAAAACAATCAACTCAAATAGCAAGAAAACGACGGCAGATGTAGCCGATGAAAGAATGGCTTTTGACAAATAGATACGGGTGCAGGGTTGTCTTTTCAGAACCGTTTTTCCCAACCAGTCCGTAAATATCGCCATGTTCTACATGAGTAGAAACATCATTCAAAACGGCATTTGCCCCGTACCGCATTTTGATGTTTTCTGCTGTTAAAACGTACTTGTTCAATTTGCAAATCCTCCAATCAATAGGGTTTTGGTACAGCTCGTATATCCATAAACAGATAGAAAACAAGAGCAACGGCGGCAATCACTAAAAGCGTAATTAGGACACCTTTCAGTAAAGATTTCAGCATTCCTTTTTTCCACCTCCTTGACAGTTTTTTTACGGCTTCGGCTTCTTTCAAATTTTGCTCTTTATCGTTCATAAAAAGCTCCTCTTTCATTGCTTGCAGTTCTGCCTTGCAGCTATCGCATTCAGCAAGGTGTTCCTCTATCAGCGCCTTGCTATCATTACTGCATACTCCGTCGAGATACAACGGGAGCAGGTCTTTTATAATCTCGCAAGATATTTTCATTTCATTACCTCCTGTAATTGTTTTTTTGCCCTGTAATAAATCAGCCTTGCCCAACTGTCAGTTTTCCCGAATAACTCTCCAATCTGTGAGAACGGCAGTTCTCCAAACACCCGTAAAGTAAAAACCTCTTTGTATGGTTCACTTAGATTGTGCAGCTCAATGTGTAACCGCTTTGCCGTATCTTTGTCGAGGTAATCTGTTTCCAAATTGAGTAATGTATCAGGTATGTCTGCATCCAAGTCTAATACGATACGTTTTTTCTTTTTATAAAGTGTAAAATAGGTGTTTTTTGCTATTTGGCAAAGCCAAACATACAGCTTGCAAGAACCATTAAATTTATTTATGTGCTGCATGGCCTTAAAAAAGGTTTCTTGCGTTATTTCTTCTGCAACGGCTTCATCCATACAAAGGGATAGCACATATTTATATACATTGGAAAAGTATTCCGAATATATCTCACCGAAATCTGCCACTTTCTCACCTCCTCACTCATAAGACTTGCATTGTATGAAAGTGTTTCAAACTTTTTTATTTTCTTTCCGGCGTCCGTCTGCGGGCTTTTCCACGTCTTTTGGTATCAGCCACATACGGCTAAACCGTACCACGCCGTGGATACGGTTTTCTTCGCAAAGTTTTTGTACGCGCCGCTCTGAAATGCCCCATTTTTTTGCCGCTTTTTGAACGGAAATGAAGTCCATTTTTAACCATCCTTTCTGCATAATGTATCACAATTATATACGGTCGACCGAATGATATCAAATGGACTTCCTGCAAATGACTTTCTTTAAGTTTGTGGATACTATTTTTCTGTAACTACACCATTACTCGTCTGTTGGTTGCCTATCTTAACTATTGTTGATATTGGGAAATTGCTTCTTTATGCACCCTGCCCATTTGCGCCCGGATTATCTGAGTCGTACCCTTCCAAAAGGTTGATAACGCCCCACACAGCAAGGCCCGCGCCGAGGGCCATAACAAGGGTTTCCAGTGTTCCGATAGCAGAAGTAAAAAATGACATATAGTGTACCGCTTTTCTGTCGCCCATGCGGTTGAGCTCCAATTCGTCGTAACTGATGATTTCCCGAAGCTGGCCAATATCAAACGGGGCCAACCTCGCCCCGCAGGACACAAGGATGAATTTTGCAGTTTTTCCACTTGCTAATTTGTACTTCTTATATTGCCTCACGGCAAAGTGATCGGGATTTCGCTTTTCCAAGCCCTTAAACATGTAATCCACGGCGTTCATAAAGGACTCGTCATCTTCCTTTGTTTCCATGCTGTTCAGCATATCCACAAGAGTATTGATGTTGCGCTCTTCCTCCGGCCCCTCAAACACGATGTAGCCAATCAGAGCGCAATATAACAGGATTTCCGCTTTCGTCCAGAACGGATCGCCCTCGGTTCCTTCTCCCTTCGTGTTCGTAATTAAGCAGTTTACAAATTTTAGAATGTCCGACTCGGTTTTAATGTAGGTCAGCAGGTTATAGTGCATACTGCGGGCAAAATCCACACTATTGAATACCTTGATTTTATACCCCTGCGCCTTTGCCGAAAGGAAAGAGCCGACCTGCCCCAAGATAGAGCCCTTCGGATCGACCACCACATAGCTACACCCTTGCTTGCCTGCGCTTGCCTGCAATAGCTGCGGGGTGAGCCAGAATCTTGTTTTACCGCTGCCGGACGATCCAATCACGGCGGCATTGAGGTTCCGGGCATTGGCCGGGTTTTTGGGCCGGGTATTCATGGAAAGGAACTCTGTCCCGCTGAGTATCACGTTGTTTTCAAACTTTGGATCGACAAAGGGCTTGATGTCCTCGGCCGTTCCCCATCATGTTCTCTCGTTGTGGGTTATTGTGGGTTATTCAGATTTTTATGATCCGCAGGTCTTTTTTATTGACACGGGCAAACCGTATAGTCTGCCAAGTACCGCCTCTTTCTCGTCCATCGTAAACGGCGATTACCCGGCTGGAGCTATAGATTAAGTAACGGTTGCGCTGAAAGAAACAGCCGGGATGGTACTTTTCGCTGATAATCTTGATGCCATTGCATTTGGACAGCCGCTTCCTCTCGTCCCATGTAAGCTGTTTAGTCCGGCCTGTATACGGGAGCGCCGCCTCTAAAAAAATGTCCGGGTAATCCTTTCGCCGCATATCCACCAACCGGGCAAAGAGCATATCCCTACCCTGCGCGAATCCCGTGTGTTTTCTTCTCACCTAAATTAGAAATCGATTGTATACCTTTAGCTACAGCTTCCACTTACCGGTAGAATAGACAAATTTCAAGAGGTTTTTATTGAAAACAGAGCCTTACATTCGGTTGACCTCATTGCGGAGCATCCGCTTGATTTTGTCGCTCATGGTTTCCCGGCTGGTGGCGCTAAAATGGATCGTCACCAGCACGGCCATGATCTCCCGCAAGGTTTCACTACGGCAAAGCCAATCCTCTGGCGTTTCGTAATAACTCCCGCTGCACTCATGGGCAACGATAGTTTCGTCAAACTCGTGGTTATCCCAATGGCGGCGCTTTTCGTGGGCGAGATTTTTGCTTTTATGCCTTGCCCGGTCGAGAAATTCACCGACTTCGGCGAATGCCTGTACTGATATGGTACGTCCGTAAATTTTGATATGTACTTCCATGATTTTTCCGTCCTTTCTGAATGGCATGGAGATTTCAGAAAGGGACGGCAGGGGGCGATCGGCAACCGGGATAGGGCACTTCGGGCCAAGTTGGCCAGAAGTGATCCGGGGGCTTGTCCGATAAGTCAGCGGTCAAAAAAAGCATAAAAAAACATCTTCAGGGGAAAAAGCCATGAAGATGTCGAATAAAAAATGGACGCAAAGCGCGTCTATTTTTTTGGGATTTTTTTAAGGTGTTGAAGTATGTGAAAAAAATGCTTGAATCTCATAAGCACCTTCAGTTTGAATCAAGTCATATCATCCCGCAGCGCGTCGATGATATTTTCTTTTTTGATCTTGCTGACGGCATACATCATGGTGACAAAGATGACAAGAAGCACACTGAACACGCTGATTCCGATACTGCTCCAAGGTAACACAAAATTGAGATTGTCCGCTCCGCCGCCGACCATCCCTTTGTAAATCAGCCAAGAAGAGATTGCCGCGATGGGAAGCCCGACAAGCAGCGCCCTCATGCCATAAAAGGCGCACTCAAAGCGCATCATTTTATTAAAATTGCGATCGGACATCCCCACAGAACGGAGCATGGCAAGTTCCCGGCGGCGCAGCTTGATATTCGTGGAAATCGTATTGAACACATTGGCAACCGCAATCAGCGAAATCATAATGATAAAAGTATAAGCGAACACGTTGGCAATGAATATCATATTGCGGTTCTGATCCAGCATTTCAGAGGTATTCAAAAGAATATACGAGGCAGTCATTCCAGTGCTTAAAATCATCGTTTTTATTTCTGCCGTAGACTGCGATGGATTCTTTGACTGAAAGGTCATGCCCTTAACCCTAATATCCGCTGTGGTATCGGAGGAAGCCAGCGCCTTGATACTTGAATAGGGGGCCATCACCTGAAAAAAGTATGATTGCTGTTTGGAGGTTTCTACAGTCGGGGGGACATCAGGCGGCACGGTATTGACAAACGTAATGCTTACGTTTTGCCCATGTTCCGTTTTCGGTTTGCCATTTGCTTCGGAAGCGATGGTAAAATTTATGGAAGAACTCTTGAACATATCTCCTTGATTGCTGTTGTCCTGCATTTTGGCAACAGCAATCAGTTTTGCATTTTGCCCGGTATATTCCTCTGCGGGCAAGCCCAAGCCTTTGATAATATTCAGATAGGTGCTGTCATCTAAAAACTGGATTGTCATTGGCAGATTTGCTGCTTCATCTGGCGAATCTGCCCCTGTGGATTCCCAGTAAGCGTCTGAAAGTTTGTCTCCCTGAACAGCGCAGGAATATTTCATAACGACTTGATATGAGCTGTCGGTAACACCGTCGGCTGTTTTCAGTTTGTCGTAAAGCCGCAGCATTTTGCTGTCGTTCATATCCTGTGTGCCAAAGCCGATGTCATAGGTAGTGACCGCTTTTGCCTGCTCCGATGCCTGTTTCAAATCCGTTACAAAAGCACTGGCCGATACAAACAGCACGATACTTAAAACAAGTGACAGCACAATGCTGCGATAGCGTTTCTTGTTCCTTCTGAAATTTTTTAGTGCAAGGGTTCCCTCCAAACCGTAAATACGCTCCGCGAGCTTTGATGTTTTTACGGCTTTGGATTCTATTTTGACCTCGTTCGTCTGGCGAATACTCTCCATCACGGGCCTGCTGGCGGCCTTTCGAGCCGGGATATAGGCCGAGATCAGAATGGTAACTATGCTGACCGTCGCCGCAGCGACGATTGCGGGGATGGACACCGTTAAGGTCAAAGGGACGTTGCCGTAGAGAATATTTGTGAAGTTTTTGGCGACAGCGGAAAGCACAAGCCCCATGCTGCCCATGCCGACAATAATGCCTATTGGTATGCCGATTGCGCCAATGCAAAGTCCCTCAAACAGCACCGAATGACGCAGTTGCTTTGCGGTGGCTCCCACCGACGAAAGAATCCCGAACTGGTGCGTTCGTTCGTTCAATGAGATGTTGAAGGAATTATAAATCAGAAAGACTGAGCCGATCATGATAATAGCGATCACAATGCCACCAACCGAGTACAGAAGCACGTTGAAAATATTATCGGACGAAAGGCCCATGAAGCGCAACACATCATTATTCAAGACGTAGGCATGGTTCCCGGCTGTACTTTTTGCGTAAGCATGAACTTCATAGGGGTTTTTTAGCGTGACAAATACACTGAGATTGTTCGCCGTGTTTGCGGCATCGGCAGTTGTGATTGCGGTGTATCCCGGCGCGGAATCTTCCTCAAAATGGGGCGTTTGGCAGATGCCGACCACTGTGTAGGTTCTCTCGCCTTGCGGCACAAGAGTTTCACTCTCGGCGGTGTACGGATTACTCTGGCCGAGCTTCTCGTTCCCGTTCATGCGGTTCCCGACAGCAAGGGTAAGTGTATCGCCCACCTTGAGCTGAACGCCGCTCTTTGTCATGATGCTCCCCGAAATAAGAATCTCCCCGCTGTTTTTCGGCAGCCTGCCGGAAAACAGCGTGATAGGCAGGGCATCAAAGATTTTCTCATTGAATCCGGCGATAAAAAGATACGGTTTGTTGGAATTTTTCCCGCCGTCAAGTTTTGCGTAGCCGATATTTTTAAATGTCGCGGTGTTTGCAACTTTGTCGTTGCTTGCCTGTTCCGCTACGAAAGAAGAATCCACATCCTCAAATTCGACGTGCCAGTCGCCGTATTTCTGAGCCGCGCCGTTTGCCATATAGTTCAGCAGGGAAACGCCAAAGGTGGTGATTGCCGTAATCATGGCGGCGGACAGAACAACTCCAATCACCGTTACAATCGTTCGTGTGCGGCTCTTTTTCATGCCTTGTAGTGTGACTTTGTTGAAAATGTTCATGACCGCACCTTCTCGTCTCGCACTACTTTGCCGTCCGATATGCCGATAATGCGGTCTGCTTGCAGGGCGATATTTTCGTCATGGGTGACGAGGAGCAGTGTTTGCCCATATTTTTTATTGCTTTCTTTCAGCAGTTTGATGATTTCATGTCCATTTCGTTTGTCCAAACTGCCGGTAGGTTCGTCGGCCAGCATGACCGCCGGGGCGTTCATCAAAGCGCGCCCGATGGCGACACGCTGCTGCTGACCGCCCGAAAGCTGATTTGGCAAATGCGTTTTGCGGTCTTTCAGCCCAAGTAAATACAATAAATCATTCAGCCGTTCCTCGTTGACCTTTCGTTTGTCCATCAGGATAGGCAAGGTGATATTTTCCAGCACATTCAGAGTGGGAATGAGGTTGTGAAACTGATAAATCAGTCCGACCTGCCGCCTGCGGAAAATGGCGATTTTTTCATTGCTTTGGGCATATATATCCTGTCCGTCCAAATACACCTTTCCGCTTGTCGGCACGTCCACGCCGCCGATGATGTGAAGCAATGTGGATTTGCCGGAGCCGGAGGAACCGATGATTGCGGTAAATCCCCCCTTTTCGATTGTAAGCGAAACATGGTCAAGCGCGGTAACCTGATTTACGCCCTTACCGTAGACCTTGCATAAATTTTCAATTTTTAAGAACTCCATTATGTGAGTTTCCTTTCTCATGGTTTACCCATATAATAGAACCTTCAACTTACATCTTTGTGACTTTCCGGTGAGAGATTCGTCACTTTGGGAAACGAATGGAAAATATTGCGCCGCCTCGCGGGTGATTTTGGGCGGTGATCGTCCCGCCCTGCCGTGTTATAATCATTTGGCAGAGAGCCAATCCGATTCCGTATCCTGTCGCGCCTACGTTTTTTCCACGATAGAACCTGTCGAACAGGCAGGGTAAATCTTCTTTTTCAAAGCCCGCGCCGCTGTCGTGGATGGCAATCTCGGTAAACAGTGGGTTGTCCTCACAAGCAATCTTAATTTTCCCGTTATCGCCTGTGCTTTCCAGGCAATTTTTGAGGATGTTTTGAATGGCTTCCGAAAGCCAACCGGAATCGCCCTGAATGATGATCCCTTTCGGCACATCTATCTGCACATCAATATTGTCTTATCGTCCTCAATCAAAAATATCCGTTTCATTTATTTTCACCATTTTTTACTTTACTGCTCTTATATCGTCCGTCAGTCGGTTTTTCAGCGTCAGCAGGAACAAGCCATGTATTTCCCATTTTTTTAGCTTTCTTAATCCGCCCGGCAGAGCAATGGTATACTACCATTCTGTCTGTGATTCCCCAATTTTTCGCCGCTTCTTTTGTCGTTATATAATCCACGCATAACACCTCCATAGCTCTATTATATTTCTTTTGGCGGAAATACGAAAGGAAGGGAATAACTTGCGTGTGGATAAAAGACAGAGCGAGCCTCCCCACTCATTATACATATATCATTCTCAAATGGCGGGTCGGACCGGAAGCAGGAAATTTTGCGGCTCTGCTTCGGGCAGCTTGCTGGCGGGGATAAAGACACCTTTATTACTTCAATAAGCAAACTTCTTTTATCTATTAGAGGAAGCTTGCTTTTTTATTTGCCTGCCAAAGTTGATATTTTTTAGCATATTGATAATGACAGAACAAAAACTAATAAATAGATTTATTTTGTTTAAACTATAAGATGAATTTAAAAGGAGGTGGCATATGAGTACACTAAGCCCTTTTACCTTTTCCTCGCCAATTCAAGGGGTTCAGGTTAAACCGCTGACGCAGAATGGAAAGGAAATACGCATAAGGTACAGCGGTATATTAAACCAAAACGGGGCCAGTCAGATTTGGATGCATGCCGGTAATGGTGAAGTTGAGGAATGGGTTGATTCTAAAGATTATCTTATGGAAAAGACCGGTGAAGGCTGGGAACATTCTGTTGACGTTAAGGGAAAACAGTTTAATTTTTGCTTTAGGGATGATGCCCATAACTGGGACAATAATAACGGATCTAATTGGATTTACAGAATAAGTTAAAAGCCGGGCTAAAAGCCGGCTTTTTTCGTAAAACGTTTACAAAGACTATTGCGGATCGATCATCTTTTGGGCCAGTTCACAGCCTAATACCCACAAGGCTGCTGTGGTCAGGTGGTGAGGAGCGATGCTGTCGAATAAAATATTGGCCTTGGCCGGAAATTCATCATCCCCCTGCCATATAGCAACGGCCAGTGGCAATTTGGGGAAGGCCGGTATAAGCACGGCGGCATCGCCCATTTTAATGGGCCGGCCGCCTAGCTTGGCAGCCCGCTGCATAAATATGTCCGGGTTGTCGCTTAAGTTGTCACTAATTGGTTGACAGGCATCTTTTAAAAAAGGTACATGGTGATGAATACCTTGAGGTAACTCCAGAAAAGAAATCCATTTGCCCCGGGGTGGCAGCCCGCTGCATTGTTTTAAATATTGCAGTATCAGAGTGGCATCCTTGGGGGATGCCGGTTGTTGATTTTCCGCCAGTACTTCCCCGTTCTTTATAGATACAGTATGGGGTTGGGCGAAGTATTCAATGAGAACGCTCCGGCGGTCTTGTGCGTAAGCAGCACCACTTTTTAAAATCATTTCCTCAGGATTTGCAGCCAAAAAGTCTTTAATAGCTGAAGTGTGAGCTGTTAATTCATGACACAAAATAAACACTCCCTGCTGTTTGAGATAGGAAAATTAATTAAGTTTTTTCATGTATATTGTGCTGCACCAAGGCTCGGGGGTTAATGATCTCTTAACGAGCCATTAAATATAAAACCAGCGCGGTTATAGCACCGACCAGCATAATTACAGTGCCCAGCCCACCGAAATTGACCAGTATCTTTAATTTGACACCATCGTTTTCGGATTTGACGCGCAACCGGTTGTATACCGTTAAAGGGCCGATAATCTTCATTACCAGTGCGTCGGTGATATCCGGATCGCCGCCTTTATCCAGCATGCTTTGTACCACTGTGTCCAGCCATTTTTTTTGCCCGTCGTTTTCAAGGGATTGGTAATGCTCTTGTAAATGGTGTATGAATTTCCTTTCCCTGGTCTTTAAAAACCGGTAATAGTAACGGCGTTCGGTACGGTTTTGATCACGCATGGCTTTTTGCAATAATATAGTGTCTTGTTCGGATAAGTTGAATTCATTTTGCAGTATTTTAATGAATAATGTGCTCATATGTTGGTTCCATCCCTTTTAAATAAAAACTTTCGGGTATGTAATTAATGTGTCTTGATAATATATAATAATATATAGTGATGATACATTTAATGCCGGATAGCCCTTGTAAAAAGTATATAATGTTTGGCTGTTGATAGCAATTTAAAACTGAGGAATGAGGGATTTTGTTGGAAGTGTATGCACTGGTGGGACCCAGCGGTACCGGTAAGAGTCATCGAGCGGTAATGCTGGCCGGCCATTTGGGTTGTGAAGTTATTATAGATGACGGACTAATTATTAATGGAAACAGAATTATTGCCGGTGTCTCGGCCAAGAAACAGCCCACCCGGATCGGGGCTATAAAAACAGCTCTCTTTATAGATGCGGAACATAGAAAGGCTGCCGGTAAAGCTATTGCGGAGCAAGCTCCGGCAAGTGTTTTAATATTAGGGACGTCTAAAGGCATGACAGAAAGAATTGCCGGGGGATTGGGTTTGCCTGATATTAAAGAGTATATTAACATTGATCAGATCGCCTCGGCTAAGGAGATAAGAAAGGCGCGCATTATGCGCACTCAACATAGTAAACATGTAATTCCGGCTCCCATAATAGAAGTTAAAAAAAGCTTTCCGGAAAGTATTATTGATCCATTGCAGGTTTTTATGCGCCGCAAAGGACAAAGAGGGCGACGCAGCTGGTTGGAGCAATCGGTGGTCAGACCTACTTTTACTTTGTATGGAAAATTTACTATTTCTCAAGGGACTCTGCGTTCTATAGCCACATATGCGTCCGGAGCTGTGCCCGGTGTGTTGGCTGTAAAACACGCACATATTATCAGAGAAGGACAGGGGATTACCATAGAGCTGGCCGTGGTGGTAAGTTTAAAGTACAAGTTGGATGAAATGAGCAGGGAAATACAAAAGGCGGTTAAGTGGCAGCTGGAAAATATGACAGGATTAACTGTAAAATATACTAATGTAACTATAGCGGATATAAAAGCGGATGAAATAAGTTAAGGTAGGGTAGAATCCCCATCTGAAGCCCCGATGTTCAGCTTTAGCCGAACGGGTTTACTTAACCGGCCGGCTTACTTGAAACAGCAAAAAAGGCATCTCGCAATACAATAAAGAGGTTGCGATGATGCCTTTCTATTTATTAATTCCAGCTTTGATATATTGTGTTGTGTTAATTAAGCCGGGTATTTAATGCCGTTTTTCTATGTTTTAGTGGCGAAAACATGATCACCTATCTTAGTTAACACCGGTAAAGATTTGATCCACCGGTCAGAGGCGATACGGGGGTTGTAAAAAAACAGTGCCCCGTTGGTTGGATCATAACCCTCCAGCGCTTTAGTGGCGGCTTTAATAGCCGTATCGTCAGGGCTTAAATTAATGGTACCGTCGGAAACAGGGGTGAACTGATATAGGTTGCGGCTGCGCTGGAAAACCACTTCTCTTACGCTATCAGGGAAATAGGGACTCTGCATGCGGTTTAGAATCACCGCTCCAACCGCTACTTGACCTTCAAAACTCTCCCCTCTGGCCTCGGCATGGATAGCCCGTGCTAAAAGCAGTAAGTCTTCCCTGGAAATATCCCCCCGGCTGGTACCTGCCGAGTTGCCCTTTTGCTTTGCGGGGATGGTTAGTACCTGATAGGATTTAATCACCGATGTTTCCAGGTCGTTAGCACGTATTAGATGGTTTACATCAATATCGAATGCCCTGGCTATTTCGGATAAAGTGTCACCCGGCTGTACCGTATATTTGACTGTAATACCGTTTGACCCTCCAGCCACTTCTTTTTCCGCACCGGCTGACGCGTTTTGTGCACCGCATACTGTTATGCACATCGCAAGCAAAAAAATACCGGTGAGCTTGGAAAAATGAGTGTTCATTTTTTCCTCCTTTCTGACCAACAAGTATTTTATCCAATATATATATATTCCATACTGGTAATTATAACCATAAAAATAAGACAGGCTAATATAGCCTGTCCGTCTATTATGTAAGAAGTAAAAAAATATTAACTTCCATTATCGTCTATGCAATTTATTGCAAAACAGTTTTCCGGCACCGGATGCCTTGATAGGCAAAATTCTTTTACATATATAACAGTGCATTTACTATGGAGGCTGCGATGGTGCTGCCGCCTCTGGTACCCTGTATGGTGATATACGGTACTTTATTTAATTTTACCAGTAACTCTTTAGATTCGCTGGCACCCACAAAGCCCACTGGGGTACCGATAACCAGGGTCGGGTCAGCCTCACCGCGGTCAATCTTGGCACAGAGGGTGAACAGGGCGGTGGGTGCGTTGCCGATGACTATAATATCCCCCTTAAGGGAACCGGCTTGGCCCATGGCTACCATTGCCCGGGTTTGTCCGGTACGGGAGGCTTCTTCGGCCACGGACGGATCGGCGATGCGACAGATGGTTCGAACGCCAAAAGCGGCCAGTCTTTTATTATTCAACCCGGCCAGCACCATGTTAACATCGGTATATATGTTACACCCCCGATGAATGGCAGCCAGGCCGCGGTCAACGGCCAGCGGGTGTATTTTGACCAGGGGAGCGATATTAAAATCACCGGTGGTATGGATAATTCTTTTTACAACGGAGCGTTCCTTTTTCGGCAGCGTGGCCAGCAAGGGCACGTTTTTTTCAATGATGGACATACTTTCTTGCTCAATAGCTTCTGGATCAATGGTGAAATTCAAATAATCGCCCCCCTGACTCGGTCCATTATAATTTCTTGCAGGCGAGGATCCGCCCCAATGTGCTCAGACATGGTTATGCTGATGTCCTTGTATATGTTGCTTTGTGCCGCTATAATCTCCGGAACGTCTTTTTGTATGTGCAAACCCGGGTAAAGAAAAAGAGGTACCACTACGACGCGCTTTGCCCCCCGCTTTACTATCCGGGCTATGGCGGTGGGCAAATCCGGCTGGTTAATTTGCAGTGATGCGCTTTCTATTAAAAAATCTTCTGTTGCTTTTGATGCTACTATACACGTTATGTCTTGCAAAGCAGCCTGAGCTTCGGGCAGCCGACTGCCGTGACTCAGTATAATAACCCCGGTTTCTTTCAAATGGTTCCCGCCCTTCGTTGAAATATATCATAAAAAGCTAATCTGGTCCTTGCTAAAAAAAACTAAATATTATCTAATATGTTTGTTAATCCGATTTATTAATTCATTCAAATCACTAACTGCTTCCGCCGGGGCCGGGGGCCTTTTTACGACCACAACGGGTATGGACACGGCCAGGGCGGCTTCTATTTTTGTGTCCGAGCCGCCGTTCGGGCCGCTTTCTTTCGTTAGCAGTACGTCGGCATGGTAATGGGTTAGCAGTGCCTTGTTCATATCCACCGTAAAGGGTCCCTGCATGGCTACAATATTGCGAGGCTCTATGCCTAAATCCAGGCAAAGGCGCAGACCGGCCAAATCGGGTAATATACGAACCACCGCCCGCAGATTTGCGGCGTGGACTGCATCGGCAAATAAAGGCAAAGTTTTGGTGCCGGTGGTAATGAAAACAGTTTGCCGGGCCAGCTCCACCGCTCGGCGGGCTGCTTCCCGATAACTATTCACCGCTGCGACCAGCGGGTGGTCGGGCAGCGGCAGCGAGGGCCGCTCCAAGCGTAGGTATAAAACACCGTTGCGGGTACAGGCCTTTCGAGCGTTAGCCGTGGCCAGCTCGGCAAAGGGGTGGGTTGCGTCGATTAACACCTTTATGTTGTGGACAAGCATTAGCTCGGCTAGTTCATCTTCATTGAGGCGGCCCGTAATTATTTGCGCTGTACCTCCGGATGTTTTAAGTAAGTCACCCCCGTAAGCGGTGGCGGTGCAAACAATTAACGGCCAACCAAGCTCGGTCAGCCTGGCGACCAGTTGCCTGCTTTCCGAGGTGCCGCCCAACACCAGAATCATAGGGTATAGCCACGCGGAGTGATAATAAATCCACCTGCCCGCCTGGTGGAACGATTACCTATGATGACTGTGGTGAGCATGTCGATAGGGTGGTCCAGCATATCGGCAATATTAGTGATATATATTTCTTCGTCCTCCCGGGCGGCGTTTTTCACTATGCCTACCGGGGTGGCCGGAGTTTTATATTTTAAGCATATTTCTTTTGCTTTTTTAATTTGCCAGTCTCTCTTTTTGCTGGCCGGGTTATATAATACAATAACAAAATCAGCCATTGCGGCAGCCTCCAGCCTTTGACAGATGGTTTCCCAGGGGGTCAGTAAGTCACTGAGACTGATTACCGCAAAATCGTGCATTAGCGGTGCGCCCAGTCTGGCTGCGGATGCGGTGGCCGAAGTAATGCCGGGAATAATGTGCACCGGTATGGCATTCAATTGACCGGTGGTTTCCAGCATTTCCAGTATCAGTCCGGCCATACCGTAAACGCCGGGATCGCCGCTGCTGACCACGGCTACCCGGTGTCCGGACGCGGCTTGTTCAATGGCGGCCGCGCAGCGTTCTTTTTCCTTGGTCATACCTGTACTTATCACTTGTCTTTCCTGAATAAGGTCCTTAATTAAATCAATGTAGGTTTTATAACCCACAATAACATCCGCGGATTGCAGCGCATCAAGCGCCCGGGCGCTTAAATCGGCGGCAGCTCCCGGTCCGGTGCCGACCACCAGTATTGATCCTCTGCCAGGGCCACCGTGATGCCCTGATATTTCTGTTTGGCTGATATTAGTTCACCCTTTCTTGTGGCTAAAAGGGCCGCCGGTTCACAGACTCCGGGTACCCCCATGATTTTTTGTACAAAATCCGAACGTTTAAGCATCTGGTTGGAGCCGAGCACCAATTTATTTATCTGTTCCGGGGAGAAACAAACTAATGGCAGCTTGAGTGCGGCGGCTGCCTGCCGCAGTCCGGCTTCACCGGCTTTTTGCTCAATAGTGGACAGAGCCCGCAGGCTTAGTAATGAGCGCCGGCAGTTGGCCAGGGCGTCTTTAATAGCGGCCAATATTTTTTCACTTGGTGTGCCCGACCGGCATCCCACCCCTGCCACCAGATTACGGGGTCGCAAAAATAAGGTGTTGGATATCGGTTCGGTCAGACAACGGTTAGTGACGATAACATGATGGGAAGCTTGTGCGTCTGGGACCGGGTAATCCCTGGTAGAGTATATTTTAATCTGATCGACAGGCTTAATAGGCAGAGCATTATCTGTATAAATATATACCGTTTCTCCGTTTACCAGCGCGCTGTTTACCCGTCGTATGCCCGCCAGAGGGTCGATAGCCATATTGTACTCCCGGGCCAGATCATCCATTGCCGGGAGGCCATGTACATCAGTAGCTGTTGTGATTACGGGTCGGGCTCCGATAGCTCCGGCAATGCGGCGGGCCATTTGGTTGGCTCCTCCCAGGTGTCCCGACAGTACGCTGATGACATGTTGGCCGGTCTCATCCAGCACTACTACCGCCGGGTCAGTGGTTTTATTCCGGATATGCTTGGCTAGTACACGTACTGCTATGCCAAGGGCCATGATGAAAATAATCTGACGGCAGCGGGGGAAAACCTTTTGCACCACCTGGGCCAGTTCATCAAATATAAATGCCTCCGCCGGGTTGACAAAGTTCCGATTTGGAGCGTACAGTGTTATACTGTCAGGGTTCGAATCGGCCATAGTGTTTTTTAACTTCTGGCCTAATTTATAGCCGTGAGCGGTCAGGCAAATAATGACGGTGTTCACCGGCCGCCCTCGCGGAAACCGTGGGTGAAATTACCGTCATAAAGCTTTGACGGTGTGTAATCGGCTTTAAATGATGCTCCCACTAAAATCATAGCGGTGCGGGTGATACCGGCTTCCTGCACCCGGAGGGCGATATCGGATAGTGTGCCCGAGATGATGCGCTCATCGGGCCAGGAAGCCTTTTCCACCACCACTACCGGAGTTTCTGCCGGGTAGCCCCCGGTTTGCAAGTCTTCGGTTAATTGCTCCATTAAATGTACGCTTAAAAAAATGCACATGGTGGCTTGGTGGGCAGCCAGACCGGACAGTGATTCGGCCTCGGGCACTGCCGTACGCCCCTTGTATCTGGTCAGGATCACGGTCTGGGTTACACCGGGCAGGGTGAGCTCGTGGGGAATGGCCGCGGCGGCTGCTACAAATGAGCTTACGCCGGGAACCACAGTAAACGGCACATCGGCTTTAAGCAGCACGTCCATTTGTTCCTGAATGGCACCGTAAAGGGACGGGTCACCTGTATGCAGGCGCACCACCTCATGCCCGGCCCGATGGCCGTTTATCATTACATCGGTTATTTGCCGCAATGTCATGTTCGCGCTGTTGTGGATTTCGGTGCCGGGTGCACAACGATTCAGCAGCGCTTGGTTCACCAGTGAACCAGCGTAAACAACCACCCGGGCACGGGCCAGCAGCTCGGCTCCTTTGACGGTAATTAGATCCGGATCGCCCGGACCGGCGCCGACAAAATAAATCATTGTTCATCCCTCCTCCGTTTTTTAACAATCATTAGTGACATGTAATGCAGTTTTTGATCCAGTATCTTTTCGGGCTCTTGGGTAGCGAACTGGTCCGGGTAACCGCAGCGGTGCACAAAGTGAGTGTCGTAATTGCCGTTGTTTCTGAGAAAGGCCAAAAGCTCGGGCAGTCGTCGGTTAACTTTCATTAATACCACGGTATCAAAAATATCCAGGATATGTTGTAAATCCTTCAGATTGTAGGCTGCCGGGATTATCGCCAGTTTTTCCTCCCCTTCTACCAGCGGTTCTTGAACATAGGCTGAACAAGCGGTAATGGAGGAGACCCCGGGCACGGTTTCGGTGGCCACATCCGGGTGATGGGCCCGCAAGTAGCGCAGCAGATAGCCGTAAGTACTGTATAAGGTAGGGTCTCCTATGGTAATAAAAGCCACATCCTGTCCGGCTATCAGCTTTGCGGCCACTTGGTAACCGGCTTGTTCCCAGCTTTGTTCCAATACTGTCTGATCCTTGGACATGGGAAACTCTAATTCTAAGAGCATATATTTCCCGGGTACGGCCCTTTGAACGACAGATAGGGCCAGGCTGTTTTTTTCCATCTTGGCTTTGGGCACACAAAGCACATCCACTGCGGATAAAATACGCTGGGCTTTAATAGTGAGCAACTCCGGATCGCCGGGTCCCACACCGATGCCATAAAATTTGCCGGCCAAACTGTTTACACTTCCTCCCTGTCTTTTTCCGCGGTAAATATGAAAACCGGGTTAAGGGCATGCCACAGGTGGACGCTGCCGGTGGGCACAGCCCGGGATATGTTGACCTGGATAACTTCCCTGCACCAACCATTAAGCAGTTCGGTACACAGGGTAAACGTTTCTACGGTCACTGCGTTAATTATCAGCCTTCCTCCGGGTTGCAGCCTATCTCGTACAACAGGCAGTATCTGAGACAAGTGTCCTCCGCTGCCTCCGACGAATACCCGGTGCGGACTGGGCAAATGCTTTAGCGCAACCGGTGCCTCCCCCGGCACCAAGACAACATTCTTTACCGCAAATTGCTTGGTATTTAGTTCCGTTAACTCCATTGCCCGGGGATTTCTTTCCACTGCATATACCGTTCCCCCGGGCACAGCCAGGGCTGCCTCCACGGACAGCGATCCGGTGCCCGAACCGATATCCCATATAATTTGCCCGGGGGCGAGCCTTGCCTTGGTTATGGTGAGCACCCTGACTTCCTCTTTGGTCATAGGCACTTCGCCGCGCGAAAATAAATTATCCGGAATACCCGGGGTTGTAAAGGGCCACTGGTTATGCTTCATTGACAATCACCATCACGCAATTATTTTCCCGCCAGTCAGTAAACGCAGCCAGCTGTTCCAGGGAAGTGGAGGAAATCAGTTCATCCGGATATGATAAGCGGCAGGCTACATATACCTTTCTTTTGGCCACTCCCTCATTGACTAATATTCTGGCCAGCTTGACCGGGTTATGGCGCGGGTCGGTTAAGGTAATCACTGTATAATGCTTTTTCACAGCTTCGATCAAATGCGCATAGTCCCGGCCGTGGCAGCTGGTTAAAAAAGCGTCGTGCCAGGACAGACCCAGTCTGGCGCATGCTAACTGTACGGAAGAAACCCCCGGCAGTACCTGAATATTAAAACCGGGCAGGCGATGTTTTAAAGTGGCCAATATACCGTAAAAGCCCGGATCTCCCGAGGCTAGTACAACGACTTTTTTACCGGCCAGGGACTGCTCGGCTATATAAGCAATCGGTTTGTCAAGATCGGCTGTAATAACGTGCTTTTCTATGTTTAGATGACTGAACAGCGCCAGCTGCCGACTGCCTCCCACCAGTATATCGGCCTGTTCAGCCGCTTCTATGCAGGCTTTGGTCAGGTATGCCCCGCTGCCCGGCCCCACGCCCGCTACGATTATATTCTCCATCCCAGTTCCCTCCCGATTGTCAGGGCAGGTTGGTCGGCGGCCAGCACATGGCCCCGCATGTTTAGCAGGGCCGTGCCCACAACAAGTTCACCTTTGACGTGAGCCGCGGCTCTGGCGCTGGCCCGTTTGGCGGCTAAGTCAAGCACGCGGGTCAGTTTTTCTTTGGTTAAAATATCTACCATAGCCTCGGTAGTAGTAGAAACCAGCAGTGCTGAAACAATAGCGGAACCGGCTCCAAGTGAAGCGGCCAGCGCGGCCAGGGTTTCCTGCCGGGCATCCGCTATTTTGCTGTGGGTATGAAAAATGCCGGCAGCCACTTTGACCAGCTTACCGTAGTGTCCCCACAGCAAAACTTCCTTTATACCCCTGGCCACGCAGGCTTCCAGCATAAAGCCCACGAAATTACTCATTTCCACCACCGCTTTTTCAGGCAACCCCTTTTCAGTGGCCCATCGGGCCCCCATGCGGCCGGGGGTCAGTACCACCTGGTTGTATCCATGGGCTGCGGCCATATCTATTAAAGGCAGCAGTGAATTTTTAAAAGCCTCTTCGGACATAGGACGGACAATGCCGGTAGTGCCCAAAATGGAAATTCCGCCCATAACACCCAGCCGGGGGTTTAATGTGCGCCGGGCCACTGCTTCGCCGCCAGGTACGCTGATAGTAACCAGACATCCTGTGTCGGGGGGAATAACCTCGGCCAGGGCGGTGCTGATCATCCACCGGGGTACGGGGTTGATGGCGCTTTGGCCCACGGCAATCTGTAACCCCGGCTTGGTAACGGTACCAACCCCTTCCCCGCCTTGTATATTGATGGTGCCGTCAGTTGTTCGGCTAACGGCAGCAATTATTTCCAATCCATGGGTAACATCGGGGTCATCCCCGCCATCCTTGACGACTACGGCGCCCTGACCGTCGGGCAGAATTGTATACCGGCTAATAGGCACCGGTATTTTTTCTCCCTCCGGATTGGTTACAGTTAATAGAGTTGGGTATTTATCGTAAAACAGGGCCATGGCTGCGGCTTTAGCCGCTGCGGCAGCACAGGACCCGGTGCTGATGCCTGTTTTGAGCTTTTTTTGGCCTGTCATATTAATTCTCCTTGACAGCTGTTTGACCTGGCGAAAGCCGGCTACCTGCCCTGTCTGACCATTTGCATACGAATATCCAAATCCACCAGCAGGCGATAAGGACGGCACATTTGGAAAATACGGGAGGTTGTTCTTTCGCCCAGAAATTGCTCCAGATCTTCCAGATTAATATTAGTAGTGATCACAGTTGGCAGAAGATAATTGAGCCGGTAATTAATAATGCCAAATATTATATTACGTGTCCAGTCCGTGTAGTTATGGGCTCCCAGGTCGTCCAGTATTAGCAGGGGGACTTCACGGGCGGTCTCCAGCAGTTCCAATTCAGTAACGTTATTTTGATTTTTAGTATCGTAGGTAGCTTTAATCTGGTCCAGTAAATCGGGCACAACAATAAAAAGCAAAGTTTTGCCCTGCTCCAAAAGGGCATTAGCTATGCAACAAGCTAAAAAAGTTTTACCGCTGCCTACCTGGCCGGTTAAAAGCAGTCCATCCGTATGAGGATTTTTCATATAATTTTGAGTAAAATCCCTGGCTGCCTTTAAAGTAACCGATGCTGAATCGCGATAAGAAATACTTTTCACCGGGTCAATCTTGGTACGAGAGTAATGATCCAGCTGAAAACGGTTAAATGTAATATGAGTAAGCCTGGGCGGGATTTGCGCTGCTTTTATTTTATTGTTGATAGCCCGTTGTTTTACACAGGTACATGGTTCGGCAATGCCATTATGAATAACCAGTCCCCGACCGGCGCATTTATTACATAAAAAGGTCAAAGGCCACAGACTCCTTTAACTCATATATAATGACTGGATCATACTTTTTTTATTATTTTCTCGATTATCTTTTTGATTAGCTATTTGGTGATCAGCTTTACTTCTGTTGTTGATTGGTTTTCTTTTATTTTCCGTGTGCTTCATTTTAAACAGCCGGTCGTAGTCTTCTACCTTTTCCGGGCTGGTCAGATTATTTTTTTCCCATTCCAGTAGAATGCTGTCTATATATTTAAAATTATGTTTGCCCATCATGACGGCACGGCGCAGTGCTTCCAGCACCATAGGCGGAGGCATTTTTTGCGACCAGGCATCAATTTGTTCAATTTCCATAGGCGAAAGGGGGCGGCCAAATTCTTTTTCAAAACTTTTATACAAATTAACAGTCTTTTTGGATTTATTTTCCGTTATCTTTTTAATAGCCTCGTGTTGTTTCACCCTGGCGCAGGCCCATATTTCCGATAGCTTCTCAAATAAGGGCTCAAAATCATAACCTTTAATAACTAACTCTCTTTCAGCATCGTAGAATTCGGTTATCTTGAGCATGCCGTTATTTATTAAATTCTCCAGGTCGCAGTTTATCTGTTCATCATCCCCGGATAAGTGTTCAAAGAGCATATCTACGGTGGGCAAATAATTATTTTCCTCGGTAAACAGTCTAAATAATTGAATAAGCAACATCATTTCCGTATCTTTTATACCCATATGTTTATATAGCTTTAACAATAAATTCGGGATGGCGGTTGAGCCGTGTATAAATAGGTCCACACCGAAAGCGGCAGTGATATTTCCCTTTTTATATTTTTTTACAGTGTTTACCGTGCCTGTTGGGACCATGGGGTAATCTCTCCTTCTTTTTTCCTTGTAAATATTTTATGGCAGAGTGCAGGGGTTTGTCCACTGTTAGTGTATATATCGGTCAAGGTCACCGGATATTAAACGGGTACTTATGAATTTAATTTTACCGCAGTGCCGCTGGCTGTTACCATGAGCATGCCATCCCTAATGACTTCGTAATCAATGTCCACACCCACCACTGCGTTGGCACCGGCATGCCGGGCTTTAGCTGCCATTTCATCCAAGGCGATTTTTCTGGCTTGGGCCAATTTAGCTTCATAGGCTCCCGACCGGCCACCGACAATATCAGTTATCGCAGCAAATACATCGCGAAAAACATTGGCTCCCATAATGGCCTCACCGCATACTATACCCAAGTAGTCGCTGATGCTTTTCCCCTCCACCGATGGAGTAGTTGTTAATATCATGATTTAAAAACCTCCTCTATAAAGTGCCCATTAGTAAATTACGGCAAAGAGAGCTGCATTCCTTTATTTTTAAATTGACAAATAAAACTAGCCCGGGACAGCTGTTTTAATTATTCTCTAAGACCGCTGTTTTTATTACCGATCTTTGTAGTGATTATGTTTTAAATTGTCTGGTAATAAATTGCACTTCATAAACATCACAAAAAGACCCTCCTCGGAGAGTCTTTTTGACATCATAGCATAGTTGAGCCAAGATTAATGGCAATATTGTTAGTTTACATGCTTTTATATTAAAGTTGTTCAATTTGCCGCACTATTAGCGCTGAATGTCTTTATATATCGTACTTTGATACCGTGCTTTAGTTAGATTTAGTCCACCTTGGGCCTCGGGTAGAGTCCGCATTTTTCCACGATTTCGGGCACTACCTCTTCCCAGGCAATAGCCATAACGTGTACGCCGTGTACACCTTTGACTTTTTCCTTGATGTACTTAATTTGCTCAATGCAGATATCCACGCCTTCGCGTTTGGGATCCTCCGCGTTTTTCAGGCGTTCCACCAGCTCGTCGGGTACAATCATACCGCTGACGTTATTTTGGATATACTTGGCCGCCCGCCAACTCTTCATGGGTGTTACCCCGGCCAGGATGTGCACCCGTTCGTCCAGACCCCGCTCACGCACCATTTCCATGAACCGCTCAAAGCGCTCCATGTCAAAGATGCATTGGGTTTGGATAAACTGGGCGCCGGCATTCACTTTTTTCTCCAGGCGGTCCACCCGGAATTCAAAGGGGTCGGCAAAGGGGTTGGCCACTGCCCCGATAAAGAAGTGGGGTTCATGTTCCTTAATGGCCTCGTCCGAGAAGAACAGTTTTTCATCCCGCATGCGGCGCAGATAATAAATGAGCTGCATGGAGTCAATATCATACACGTTTTTGGAGGTGGGGTGGTTGCCGAACTTTTGGTGGTCGCCGGACAGGCAGAGCACATTGCGCATGCCCAGGCTGTAGGCGCCCAATAAATCAGACTGCATGGCAATCCGGTTGCGGTCCCGGCAGGTCATCTGCACAATAGGCTCAATGCCGCAGCCCAGCACATGCACACCGGCCGCTATGCTGGACAGCCGCACAATAGCCGTTTGGTTATCGGTAATATTGGTGGCGTCCACGTAATCGCGCATCATTTCAGCGTGATGACGAATGCCCTCGGCGGAAGAATGCTTGGGCGGCCCGATTTCCGCAGTTACCGCGAATTGACCGCTGTCGAGTATTTGCTGAAGTTTGCTTATATTCTTCAATCGATCATCACATCCTCCCTGATGGCCTTACGCGGCCCGCCGTCCCGTGATTTGGACCAGTCTTTGGGCGGCTGGAATTCCATTAGTTTGTCAAGCTTGCCCAGCGCCTTCATGCGGTCATAAATCAGCTGCCAGGCACAGTCCACGTCCTTGCTCACTTCGCACTTGCCGTACTGTGAGCCGCCGCAGGGGCCGTTTAAAATACTTTTGGAGCAGCGAATGATGGGGCAGATACCGCCGGTGCGGTGCAAGATGCAGTCGCCGCAGAGCCCGCACTTTTCCTCCCAGCTGCCGTGCACAGTGGAGCCGCCGATGAACTTGGTATCCAGTGCGGGTACTACCCACTTATCCTTAAACCGCTCGGCCAGATATTGTACGCCTACGCCGCAGGCCAGTGACACGATGGCATCCACATCTTTGACCAGGTTATCCAGCGGTACGATGTACTCGGGGTCGCACTGCCTGGTACAGGTATAAGTGATTGCCTCCAAGGGATTGTTCTCCAGGTTGCGCTTAATGCGCATGGCTGAGGCCAGCACCTCGGTTTCCTTTTCGCCGCCGGCCAGGCAAACCGTCACGCAGCCGGCGCAGCCCACGAACAACACTTTTTTGCAGTCGTCAATCATTTGGGCAATGTCTTCAACAGGTTTTTGTTGCGCTACTATCATGCTGTTTGGCCACCTTCTTTCTGTGCGTTCCCGGCCCTGTTTCTGTTCAGGGGGCTGGGGCCGAGCTGGCGGATGCGCTCCGTCATCTCATTAGCCACCTTGGCAAATTTGGTGCCTTCGGAGGCAGGGACGTGGAAAAATTCCAGACGTTCTCCGCCGAGACCGGTTTCATCCAGTATTTTTTTGACTGCCGCCACCCGTTTTTTAGCGCGGATGTTGCCTTTAAGAAAATGACAATCACCTAAATTACAGCCGGCCACATACACACCATCGGCACCCTTTTCAAATGTTTTCAAAAGTACCCCGTGCTCGATAGTACCGGAGCAGGGTATCTCAACAACTCTAATGTTGGGGGAATATTGAAGACGCATTGAACCTGCCAGGTCCGCGGCTGTATAAGCGCAAAAACGGCAGCAGAAAGCTACAATTTTGGGCTCAAATTCAGACACCGGAACGTACCTCCTTTAACAAACCATCCATCATATTTAGAATCATGCGGTCACTATATCCTTGGAGCGTAATTGCCTTATTGGGACATTCACCCGCACAAGTTCCGCATCCCTGACACAAAACAGGTTCGATTTCCGCCACGTTATTGTTGATGCGAGGCACGTTGAAGGGGCATAACCGAACGCAGGTTAAACAAGCCGCGCATTTGCTGGGGTCAACCACGGCAACCAATCCAAGTGACTCCAGACAATTCTTGCTTAATATGGTGGCGGCCCGTCCCGCGGCTGCCTTGGCCTGAGCGATATTCTCCTCAATGTTCTTTGGTCCGTGGGCAATACCGGCCATAAACACACCCTCGGAGGCAAAGTCCACGGGGCGGAGTTTCATATGCGCCTCCAGGAAAAATCCATCTTCATTCAGCGGCAATTTAAACAGCTGGCTCAAATTAGCATTGTCTTCCGGCGGCAGTATCGCGGCGGCCAGACCCACCGCATCGGCATTTATTATTATATCGTCGCCCAGTATATGATCTTTGACGGTGACGGTAACCCCACCGGCGCTTTCGGTTACCTGCGGCTTTTGCTCTTCATTGTACCGGACAAAGATTACACCTTTAGTCCGCGCTGTTTGATATATATCTTCTAAAAAACCATAGGTCCGAATATCCCGGTATAGGACAAATACATTGGCTTTCGGATTATTTTCTTTGCATTGGATAGCCAGGCTGACAGACTTGCTGCAGCATATGCGGCTGCAGTAGGGCCGCTCGGTATCGCGGGAGCCCACGCAATTAATCAGCACAATGTTCCGGATATCCTTTAATTTTCCTTGGGCTATGTTTTCTTCCATTTCCAATAGGGTCATCACCCGGTTGCTTTGCCCGTAGAGGTATTCAACCGGCTTGTATTCCCGACCGCCGATAGCCACTACGGTAACACCGTGTTTAATCTGGATGCCGTTAGTTAAAGTAGTGTTAAAGTTACCGACATAGCCGGATGCATCGTATATTTCAGCGGATTTGTACACGTCAATTAGCGGGTGGGTCTCCACCTGGTTAATTAAATCGTTAACAAAAGCTTCAATATCTTCCCCATTAAAGCCCAGCTTGAGGCGTTTGCCCAACCCGCCCAGCGCAGCGGATTTTTCCACAATACTGGCCCGGTAGCCCATTTCGGCAAGGGAGAGAGCACTGACCATACCTGATACGCCACCGCCGATAATCAAAGCCGACTTGGTTACACCCACTGAGACTTGCCGGATCGGTTTTAACAGCGCGGCTTTAAAGACAATCATTTTTACCAGATCGATAGCCTTCTCGGTGGCCTTATCGGGTTCATGCATATGCACCCAGGAACACTGATCACGGATATTGGCCATTTCAAACAGGAACTTGTTCAGGCCGGCTTCCCGCAGGGTTTCCTGGAATAGCGGCTTATGAGTGCGGGGACTGCAGGAGGCCACTACCACTCTGTTTAATTTATGTTCCAAAATAGCATCCCTGATTTTAGCCTGGGTATCCTGGGAACAGGTATAGAGGTTTTCCTCGGCATGTACCACATAGGGTAATTGTTTAGCTGCTTCCACCACTTCCGGTACCCTGACCACACCGCCTATATTAATGCCGCAGTTGCAAATAAATACGCCGATTCTTGGCTCCTCACCCGATACATCCCGCTCGGCAGGAAATTCTTTTTGCTTAATAAGCGTGCCGCGTACATCGCCCAGCAGGCTGCCGGCAGCACTGGCCGCGGCGCTGGCCTGGAGCACTGTTTCAGGAATATCCTTGGGACCGCTGTATGCCCCGGCGGTAAATATTCCGGGATTAGAGGTGTTAACACCGGTAAGAGGGGTCAGCTCGGCAAAGCCGTATTTGTTCATATTAATGGCCATTTTGCCGGCCAGTGCTTTGGCTTCTTCCGAAGGTTCCAGCCCTACGGAAAGAATCACCATGTCAAATTCTTCATTAAACAAATTACCATTATCATCCGCGTATCGAATAAGGAGATTTTTGCTGTCATTGTCGGCTTGGGAAACCTGGTATATTCTAGAACGTACAAAATTTACACCGTGCTCGTGTTTGGCCCGCTGGTAATATTTTTCAAAATCTTTGCCAAAACATCGCATATCCATCATAAAGATAGTGGTATCGAGCGGTCCGGCGCTGTGCTCCTTGGCAATAACCGCCTCCTTAATGGCGTACATACAGCACACCGATGAACAATAGCCGTGACTTTCCTTAACGTTTCTGGAACCGACACATTGAATCCAGGCGATTTTACGGGGTTCGCGATTGTCATAAGGCCGCACCAAGTGTCCCTGGTACGGTCCCGAGGCGCTTAAAATACGCTCGAATTCTATACTGGTTACTACATTGGGATAACGGCCATAGCCCAGGTAATGAAGATTGCCTGGATCGTAAGTTTTTACTCCCGTGCTTAAAATAATTGAACCTACCTGCAATTCCAGGTACTCGTCCTGCATTTTATGGTTGATAGCCTGACGCATACAGGTGTTTACACACTCACCGCATTCAGAGCAGACGCCGCAGTTTAAACAGCGTTCCGCTTCGGCAATGGCCTGCTCCGTTGTAAAACCGGTGCTTTCCCGGACAAACCCCTTAAGCCGTTGTTCCACCGGGGTAAAAGTAAGTGGTGCCGGAATGCTGAGGGGCACTTCATCAATAGCTTGTCTTAAAGGTGCGATTTTATCTTCAGGCACCTTGAAGATGCGGTCTTTTCTTTGGTCGGTGCCATTAAGGTAACGATCTATGGATTCGGAGACTGTTTTACCGGCACAGATAGCGGATACCACATCCCGGGGGCCGGTGACGTTATCACCGCCGGCAAACACGCCGGCCAGGCCGGTTTCCAGTGTGTCGCGGTCTACTTGCATACGTCCGGTGTCATTTAGCAGAGCTTTGTCCGCACCGGACAGAAAACTGTAATCGGCACCCTGGCCAATGGCTACCAGCAAATAATCAGTGGCAAAAGATTCGGTTATATTAGTATCGTATTGCGGATTAAACCGTCCCTGGGCATCAAAAACAGAAGATACCCCCATCAGTTCAATGGACCGCACACTGGCATCTCCCTTAATGGCTTTAACTCCGCGGGAATAATGGAATACTATTCCTTCTTCACCGGCCAGGTGAATTTCTTCGGCAGACGCAGGCATTTCTTCCGGTTTTTCCAGGGCGAATACATGAACTTCCTGAGCGCCCATGCGCAGTGCGGACCTGGCGGTGTCTATGGCCACGTTGCCGCCGCCGATTACGGTTACCCGTCCGGATAGGGCTGATTGCTGCTTAAAGTTAATATTGTTCAAGAAAGTAATACCGGGGATTACGTTGGTTAAATTTTCGCCGGGTACCCCCAGCTTAAATGGCCTGGGCGTTCCTGTCGCTATATATACGGCATCAAATTCATTTTTCAGTTCAGATACTGAAAAGTCCGTACCCCAGCGCTTATTATACCTGATTTCCACGCCCATTCTGGTAAGTAAACCAATTTCAATATCCAGGTATTGTCTGGGGAGACGGTATTCCGGTATTCCCTTGCGCATCATGCCGCCGGCTTGTTGGTCAGCTTCAAATACAACCGCCCGATATCCTTTTTTAACCAGGTGATAAGCGGCGGATAATCCTGAAGGTCCGCTGCCGATAATGGCTGCGTTTTTCCCATGTACGGCCTCTTTCTCAGGCAGAGGAAGCTCGTCAATATTGTTTGCGTAGGCTTGTTCTGCGGCTGTCCGCTTTAAATTTCTTATACTTACCGGCGCATCAATTTTTCCTCTGTGACACTGGGATTCACAGGGGTGGGTACAGACCAGCCCACATACGGCCGGGAAGGGATTATCCTGGTAGATTAATGACCAGGCTTCCTGAAATTTACCTTTTTTAATTAGTTGTACATAACCCTGAGCGTTAACTCCCGCGGGACATGCGGCCCGACAGGGTGAAAGACCGGCCTTTTCAATAGAAAAGGCCGCCGGCATAGCCTGGGGATATAATTTAAAAATAGCATGACGATTCTCCAGTCCGGCGTTAAATTCGTTAGGCATATTAACCGGGCAGACATTGGCGCATTCACCGCACCCGGTGCATTTATCCAAATCTACAAAACGTGCTTTTTTATGCAGGGTAACCTTAAAATTACCGGGCTCACCCTGTACATCCAAAATATTTGACAGCATATGCTTTTCAATGTTCAGGTGCCGACCGCACTCCACAATTTTTGGAGAGAGAATACACATAGAACAATCATTGGTGGGGAAAGTTTTATCCAGCATCGGCATTATACCGCCGATGGCCGGTGACTGCTCCACCAGGTAAACATAGTAACCTGACTCCGCGAGGTCCAGGGAGGCTTGGATGCCGGCAATACCGGCCCCTACTACCATTACTGCGCCAACCTTACCTTTATTACCCAAGAGATTACCCGTCCTCTCATTCAGAGCGTTTTACGGTAATATACTTGAATCACCGGACACTCTTTATTTGGCTTAATATCTTTTTAGGACAGAATTGCGCCGGCAAGCAATCCGCTTGTTGTACATTTGGTTAAACTGTGATGTCTAAGCTGTCAGCGGCAAATGCGGCAGGCTTGTCATAGCGTTGTGAATATGTCGTTCCAGTGATGAAATAGGATAACTTCTACGAAAAAGATTAGGAGAAAGTTTGGTACATACTACTTTTGGAAAATATCTAAAACAATTATACTTAATTAATTGAACGTATGTCAATGAATGCAAAGCAATAAATATGTAATTATTATTTATTTTTTTTGCCCTGAATTGTTTTAAGTGAAATTTTAAATTTTTTAGAATAAAAAAAGACCCTCAATGAAAGGGTCTTTGGAGTAGGTACATGGTATTCCTGTAAAAAAGAAGTATTTTGCACCAGGATTAAGATAAAAATGTTATAATATAACATGGAATTGTTAAATGAGAGAACTTTAATTCGTCTTAGTCCACCTTGGGTCTCGGGTAGAGTCCGCATTTTTCCACGATTTCGGGCACTACCTCTTCCCAGGCAATAGCCATAACGTGCACGCCGTGCACACCTTTGACTTTTTCCTTGATGTACTTAATTTGCTCAATGCAGATATCCACGCCTTCGCGTTTGGGATCCTCCGCGTTTTTCAGGCGTTCCACCAGCTCGTCGGGTACAATCATACCGCTGACGTTATTTTGGATATACTTGGCCGCCCGCCAACTCTTCATGGGTGTTACCCCGGCCAGGATGTGCACCCGTTCGTCCAGACCCCGCTCACGCACCATTTCCATGAACCGCTCAAAGCGCTCCATGTCAAAGATGCATTGGGTTTGGATAAACTGGGCGCCGGCATTCACTTTTTTCTCCAGGCGGTCCACCCGGAATTCAAAGGGGTCGGCAAAGGGGTTGGCCACTGCCCCGATAAAGAAGTGGGGTTCATGTTCCTTAATGGCCTCGTCCGAGAAGAACAGTTTTTCATCCCGCATGCGGCGCAGATAATAAATGAGCTGCATGGAGTCAATATCATACACGTTTTTGGAGGTGGGGTGGTTGCCGAACTTTTGGTGGTCGCCGGACAGGCAGAGCACATTGCGCATGCCCAGGCTGTAGGCGCCCAATAAATCAGACTGCATGGCAATCCGGTTGCGGTCCCGGCAGGTCATCTGCACAATAGGCTCAATGCCGCAGCCCAGCACATGCACACCGGCCGCTATGCTGGACAGCCGCACAATAGCCGTTTGGTTATCGGTAATATTGGTGGCGTCCACGTAATCGCGCATCATTTCAGCGTGATGACGAATGCCCTCGGCGGAAGAATGCTTGGGCGGCCCGATTTCCGCAGTTACCGCGAATTGACCGCTGTCGAGTATTTGCTGAAGTTTGCTTATATTCTTCAATCGATCATCACATCCTCCCTGATGGCCTTACGCGGCCCGCCGTCCCGTGATTTGGACCAGTCTTTGGGCGGCTGGAATTCCATTAGTTTGTCAAGCTTGCCCAGCGCCTTCATGCGGTCATAAATCAGCTGCCAGGCACAGTCCACGTCCTTGCTCACTTCGCACTTACCGTACTGTGAGCCGCCGCAGGGGCCGTTTAAAATACTCTTGGAGCAGCGAATGATGGGGCAGATACCGCCGGTGCGGTGCAAGATGCAGTCGCCGCAGAGCCCGCACTTTTCCTCCCAGCTGCCGTGCACAGTGGAGCCGCCGATGAACTTGGTATCCAGGGCGGGTACTACCCACTTATCCTTAAACCGCTCGGCCAGATATTGTACGCCTACGCCGCAGGCCAGTGACACGATGGCATCCACATCTTTGACCAGATTATCCAGCGGTACGATGTACTCGGGGTCGCACTGCCTGGTACAGGTATAAGTGATTGCCTCCAAGGGATTGTTCTCCAGGTTGCGCTTAATGCGCATGGCTGAGGCCAGCACCTCGGTTTCCTTTTCGCCGCCGGCCAGGCAAACCGTCACGCAGCCGGCGCAGCCCACGAACAACACTTTTTTGCAGTCGTCAATCATTTGGGCAATGTCTTCAACAGGTTTTTGTTGCGCTACTATCATGCTGTTTGGCCACCTTCTTTCTGTGCGTTCCCGGCCCTGTTTCTGTTCAGGGGGCTGGGGCCGAGCTGGCGGATGCGCTCCGTCATCTCATTAGCAATTTGGGCAAAACGGCCCCCATCTGAAGCGGGCAGGTTATAGAACTCCAGTCGCTCGCTGCCAAAGCCGATTTCATCCAGTATTTTTTTGACCGCCTGCACCCGCTTTTTAGCGCGGATGTTGCCTTTTAAAAAGTGGCAGTCGCCTTCCATACAGCCGGCCACATACACACCATCGGCACCGTCCTCAAATGCTTCTAAAAGTACACGGTGTTCAATGGTGCCAGAACAGGGCATTTCGATTACCCTGATGTAGGGTGAATACTGTAACCGCATCGAACCTGCCAGGTCCGCAGCCGTGTATGCTCAGTAGTGACAGCAAAAGGCTACAATTTTGGGCTCAAATTCAGCCACTCTAACGCACCTCCCTTAATAAACCATTCATCATATTTATATACATGCGGTTGCTGTGGCCCTGCAGCGTAATGCTCTGTTGGGGGCATCCGCCGGCACAGGCACCGCATTCCTGACATAGTACGGACTCAATTTCAGCGGCGCGTAGTTTTTAACGCGGGGTACGTTAAACGGACACAACCGTACGCAGGTAAGGCAAACTGCACACCTGCCGGCATCCACGTTGGCTGCAATACCCTGAGATTCCGGGTGATCCTTGCTTAATATAGTGGCGGTCCGTCCCGCGGCGGCCTTGGCTTGGGCAATATTTTCATCCACATTCCTGGGACCGTGGGCGGTACCGGCCATATAAATGCCTGCGGAGGCAAAATCTGCGGGGCGTGGTTCCACATGTTGCTTTCAGGAAGAATCCATCTGCGTTCAAGGGGATCTTGAACAGCCGGTTCAGTTTGATATTGTCCTCAGACGGTAGTATGTCTGCGGCCAGTCCCACTATATCGGCCCAGTACGATCGGTCACTGTAACGTTTACAACACTGCCGTTCTTTTTCACCGGTGGTTTGTCGTCGGTATTGTAGCGAATGAATACAACGCCCATATTGCGGGCCTGTTCATATGCTTCTTTCAATTCAAAATGGGTCAAATAACAATATATTTTTCAATATTCAAGTATCCTCAACATTCCATCAATTTAGGAGAAAGAATGCACATGGAGCAATCATTGGCGGAAAACGTCTTTATCCAGCCCGGGCATAGTACGCCAATAGCCGGTGATTACTCCATAAGATGTACATAATAGCCGGAGTTCGCAAGGCCAAGTGATGCCTGAATGCCGGTTACACCTGCGCCTGCTGCTATTACCGGTTCTCACTTTAGCTTATTCATGCACCTTGCCCGTCCTCTCGGTCTAGAGTTTCTCCGGGCAAGGTACATCTAACAGCAAAATGGAATAGTAACTTTTGGCCGGTTTTACCGGGTCTGTCTATTCTTTTTCCGGCATTATCAAGGCTCTTTCCATCAGGGAGCACATGTGCATGTTTGCAGACTTGGCTTTTTCCGGATACCATTTGTTTAAATCGTTAAATTGGTCCATGCAGTTGTGACAGGGTACAATTACAATCTTGGCGTCGGTGGCTACCACCTGGTCTACTTTGCGCTTACCTTTGGCTTTGCGGATTTCGTTATACTCGGGCATGGCCATGGCGCCGCCGCCTCCACCGCAACAATAATTCATGTTACCATTGGGGTTCATGTCTACAAAATTCTTTATAAAACTTCTGATTAATTCACGCGGTGCTTCATATACGCCTTCTTTGCGGGCAGTGTTGCACGGATCGTGATAAGTAACTACCTCGGTAATGGCATTGGGGTCAAGCTTAAGTTTGCCTTCCTTAACCAACTCGTTGAGCAGTTCCAGGATGTGGCGAATGGGATATTGCCTGCCGTTCCAGTAAGTTCTGTAGCCCCAGCGCATGGATCGGAAAGCGTGACCGCATTCGGTGACAATTAACTCTTCACATTCCAGGTCGGCAACTTCCTGCCACAGAGGCATGGAAATAGCCAGGAAGTCATCTGTTTGGCCGGTGAACAGAGCTATATTGGTGGCGTCCCAGCGCTTGGTGCTGATAGTGTAGTCAATGCCTGCCACGTAAAACAGCTTTAAAGTAGCCTGCAGTTCATTGGGGTAATACTTAATGTCCCGGGCGTTAAAGCCGTAAAAATACTTGGCGCCTTTTTTATTGAGCGGAATTTTATAATTGGGATCTCCAAGCTCTTCCTGCAGCTCTTCTTCAATCCACTCCAAAGTTTCCTCGTAATCTTCTTGGCCAACATTCATTTGATTGCCGGATTCAATATGTTCATTAGCAATTGTTTGCAGGTAACCGGGAATCTTGTCTTTATCCCAGGTGCCGCGCAGTGCCCGCACCAAGGCCGCTATATTCACATTCATAGGGCACTCGATGGTGCACCGTTCACACATGGTGCAGTACCATATATAGGGATCTGCATATACTTCATCTTTCATACCCAGCAATACCTTGCGTAAAAATTTACGCGGGTCCTGATTCTCATGAATATCAGAATATGGGCAGCCTGCTGTGCACATTCCGCATGATAAACAATTGCTAAAGTCATAACCGTTAAGCAGTTCGGCAACTTCATCCCTAAACTTGGGGTTAAAATCGGCAGCTTGGATAGCTTCCATTTTGGGTCCTCCCCTCATTGTCTTGGCATAAAAATAATTTAAGATTTAATCTGTTATAGCGCCCCTTTAATAACAGAAAAGAGGCGCTATATTTTCTACTTATCTATATTTTAATATATTTTAGTATTCGTTCGGCAGTTCGTTAAGCTGGGCTCTGGTAAATACCGGACCGTCTTTACAGACGTATTTGCCTCCTACGTTACATCTGCCGCACATGCCGATACCGCATTTCATGCGGTTTTCCAGAGACATAATAATTCTCTCAACTGGAAAACCGAGTTTTTCCAATACCGGCATGGTGAATTTAATCATCACCGGCGGTCCGCAAATGATGGCGTAGGTGTTTTCGGCACTGGGTGCTACCTCTCCGGTAACGTTGGGGATAAAACCAACCCGGCCGTCCCAGCCATCCACCGCACGGTCAATAGTTGTGACTAAGTTAATGTCCGGGCTTTTCTCCCAGGCGGCCAGTTCTTCTTTATATAGCAGCAGACCGGGGTTTCTGGCGCCGTAAATAACTGTGATGTCGCCGTAATCGCCGCGGCGGTCAGGGTGCAACATATAAGTAGCCAGAGATCGTAAAGTAGTAAACGCGAATCCACCGCCAATGATCACCACGTTTTTACCCTTAAACTCCTCCACTGGATAATAATTGCCCAGCGGTCCGCGCACACCGACCATAGTTCCCTCTTCTATTAAGTGCAGAGCGGTGGATACTACACCTACTTTGGCCACCGAGAATTTAAGAAACCCGGGCTCAGTGGGCGAAGAAGCAATTCCGAAAGGGGCTTCGCCCTTGCCAAATACGCACAACTCGGCAAATTGCCCCGGCATATATGGAAAACTTTTTTCGTCTTCCTCAGTTAAAAACTGTAGGGTAAAGGTGTGGATCAACTTATCCTCTGTTTCAGTAAAGTTCTTAACCAGTTTCATTGGCAGCGGCAGATATGGATTTTTCATTAACTATCCAACCTCGCTTCCGAACCCCGAATATTTTCCAGTATCACCCGGATGTCCATATTGACGGGGCAGTTTTTAATGCACCTGCCGCAACCTACGCAGGCAATTTCGTTAAAGTTATCAACAAAATATTTAAACTTATGCATAATTCTGTTGCGGTAGCGTTCTTTATTGCTGGTACGCGGGTTGTGACCGGAGCCGTGCAAAGTGAATAGCGGGAATGCGCAGGAATCCCAGTTGCGCACCCGGCAGCCATTGCAATCCACGGCGTCGTCAACTATGTCAAAGCAGTGGCAGGTGGGGCACAGATATGTGCATGCACCGCAGCCCAAACATTTTTCATGGATTTTATCCCAAATAGGATCATAAAAGTTAACGTCCAGCTTGTCTTTCAGACCTTCTGTATTTACCTGGCAAGTGACTGTTGCTTCTTCCTTAGCCTTAGCTGCAGCGGCCTTATCAGCATCCGAGGCGGCGGCAAAACCGGCTTTTTCAGCCAGAGCCTTACCCTTGTCCGATACCACTTCCACTACGTAAGCATCACCGGCATCCACCAGCAATAAGTCAAGGCCTTTGGTATCAAACGGACCGCCGTTCACTGAAGTGCAAAAACAAGTGCTGGCGGGATCGTTACAGCCGATACCTATCATAACGGTGTTGGCGCGCCTGGTCACATAGTAAGGATCCTGGTACTTATCGTTGTCAAATACATTGTCCAGCAACGTGAAGCTTCTGGCATCGCAAGGACGTACGCCAAAAATTACTTTTTTCTGGTCATCAATGGTTGCTTCCAGCTTGGCACTTTCCCCGGTAGTTTCGTAGCTAAACAATTTTTCAGACTGCGGGAAAAATACTTCTTTGGCTGAAAGCTTGGTATTGCCAGCAGTGAGTACAGCGTCAGCACCGGAACAAATTTGTTTAAATAAGGTGTAAGAGCCTTCTTGCACAGGGGCAAAAACCTGATATTCGCTAATTAATTTATCCAGAAATCCGGGTATGTCTTTTTTGCTTACTATCATCAGTTTCACCTCATTCCTTCACCAAGAAAGGTTCTGGGTCGTCGGCTGTGAATGTGGCAAGGGCAGCCTTGTCCTCTATATTAACCCCGGCCTCGGCGCTAAACAGATCTTTAACGTCTTTAACCAGTTTACGGGTTAGCAGGCGCAGATTGATGCCCATTGGACATGCCCTTTCACAAGCTCCGCAGTCGACGCAGCGTCCGGCACTATGGAACACCCTGACAACCTGGAAGAGAATATTGTCCTCTGCATTTAAAGCACTCTTGCCAATCCATTCCGGCTGGGTGCAGTCTACAAAGCACTCTTCGCAATAGCACATGGGGCAAGCGTTCCGGCAGGCGTAGCACCTGATGCACTTGCTGAATTCACTATTCATAAATGCGCGGCGCTCCGCTGTTGTCTTGGCCTCAAATTCCTCAATTTCCGCAAAATCAGCTGCTTCCTTTTCAGGGAGCAATTCGCCGACTAATTCATCGTACACCACGGGGTTGCCGTAGCGGCAATCTTTGCAGGAATTGTGCAGCAGATCGGCAATCGGGGCTGTCTCAGTAAAGTTTTTACCCTTCAGAATTATTGTATCCCCGTTCTCCTCAGCTTCCAAAAGCTCTTGGCCGCCCAGCAGTGCATTTACTTTTTTGCGATCAATCATACCGCTGCAAGGCACACCAATAATATAAAGATTGTCGCGGTTAATCTGGTTCTCTTTAATCAGAGCCACAATTGACCGCACATCACAGCCCTTGGCCACAACGGCTACTTTACCTTCCTTTTTGCGCAGGTAATTGGCCAGATTATTTTCACAGTCCAAATTCCAGGTGAGTTTTCCCGCTTCTTCGGGAGTCCTGGCGAAAAACGGCGTGCCGCGTAGCGGTAGACTGCCTTCGGTAAAGCCGACGACCAGGTCAACCTTTTGTTCAGCCAGTAACTTTTTAGCTGCGTCTTTTATTTGATCTGCTAGCTTTTGCATCCGCAACACCCCGATTCGCTATCGATTAGGCCCTTATTGGGGCCGATTTGTTTCGTCTTTTCTGTAACATTTTTAACAATTTCAGCAAAACGACCACCTTCGGCCGCGGATACCCAGGAGAAATTAACCCGACCTTCATCATAACCGGCATATTCAAGTAAGCCTTTTAATAAGGCAAATTTCCTGCGGGCTACCATGTTGCCACTAACATAGTGGCAGTCACCGGGGTGTCACCCGGAGGTTAACACGGCGTCCGCACCGTGCCGGAGTGCCTTAATAATAAATAAGGGGTTTATCCTTCCGGAACAGGGTATGCGTATCACCCGGATATTGGGCGGGTACTGGATACGACCTATACCGGCCAGGTCTGCACCGGCATAACTACACCAGTTGCATAAAAATGCCACAATTTTAGGTTCATATTCCATGATATCCATTTCCCTCCCCCATCTATAGCGCGTTTAACATGGCTACGAATTGTTGGTTGGTGCAGCCCTTGACGTTTATTGCTCCGCAACGGCAAGAAGACGAACAGGCGCCGCACCCTTTACACAGGGCTTCATTAACCACAGCTACTTTTTCCACCGGATCAACTTGCACGGCTTTGGCCGGACAAACTGCTTCACACTCGCCGCAGCCGGCGCACTTCTTAGTATTGACAAAAGCGCACTTGCCTTCCACGGTAATAGTGCTTTTGGCCAGAATTGTACAGGCCCGTCCAACGGCGGCTTTGGCTTGGGCAATGTTTTCATCAATATTTTTGGGTCCGTGAGCCAGCCCGCACATGAAAACACCATCCGTGCTGAAGTCCACCGGACGCAGCTTCATATGTGCTTCCAGGAAGAAACCTTCCTGATTCAACGGAACCTTGAAGAATTTAGACAGCTGGGTATTGTCATTGGGCACAATAGCTGCCGCCAAACCGACTACATCAGCATCAATTGTCAAGGGTACGCGCAACACATGATCCATAACAGTAACTTTTAACTTGTCGCCGTTAGCTTCAACCACAGGCTTATCATTGATTGAATAGCGGACGAAGATTACGCCCTTACGGCGAGCTTCGGTGTACATGTCTTCTTGGAAGCCATACGTCCTAATATCGCGATACAGAATGAAAACATTGGCAGTGGGATTTAATTCTTTGATTTTTAAAGCTTGTTTGATGGATTTGGTGCAGCAAATCCGACTGCAATAGGGACGTTCGCTATCCCGGGAACCAACACATTGTATAAGAACGAAGTTATTCGAGCCTGCAAGTTTACCGCCGGCCAAATCTTCTTCAAGTTCCAGCAGGGTTTTAACTTTATCATTTTGACCATAGAGATATTCATTGGGTTTGTACTCTTGAGCACCGGTAGCAATAATGGCCACACCATGCTTAATTTCATCACCGGTGGATAATTTTGTTGCGTAGTTTCCTACAAAACCTTGAATATCAGCTACTTCAGTACCCGTATATACACTAATTAAATCGTTGGCGTTTATCTGGCTGGACAGGTCGGCCACAAATGCTTGTACATCATCGCCATTCATGCCGTACTTGATTCTGTTGGCAATACCGCCCAACTTGTCTGATTTTTCCACCAGGCTGACCTTATAGCCTTGCTTGGCCATGCTTAATGCCGCGGTCATACCGGCAATACCGCCACCGATTATCAGAACGTCGTGGTTCATATCTAGGGTTACCGCTTGAACCGGCTCTAACAACGCAGCTTTATAAATAGCCATTTTAACCAGGTCTTTAGCCTTGGCGGTAGCCTTTTCGGGTTCGCGCATGTGCACCCAAGAGCACTGGTCACGAATATTGGCCATTTCAAAGAGGTTGGGGTTCAGGCCGGCTTCTTTTAATGTTTCCTGGAACAATGGTTCGTGTGTTCTCGGGCTGCATGAGGCAACGACCACACGGTTAAGATTGTGCTCATGAATTGCTTGCTTAATTAACATTGCCGTATCCTGTGAGCAGGTATACATGTTGTCATCTGCAAAGGCCACACCAGGTAATGTCTTAGCGTATTCAACAACTTCGGGTACATTAACAATACCACCAATGTTGATACCGCAGTGGCAAATAAACACACCTGTACGTACAGGTTCGCCGCTGACATCTTTCTGCGGCGGGTATTCTTTTGTTTTTACCAGCGTACCTCTGACATCCGCCAATAATGAACCGCAATCACTGGCAGCAGCGCTGGCCTGCATTACAGTTTCGGGAATATCTCTCGGGCCGCTGAATGCACCGGCTACAAATACGCCCGGCTTGCTGGTGCCAACACCTGTGAGATTCAAGGGTTCGGCAAAGTTATATTTGTTAAGGCTAATACCTACTTCACCGGCAAGTTTAACCATGTCTTGAGGTGGATTCATGCCAATGGACAGTACAACCAGATCGAAATCCTCTTCTTGAATTGTGCCGTCTTCGAAGGTATAGCGGATCTTGACGTTGCCGGTGCCATCGTTGGCATCAACCAATTCGTATACCCTGGAACGTATAAACCTCACACCCTGCTCATTTTGAGCCCGTTCGTAATATTTTTCAAAATCTTTACCGTAAGTTCTCATATCCATATAGAATATGGCGGCTTCCAATGGGTATGGAGCATGCTCTTTAGCAATGACCGCTTCTTTTATGGCGTACATACAGCAAACCGATGAGCAGTAGCCTTTGCCGATTTTGCAGTTGCGCGAGCCGGCGCATTGAATCCAGGCGATCTTTTTCGGTTCCTTATGGTCGGAAGGACGCATTAAGTGGCCGCCGAACGGACCGGATGCGCTTAATATACGTTCAAATTCAAGGCTGCTCACTACATTAGGCAGTTTTCCATAGCCATAATAATGCAGCTCGGATGAGTCAAACTTTTCAAATCCGGGACATAGCAGTACTGCGCCGACTTCAATTTCAAACTCTTCCGCCTGCATATTGTGGTTAATGGCATGCGCCAGGCAGGCTTTCTCACACTGCAGGCACTCTGAGCAAACACCGCAATTGAGACAGCGCTCAGCTTCTTTCTTAGCTTGTTCCAATGTATAGCCGTTGGATACCTCAACAAAGGAGCTGACTCTGTCGGTTATTTCCGCATGCGAGATATGATCCGGCTTTTTAGTGGGTATACTTTCATTCTCAAATCTGAATGGTACAATATCTTCCTCTGGGACTTTAAACTGCCTGTCGGCTTTTAAATCGTTTCCTCCCAGATATAAGACAATTGAATCGGAGGCAACTTTACCGGCTGCTATAGCTTCAACAACCGTTTTGGGACCGGTTACGGCATCGCCGCCGGCAAAAACGCCGGGCATATCTGTAGCCAATGTTTCAGGGTCGGCTGCCAGTGTGTTGCCTCTTCCTTTACCAATGCCGGTATTCTCTACCGCCTGTGCGTCAGGTCGTTGTCCAACAGCTAAAATGACTGTATCAATATCCATTGTGTATTCACTGCCGGATACTGCTACAGGTCTTCTTCTGCCGCTGCTGTCGGGCTCACCCAATTCATTTTGCAAGCATTCAACTTGGGTTAACTTGCCGTCCTCACCAATAAAGGTTTTGGGACTGGTAAGCATGGTAAATATTATGCCTTCTTCTTTGGCTTCAGCAATTTCTTCCGGTAAAGCGGTAATCTCGGCTTCGGTTCTGCGGTATACAATGCTTACTGATTCCGCGCCTAAACGTACAGCTGTCCTGGCACAGTCCATGGCTGTATTACCGCCGCCGATTACAGCAACTCTCTTGCCAATTTTAACTTTTTCGCCAAGAGCATTTTGCCTTAAAAATTCAACGCCGTGAATTACTCCTCCCAGATCCTCACCGGGAATTCCCAGCAACGTTCCCTTGTGAGCTCCAATGGCGACAAATACTGCTGAGAAACCGTCATCCATGAGACCTTGAACGGTGATGTCTTTACCCAAGCGGGTATTGTAGACAATTTTAATACCTAATTTCTCAAAAAGTCCAAATTCAATGTCCAACCATTTTTTAGGCAATCTGTATTCCGGGATACCGACACGCATCATACCGCCACCAACCGGCAGTGCTTCGTATACAGTTACGCCATAACCTTTTTTGGCCAATTGATAAGCGCAGGACATACCTGCCGGACCGGCGCCGATGACAGCAATTTTTTGCTCTTTTTGCTCTTCCACTTGGGGCAGCGGTAAATTGTCCAAACTGTTGTAAGCATAGTCCGAGGCAACTCTCTTAAGCTGCATAATGTTGATTGGTTCGTCAATTGTTGCCCGGTGGCATTTGGACTGGCACGGGTGGGTACAGACCCTACCGCATGCGGCCGGGAAAGGATTGTCCCGATAGATCAATTCCCAGGCTTCAGTAAATTTACCCAGCTTGATCAACTGCACATAACCTTGCGCGTTCACTCCTGCAGGACATGCAGCGCGGCAAGGCGGGGTGCCGACCTTATCAATTACGTAAGCGTTGGGAAAAGCCTGTGCGTAATGCTTGTAGATTGCTTTGCGAGATTCCAATCCCTGGTTAAATTCACTTTTTACTTCAACAGGACATGCATTTGCGCATTCGCCACAACCAGTACATTTGTCTAATTCAACGTAACGCGGACGCTGTTTAATCTTAACCTTAAAATTACCAGGTTCACCTTGAATATCTGCTACTTCAGCGTAAGTGTGCGTCTCTACATTTAAGTGACGCCCGCATTCTACCAGTTTGGGCGATAAGATGCACATGGAACAGTCGTTGGTAGGGAAGGTTTTGTCCAGCATTGGCATGACGCCGCCAATGGCAGGCTCTTTTTCAACTAAATGCACGTAATAACCTGATTCAGCCAGGTCAAGCGAGGCTTGAATACCGGCTATGCCCGAACCAACCACTAATACTGCTCCGGCTTTATCGGGTTTGGTAGTCATCTTTGCATCACACCCATCCTCCTAGTTTCGGCTTTTGGTTAGGTTAAATACCATCACCCACAGGGACAGGAAGTTATTCCCTTGCTATTGAGGCGCTTTGTGAATGGCATACCTTTTTATGATAATTTCTACATAGTTTCATTAATTCCTTTAAATGAACGCCTCAAATATCAAAAATTAAACATTGTAACAAAAAACTTATCGTAACAAGGCAACCACTAATAGTAGCCTTGTTACGATATGATTAATTCATGGTATAAATATACTAACGCTGTCTAAATGTTTTCAGGTAAGAATCACAATAGATATCTTGGTTCAGTAATAATTTGGCTGATGCAACGGCATCCAATAACTCATCGTCATCCACATCGGCAATGGCTGAGTCAAGACCATTGGCCATGCTCATGATGAGGAAGGTGCGGTTGATCAGATGGCGGTTGGTGCAGCGCTGGGATGCGTTGCTCAGTCCCATGGTGGTGCGGGGTGCCGGGTCAGCCAAAGTCTTAATCTGCCTTAATGTTTCCAGCACTTCCACGCCGTGCTCCTGGGCTACGTTGCAGGGCAGCATTAGCGGGTCGATGTACAAATCTTCCATGGGTATACCGTTCATGTCGCAGTTAACAACTATCTCCATAGCCAGGGCTACCCGGTCGGCAGCGCTTTTAGGCACGCCCTTTTCGTTCATGGCTAAACCGATAATAGCTGCGTTGTATTTAGCGGCCATAGGAATATAAATATCCATTTTCCATTGGTCCGCAGTCGTTGAATTAATCATGGCTTTGCCCTGGTGTACTTTTAGGCCTGCTTCAATAGCATCGGGGTTGGTGGAATCAATGCAGCACGGCAGGGGAGCAGCTTCCTGGGCGATTTTTACCAGCCACTCCATGACGGCGGGCTGATCTTCTTTTTCCACAGTCGGTCCGGTGTTGATATCAAGATAGGTAGCGCACTTTTCATACTGGCGTTTGGCCCAGTAATGGACAGACTCAGGATTTTTGTTCTGGATAGCTTCCTGGATATCCTTGAACATGCCATTGATCCGTTCACCAATAAGGATCATATTCTAACCTCCTTTTAAATATTAATAAACATTGCTCTCCATCATTTTATCTATATGAACTTTGACTTGCTTTACTGTTTCAGGGTGGCGCAGTACAAATACTGATCCACCGGCTTGAGCAAATGTAGTGGTGGTGAGAACTTCCCACAGGAGGGCCCGACGATCCTGGGCGCCCCATTCCGGCGATTCATCGTCCGGACTCTTGGCTTCCTTGGCTTTCCAGGCTTCCTGACCAACGAAGCAGATTACCGGCATGGCCAACATTTTGTCGCCCATCAGAGCACCCATTCTGGATCTTTCCATAATGGAGTAGGCATATTCAATACCGTATCCCAGCGCTCCTACCAGCGGGTCGATGGCAATCCGGCTGGCCGGGAGATTCATTTCGGTCATTAAAATGTTAAGCTGCTTGGCCAGGTTAATATCCAGCGGGCTGGAAGCTATCACACTGTGACCGTTGACCATAGCGGTTGCTGTAAGGGTTTTATAGTTTTTCTCAGTGGCGCAGCCAATCAGGCAGTTTTTGCCATTCAGTGCCTCGCCTACTTTTTCCAGCACTTCGGCGTCTTTTTCTTCTACACCGCAGCCGACAAGAATCAAAGGCACGTTTACAGCTTCGGCCACTGCTTTAGCTGTGGCGGCGCACTCTTCCGGAGAAGCATCTTTATAATCAGGATGCGCGCTCATAAAACGCAGGGCAACAGCGTCTGCACCGTATGCAACGTTCTTTTTAGCCCAGGCCACGGGGTCGGCCAATACACCATCAAAAGGTGCCTTTAAGATTTCCGGCCAATCTACCGGTTCTAAATCCCATACTTCAAGTGCCAGGATAGGTTTATTGGGTATAGCCCCTTCAAATTGCAGAAATGGCAGTGTACTTTCTCCGCCGACTTTTACGGAAGAGTCGGCACCCAGCACCATTTCGCCCACTTTGCTAGTCCATTTTTCTTTAGCTATAGTAACAGCCATTGGTTCCGCTCCTTTCTGCGTTAAAAAAGCATAATTTTGCGGTGTTACAGTATGGCGGCTTTTTTCAGTATATCGTCAACAACCGCCACAACCGGTGAATCATCGGGCAAATCTATCAGAGGTTTGCTTAACAGGTCAAATTCCATGACTTGTTCATCCAAAGGCATGGTAGCGATTAACTCCAGGCCGGTTTTTTCAATTTCTGATTTGAGTGCATCAAAATTACTTATATTTACCCGTGATACCACCAAGTACATTTTTTTAATGTCCAGCTTTAAATTATCTACTAATTCCTTAACCCTGCCGGCCGATCGAATACCCCGAGCGGAAGAATCACTGGTAATGAACAAAACATCAATATTTTGAGTAGTACGCCTGCTTAAATGTTCCATACCGGCCTCATTGTCCATTACCATATACGGGTAATTATTGCTCAGCTCGGCTACAAATCCGCGCAGCAAATTGTTGGCATAACAATAACAACCTGCTCCTTCCGGACCGCCCATAACCAGCAAGTCCACATCATCACCCTCGGAAAGCGATTGATGTACTTTATAGGCTACGAATTGGTCTTTGGTCATGCCTGCCGGCAGGGGCTCCAGGTTATTATTGATACGTACCATTATATCGGCAATGGAGCCCTCAATTTCCATGCCCAGCGCCTCGTTTAAATTGGCGTTGGCATCGGCGTCCACTGCAAATACCGGTTTCTTACCGGATTTAATTAATTGTCGGATAATAAGAGAGCATAATGTGGTTTTACCTGTACCACCTTTCCCGGCCACTGCTATGTTAAATGACATGATGTGCATCCTCCTTTTTTGGTATATAAGTTATTATAACTCATTACAGGATGGTCATTGGCCACACCGCTCAACAAAAAAATTGCACTAACCGCATTAATGTTTATTAAGCATTCCAGCGTTGCTTAATGAAGGAAGGAATACCGGCGGATTCCCGCGGGCCAACCAGCACTTCCCAGCCGCTGAGTTCCTGAAGCTTACCGCTTAATACAGCTACACCGCCGGGAATGATAATTTTCTTATGGGAGACTTTATCGGCAATGCCGCAGGAATTTAACATATCCGTAATTTTCTCAGGTGTAAATTTACCAGCGGCCCAGCCGGTTAATACAGATATACCGTCGGTGTCCACCGGCATGATGTAAGCGGGAATACGTCCGGCTTCCACGTCGCCCTGTACACAGAAGTAGGTTAATGAGAAGTTGGTGGTTACAAATACCGGAGCATCCGGACCGGGTGTACCTACTTCATAAAGCTTGGACTCCACGGCAATCGGTTTTTGCGGGTCGGTGTAAATGTTCAGACGCAGAGTAATCAGCGGCAGCACGTCGGCGGGATCGGCGGTGTTAAGAACCACGATACCGGCGTACTTGGCAATGTATACACCTGCGTCAACAATGGCCTGGATAGGATCCGGGTTATCCGCAAAAGTAATGGTGGGATAACCAAAGGGGCGGAACTTTTTCAGTGCCTGCCGGCGAATCTGGGTTTGGTCGGCCAGCACTTTATTTACTTCCCGGGCACCGGAATCAAGGATAAGTTTCTTGTAGCCGGCTTTTTCCACAAGCGCAGCCAGCTCGTTCAGGTCGGCGCCTTTCACAACCAGCGGGGCGTCATATTTTTTCGCCAGGGCAAGCATAGCATCAAAATTAGCAGCGTTGGCGCCGCAAATAAGCGGTGCATTGGCACCGGCAACTTCCAATGCTTTTTCCATGGCGGCCGCGTCTTCACTGATCAGCATCAATGCGAAATCAGCGTTATCCTGAACCGTTTTAACTGCTTCAGCAAACTTGGCGGCATCGCCGGAGGCGTTACTTACAGCTACCAGGTTAACTTTGTGAATTTGACCCACGCGGTCAAAGACCAGCTTGTTAATAGCCTGAACTTTATCGGCAATATCGCTGTCATTGTCATTAACAGTGATGGCAATGCCCGTGGGATGCTCAAAACGTTTGTCATGACGGAAGAGCACGGTTTCGTTGCCCAGCTCAATTTCTTTTTCACCTTTGCCTATTTTAACTAATGCAACCGGGGGTGCCGATGCGGAATCGAGGGCTTCCTTAGCGGCATCACTAACGTGCGGGCATTTGTCCAAGCTGGCTTTGCCACTGGCCAGTTGCATGGCAAAGGCCAAGCAAGTCGGCTGTCCACAATCTTTACAATTTGTTTTTGGTAGTTGTTTAAAAATCTCTAAACCTGTTAAACCCATTACTCCAAACTCCTTTCTCGATAATCGCTTGTCATATATGCGGCCACATATGCGGAGCTTAGTTGGAGACAGACCCTATATTGGGGACATAGCTCATAAGAGATATGTCCCCTTTACGTTGTTGGGTGGCGTGTCTCCTTCTGTCTTGTTCCGTCATTAGCGTGCCGGAAACTCGAAAGGAAATACTATGCTGTTACATCAACGGATCCATAGTCAGTGCGGGGTGCCCTTTCTCTTCCAGGAAGGACATAATTTCCTCGCCGCTGGTACCTACGGTTTCGTCGGCAATCTTATCCACAAAGTCTTTGCCCAAACTGGCGTTTTCCGCCGCTTCTTCCAGGGCGGGCCGCAGCTCTTCCTTCAGTGCCTTGGGTATCCACACCAGCCTGCCCAAGCCGCCGTCGGCGGGCACAAACTTGGGTGAGCCCAGGTATGATTTGCCGATGCCCATGAAGCCGGGCATCTGAGCGCCGCCGCCGATGGTGCCGGCCAGCGTGGAGAAGGTCATACCGGACGGGGTCATGCCGCCGTGCTCCCGGTTTACGACCATAAAGCCGTTGCATTCGGGCACCATGGCCAGGATGCACTCAAAGCAGCCGCAGGAGGTCATCGGGTATTCCATAATGGTATAGAAGTTAACGGCCTCAACAGTGCGCTGAGAGTTAACAAATGTGAATTCGTTAAAGGACTTCCACTGGCCCTTGACTTCGTCTATTACGCCTTCCTTGGGAACGGGCTGATTGGCGCCGTGCGGGTTAATTTCATAAGCCGCTTTGGCATCCAGCCAGCTCACCGCGCCGCACAGACCGACTCGCTCGGGGGCGATCACGCACACGTGGGTGGGCGCAAAGCTCTGGCACAGGGTGCAGGAGTAAAAGGTGTCCACTTTCTCGTCCCGCAGTTCTTTAAGGCGGTCGTCACGCTTCTTGTAATATTCGCGGGCCAATTCGCGCATTTCCAGCACTTTTTGCTCGTCACTGTAAATGGTAACCGCAATGCGGTCCACGATAGCGGAGAATTCGGATTTAAACTTGGCGTACAGTATTTCGCCGATATGCTTTAAGCGGAAGCCCTTGGCATAGGCTTCTTTACTGATCCGAATCCAGTTGATATCCCGCTGGGCCGTGTGCCACAAACCTTCGCCGTAGTTGGAGAAGTAGTGGATGCGGCGCTCCAGCACGGGTTCAAAGTCTTCTTCCATCTTGCGGCCGTATACGTCCACGACGATACCGATGGGCATCCGGCTGCCTTCGGGTACGGTGTCGACGTCCGGGCCGACAAGCTCGATTTTACCGTCTTCAATGGTGTCGTCACCCATGCGCACCAGCTCGAAGCCGGGGGTCTTGGTGCCGCCGAATTCAACGTACATATCCTTCTTGCGGATGGACTCGCCTTCAAAGGCGGGACCCACGGTAATGGGCACGTCGATATCCACGGAGGTAATTTTAATGCCCCGTACTTCCAGACAGGTTTGTACGATCTTCTCATAGTCGGGCTCGCTGACGAACCAGTCTTTAATTTGCTTGTCCTCGGGCAGCTCCTGGTCGGTGATGACCGGGAAGCCCACGTTGATGGCGCCCATGGCGGCGGCGGTCTTGACCATGTCATGTTCGCCCAGGTACAGGATGAAGGCCAGCACGCGGCGGCGCTGGTAATCGCGCTGAGCGTTGTAGTTGCCCGGCTTAATACCGCCGAACATCATACCGGCACGCAGTGCGTAGTTGGCGGCGTGAACAACTTGAGTGAAATTGCCCAGCGGGTAGGCGATGTAATCCACACCCAGCTTGACGCCTTCTTCAAGTAATTGCTCAATTATTTCGTCACACAAGAACAGCATCATGCCTTTGGCCATCAGACTGTCCACAATTTTCTTGGCCGACTTGCTGTCCTTGGCGCGACCCAGGATTACAGCTTCACCGGGGATGGTCCAGTCCACCATTTTGGTGCCGTACTGGCGTACCACGGGATCCCCGACGAACCCGGTCCAGGGAGCTACGTGCAGCGGATTTTCGGGAGTGTTTTTAATATACCTGACAGCCTCGATAATATCGGCGGCGTACCAGGTAGCTTCGCCCCACTTGCGGGCGTTGGCAAAAGTTTTTTCTTCTTTAACGGCGGCCCGCATACGGTTGAGCACCGGTACACAGTCGCCCAGAGTTTTGATTTCTTCACCGCTTAAGCAGCGGATGACCGGCAGAAAGTAAGCAGTATCAGGATAAGCTACGGGTTGATCCTTGCCGTAGGTGCGGATAGCCTGATTGAGCAGTATCTCCGCGTAGCTGAGGGCGGTAATAGTGCCCTCGTAGGCTTCCTTGAACAGCTTTTTGGGCTCCTTGCCCGCTTCGATGGCGCCTTCGAAAATTTGATCAAAGTTAATAGCTTCGCTCACTTCTAATTCCCTCCCTTTCGTGGTATTTTACCAGTTTTGGCACAGGCTGGTATCCAAATCCTCAGCCACCCGGCGGTGTACGCCCAATTTCCAAGCTCTGTATTCCAGAGCGTTAAGCAGTTTTTGAATAGATGTTTCGATATCGGGCTCGAGAATGAAATAACCGCCAAACACGTCGCCGGCTATTTGGGTAAGGATGCTGTAAATAAGATCGCAGCCTTCCACCGGCGGCATGGTACCCACATGGGTGGGTAGTCCAATGGTTACAGCCCAGGTGCCGATACTGGTAGCTTTACCACTCATGGCTTCAGGAGCAGAAGCTACAAAAGGCACCTTCGGGGTGTCTACGCCTAAATCTCCCGCCATTAACATCAACAGCTCAGCTGCCCGGGAGTTGTCCACACAAGATCCAATGTGGAATATCGGCGGCAGGCCATACTTCAGGTTGGCGTTGGCACTGATGCGCTTATAGAAACTCTTGAGTCCATCGCCGCAATATTCATCCACCTTGCCGGGATCCATCAGTCCGGCCTTGGCACAAGCCTGGGCATGGCAACCGGTTGAAATAACAAATACGTCATTTTGCAGCATGCCTTTGGCGATTTCGATGTGCGCCTGATCCTGGAAGGTTTTCAGGTTGGAGCAGCCTACCATAAAGGCTACGCCTTTTACCTCGCCGTTCATTATGGCATCATTTAAAACTCTGATGGGATTATCGGGATTAACGGACTTAAATACTTCCAAAATAGCTTCCAGACTCCAACCGGCCACAACCTTATTCTTCACATTGGGGATGTGCACCGGACGATTGCCGCGCTCTTTGAAGGCCTCAATGCCGTAATGGATTACTTCTTTGGCGTTTTCCATCGCCGTGGCTTCCTGATAGTCGATGTGCATAGTGCCAGGGTTCTTAACGAGATCTGAAGTTGTGATCAGTTTGGTGCCGAAGCATTGGGCTACGGTGTTCAAACCCGGCATAATGCACTGTACGTCAACTACCATGCAGTCCACGGCGCCGGTGCAAATGGCCAGTTCCTGGGATGAGAAAGAAGTAACCAGGGGTATCCCTTGGCGCATAAGCACTTCGTTACCGGTGCAGCAGATGCCGGAGAGCTGAATACCCGCGGCGCCCGCAGCCTTGGCTTCATCTTCCAATTCCCTGGCCGCAGCAACGATCATTTCACTGAGCAGCGGGTTATGACCGTGTAGAACAATATTGACTTTAGAAGGCTCCAGCACGCCCATATTGGCCTCGCTCATCACAGGTTGGGGTGTGCCAAAAATAATATCCGAAATGTCGGTGGCAATCCACTTGCCGGCCAGGTCGGCCAAACCTACCCGTACCGCACTGAATACCAGGTTTACGGGGTCATTGTCCATACCTACATGGGCTTGAGTGACCAAATCGGAAATAGTGGCATGAACCCCGTGGGGCATTACATTGCGTTCCCGATAGTTCGCATTTCTTTCTTTGGTAACCATATTGGCAATCCAGGTGGCTTCGCCTTCGCCTTTAAGCCGTTTGAAGTCTTCCAGCGCTTTTTCAGCCAGTTCTTTGGCCAAGGTGTTATTATCTTTACCTTCTGTTTCAATGTCTACCTTGCGGCAGATTCTAAGCAGCTTTTCCGGGTCTTTAATAGAATAATCCGGCGCGTGGCCTTCGGCGATCATATGCAGTACGTGAGCAATGTGATTACCGTGCTGAGCGTGGGACGCGCAGCCTGTGAGGATCATCAGGCCAACGCTGCGAGCTACGATGGTCCAGGCATTGGCGCCACAGATACCTCTGCTGGCAGGGCCTTCATCTGCTTTAATACGGCAGGGACCCATCATGCAGAAACGGCAGCAAATACCTTTATAGCCGAATTGACATTGCGGCTGTTGGGCCAGTACCCGGTCAAAAGCTGTAATTATCCCTTTTTCTTTGGCCACATCGATCATCTCAAGAGCCGCAGGGTCAACAGTGCGCTTGACGTTTTTAGGTTCAATAACCCGTGGCGACTTGTTCGAAGGCCGACTGGTCAGGCTTATATCTCTAAACCTTGGCATTACTTTAACCTCCTTAAGAAAGATAGTTGATTAACTTACATGGTTCAGCCGAAGAAACTCCCCCCATAACTTCAGACCGCCCCAATAGCTGATAATTATATATGGCTTTTCCTTGTTATCGATCACCTGCCTCCTCCGAAATTTTAAGGCAAATCTGCTGCATCTCCGCCAGTAATTCTCCCCCAAATTCCGTGGCTTGAGAAGGTTCCATAGCATTTGCCCAAATAGATTCGGAAAATTTTATAAACCCCAGGATTATATTGCCCGGGAAAATTGATTCAATAAAATTTTTTTCTTTTTCTGTGTGAATTTTATTGGCGATAATACCTACTTTTTTAATACCCAGGTCGCTTGCCATTCTCTGTACGTTTTTAGCTGTATTGACGCTGTTGCGGCTGGGTTCAACCACTACCAGCATCATATCCACTCCCCGGGCCGTGCCCCTGCTCAAATGTTCAATACCGGCGCCCATATCCATAATAACGGTATCTTTTTTGTCCAGCAGCAGCGATGTTACCAGGGCATTTAAAAATGTATTCTCTCTGCAGTAACAATCCGAACCGCCCTTTTTAGGATCGCCCATGCGAAAAAAGCGGATGTTATTAAATTTATAGCTGTAATCATCTAAAAAATCATCTAATTTGGGGTTAAGTACGTAAATCGCACCGTCGCCAATTTTATTGCGAATGGCATCACGCATTTCCACAACCGGCTTAAGCTTAACAGCCTCTTCCTCGGGTATGCCGATAGCCGCGGCCAGACAGGCATCCGGGTCGGCATCAATGGCGTAAACGGTGCCCTTGTTTTGGGCAAATATTTTAGCCAGTGCTGAGGCAATCGTTGTCTTGCCAACGCCGCCTTTACCTGATATAGCTAGTTTCATTACTACCACCCCTGCTCTGTTTTAGTTAAATATTGGATGCGCGCGTTAGTGACTAAAAATTCAGTTATCAACTAAAAATGATTCAACAACAAATAAGCGATCTCCTGCAATAGTTGGACAAATAAATTTATTGCTGTTGCCGGTATTGTGCCGGGTATTTATAATTATTTTAATTTTTTTAAAAACTTGAATTATAATTTCGACATATATTCTGAAAAATCCTGCTCGCCGGTGATAAAAAATGAACGTATGGCAATATAGCATACCCTGTGTTTAGGGGAACATAAGAAACTTTTTGCGCAGCCATCTGTATTGAAAAATATAGCCAATTATTAATATAATAAGAATAAAAGTTCCCAAAAACTTCAATATTTTTATTTGCCTGCTCAGCTTTTGTACAGTGTTGTCTTTTTCTGAAATAATTCTGTGTATGTTTTCTCTTTCCTTCTTTATATCTTCTTTTTGTATCTTAACTGATCGCTGTTCTTTTTGAAGTATGCTGATTTGTTGATTATAATGACGGCATTCCTTTTGCAAATCAATGATTCTACGGTTTAAATTATTAATTGACTGACTTGATGTTAGCGGCAGGCTTTCGTAAAGAATATTGCCGGGCATTTGGGTTGGCGGTGTGATGCCATATATACTGCATATGGTTGGTGCAATATCCATTTGGCGGCAATGGTGAAAGCTTTTGGGCTGATTTGTGCTAATATTAAATACAATTAACGGAGGCTCTTCGCCGCCGCCGGTAATTATAATAGTTGAATAAGCCAGTTTATCCAGTTGAATAAGATGGTTTAATATTCTGCCTATCTGGTTGTCGGCCAGTGACCACTGTTGAAATGCAGCGGAGTTATTTAATTTACCCGGGGCGCTGATGTCGTCCAGGTAAATGGCTGTAAATTGATAAAGAGACTTGTTTGTTTTATTCAAAAACTTGTCCACGGCCAGTCGATCATTTTTCTCTATGATTAATTCCAAACGGTTTTCCCGGGCCGGCGAAGCAGTTATAGTCCCCGTGCCGTCTACGGCAAGGCAATCAATACTGTTGTCGCTAAGGGTTTGGGGTAATAGGAACCGGTTGTTTGCCGGTCCCAAAACGCTTGCGCTTGTGACCTGTTCTTGTGATGACACTGTTTTAGACAAATGTTGGTAGCTAATTCCTTCACTTTTTAGCTTTTTCATATTAGGCAGTCCGGGACCGTCTATGTCTGCGTTATTTAAACCCTGTATAAAAAATAAAAGAGTGTATTTTTTGGGGTTGTCCGCATCATTGTCACCGGCTGTTGCTGTTAACGGCTGAAACACACTTCCTGAAACAAGGGCTGAGGTAAATATCAACATGGCCCATAAAATATTTTTAAGCATAAAAAAACCCCCTTACTTATTTGCACAATATACTTATAGTAAGAGGTGTCTATTATTTATGACTCCGATCTTTCGTTATGTTTCGAGATTATAATTGCCTGTACAGATAATGTTGCTTTTTTAAGTTATAATGTGACACAATCTGTGTATTTTCCTTGGGTGGCACGCATATGAATAGTAACTTGGGTTACTGGTTATAATGTTAATACTCCGCTTTGGTGAGTTCTATCTCTCCCCGTCCGGCTTAAATGCCGGACTTTTTTTGATATCGAACACAAGAGTTTGAGGTTTTGAAATAATAAAAATATTGATGCTTCCTCATAAAAAAAACCCGGCACCAACCGGGGTCTTTCTGGTGCGGCAGAGAGGACTTGAACCTCCACACCCTGACGGGCATAAGAACCTGAATCTTACGCGTCTGCCAATTCCGCCACTGCCGCATATAACCCTTATTCTGCAACGGTTAAAATTCTGATCATCCGCGCAGAAATAATATTAACACAGTTAATGTAGCATGTCAACAAGGCAAATATATCTTTTCCCCCAATTGAAAAGCTGCTTTCGACCAGAGCCGAAAGCAGCTTTTCAACTAGGCTGCATTTGAAATTTTGGAAATTGCTCCACTGGGACACGCCCGGAAGCATTTTCCGCAACGGGTGCAATTGTCAAGGTTAATGGCGTAGTTTACGGTATCATCAATGTAAATGCCGTTAAACTTGCATTCCACTTCACAGGCCGCACAGGCCATGCACTTAGTGGCATCTAAAACATAATTAAACTTAAACTTCTTCTTTTCAGCCAACTTTACATCCCCCTTCCCTTGTCTTAACATAATAAATTGATTATCAGAAAAGTTCTACACTATAAAAATGAAATCCTGCTATATTTAATACATAATATCAAAAAAAATATTTATGCTATGAAGTAGTAAGTAAAAGGTAAATTGATAACTATAAGTTTCGGAGGTGTTAACTAATGGCGAAAAGGATTGCAGGATTGTTGGCTAAAAATACAACAGGCTATCGCCCGGTATGGGATATGGGCAGGGCGGCTGATATGAAAAAAAAGCAAAAATTAAGAGGTGTAAACCGGCCCAGTACATAAATGCCGGTGATATTGTGCTGGATGTATCTGATGGGTACTTCGCGAAAAAAAGTAAAAATGCTTAAGAGTTTATTTAAAATGCCTATTGATAAAAATTAGTATAAAAACACTCAAGGAACAGGTTTCTGCTCCTGCTCCTTCTCTGGCTGGGGCGGCTGGATTTGAACCAACGAGTGACGAGTTCAGAGCCCGTTGCCTTACCACTTGGCTACGCCCCATTATGGTGGAGGGGGCAGGATTCGAACCTGCGAAGGCGTCGCCGGCAGATTTACAGTCTGCTCCCTTTGGCCGCTCGGGAACCCCTCCATATATCGGGGACATTCCTCCGCGGGAGGAATGTCCCCTCTTTTTACTGGTGACCCCACCGGGATTCGAACCCGGGTTACCGCCGTGAAAGGGCGGTGTCTTAGGCCTCTTGACCATGGGGCCTGCATGGTCGGGATGGAGGGATTTGAACCCCCGGCCTCTTGCTCCCAAGGCAAGCGCGCTAGCCAAACTGCGCTACATCCCGAAATACTGAACGCAAAGACTATTCTACTCTAAAAAGGGGTTAATGTCAATGTCTAGATGTCATTATCGCAGGGCAGTTTATTTATGATCGGGATATTATTTTCTTCATAGCCAGGGAAAGCTGCTGTGCATTGCGGCATTCCAACACCAGTGAGCAAAAAGGCGCATAGGTGTCCATAATGCAATCATTAATTGACCAACTGATTTGGGGCAAGGGGTTAAGCCAAACCGTTCTTCGGCACCGGCCGGTAATGATGCTTAGGTATTCCGTTCCGTCCGGCTGCCAGTTGTTCCGGGCGTCACCCAGAATGATCAGTGTGGTTTGCGGTGTTAGAGTGTGTATATAATCATTTTTAAATTGCTCCCACACACGCCCGTAGTTGCTAAACCCGGTGCTTGATATCCGAGACCTTCGTAAAATTGTTCTGGCCACAACATTCCAAGCTCCCGAAGTGGTTACGGCCAAGTCCGTTATTTCAGCGATGTGATCAACAAAGGCAAATGACTTTAACTTGGAAAACTTGTGCTGCAGGCTGAGCAGCAGTTGTAAAAAAAAGACGCTGTACGGTGCCATTGAGCCGGATAGGTCGCATATGATGCTGATGCGGGGTCTACCGGGTACGCGCTGCGTTTTTTTTAGTGTCACCGGCATACCCCCTCGGGCGGCTGCTTGCCGCACAGTGCGGCGCATATCGATCATACCCGTGGGTGCGGGGGTCTTTCTGTAACCTTTATAGGCAGCTAGTTGTCGTCCCATGACGGTAATTATTTTATTTATTTCCGCTAATTGTTCGGAGTCGGCTTGGGCCAGATCCAGCTGCCGCAGGTTGCTTGGCCCGGGGGTGGTTGTGTCGTTTTGGGATGTTCCCTGCCGGTTAGGCATTGTCTGGCGCTGTGCTAATTTATACTGCCGGTTGGTCCGGTTGGTGTTATATCTAACGCCGGCTTCGACGCCTATGATATCGCCCCCGGAGCTGCCGGATATACTTGCTTCGTTAATTCGCATTATCTCCTGGCGGATACTGTCCTTAATATTCTGTAAACGGTTAAAGAAAATCTTATGGTTTAAATGGGGCGGGCTGACCAGTGCCGCTCGGGCATCGACGGCCGGTGGAATAATCAGATGATTATCCGCCGCCATATACTGCAGATAAGTATTGATGGCAGCAACCAAAGTATCTTGGACCTGTTTGTCTTTGGCCAGGGTACACAGGGCCGCAGTCAGAGCATCATCCTTGCGCAGTTCGATTATTTGCAAAGCGCGACAGAAATCAAGTATTTCTGCGGGTGAAATGCGCAGTCCGGCCTTACGTAAATAGTTAACTGTCTTAATTATGTCGGTGTGCATTTGATAATACCTTGACCTTTCCAATTTCCAAACGTCCAATTGACACACTTATCAAGCTTGGTATGCCGCTGCTCTGACTGTATGCTTAGATAGTGTACCTTAGCACCTTATTCATATATTGAGTCATTTGGTTGTGGATATGGCGTATGTTGTCAGGAATTACTTCATCATTTTTTAATATAATAGTGCTTTTTATTGTTAAATTAAGCTTTTTTATATCGTATAATGCAGTAAAGCAATCCTCCGATACGGAAAATGAATAAAAGTTTGGCTCCTTATTAAAGGATAGCCGGCTAATTAGATATTCCGGTGGTATTAAAATGTTTTCTGCCGTATGCGTTATGGTTAAATCTTCAAGGCCCAACAAATTGTGCAGGTGTTCTATTAAACCGGCGGTAAATATTTGAGGATCGGTTAATTCAATGCTGCACAATATTTCACGCCGGTCGGTTTTTTGTTTAAATTCTATGTGGCCTGCCGCACCATAGTCTAACAGGTACGAGTCGGTGGTTTGACGGTAAATGACCGGGGCAAGCCGCTGGTTGATAAATTCTGCCCACCCGGCACCGGGCAAGGGCAGATAGGCTTGGATAATCGGACCGGTAATTTGGGGCCGCAAAGGCGGCCTGATAAATTCGGGGCTGAGGGGTTCTATAAGCCGTCCTATGGACACTTGATCAATGCAAACCCCGCAGTTATACCGGCTATCCCTGAAGTGAGAATTAAATTTAATGCGGGCTGTGATTATGCCCCCTTGTACGGCTAATTCGGCATTGGCCAGCACAGCCACATCCCGGGAACGCCATTCTGCCATCCTGATGCCCAGCAGTTCACCACGCTCCATGTCCAAATGGTTGAGCTCGTGCAAATGGGGTAGTATTAGTGTTGGCTCATAGCTTTTAGCGGTGACAATGATTTTCATGTCGGATACGGGTTCATGCAGCTGACCTGCGGCATTGATAGGTTTTACGGAGAATAACAGCGGTACGATGCGTTCGGCCCATGCCGGTGATTTAATTTTAAACAGCAGGTAATTGTCGGTAATATGTAGAACCAGTCCGGGAACAGATATTTCCTCTCCTGTTGCCTGTAGCTGTGGCTCGGCGGATAAAAGCGTTAAAATTATATTTTTTTTATCTATTTGCTTTGTGAAAATTTCAATCAGCATAATGACCTCCGTGTAGTAACGGGTTTTTAAGTTTTTAAAAATATTTTATCACCTGAGGAGTATCTATGAATAGAGTTAATGATTTTTTTAAAAGTGTTGAAAGTGTCATGGATGGTTTGCTAACCCAGAAATATATTATAGATAGAAGGATTGCTACCACAGTCTATTTGGCCGGGCGGCTGGAGAAACCACTGCTGATTGAGGGTCCGGCCGGAGTGGGTAAAACCGGTCTGGCCGGTGCTATAGCGATGGCCGGGCAAACTGAACTGATCAGGCTGCAGTGCTACCCCGGATTGGATGAAAGTAAAACTCTTTATGAGTGGAACTATCAAAAACAGTTATTGCACATTCAAATGCATGGCAGCGATTGCGATATTTTTTCCACTGATTTTCTATTGGAAAGGCCTTTGCTTAAAGCTTTTCGGGCTAAATGTCCGGTAGTATTGCTGGTGGATGAGATAGATAAAGGTGAGGAAGAACTGGAAAGTTTTTTGTTGGAGGCATTATCGGAATTTCAGGTTAGTATACCCGAATTTGGACTTATCAGGGCGACACATAAACCTTATGTAGTGATTACCAGCAACAGTACAAGGGAATTGGGGGACGCGTTAAAGCGCAGGTGTTTATATCTTTACCTGACTTACCCTGATGCCGCTCGGGAACAAGTTATTTTAAATTTAAAGGTACCCGGTATATCGCGTCACCTGGCCGGACAAATCGTTGATTTTGTGCAAAGATTACGCAAAATGAAAATAAAAAAATCACCTAGTATCACCGAAACCATTGATTGGGCCAGGACATTGCTATTATTGGGTCGGGACAGGCTTGACGAGCAGATGGTCCGTCATACCTTAAATGTGCTGTTAAAGTATGAGGAAGATATTGAGCAGGCCGATCGGCAGGCAGGCGGTCTTCTGTCCTCGGTTGCGAAATCCGGGTCGGTGGCCGGCGAAATTGATCCGGATGGAAGCAGCAATCAATCGATAGTCGAGAAAACTTGTGCTGCCGGGCTTTCTTCTGAAATAACTCCGGATAATTGTGGGCCCGGACAAACAGAAGACCCCGTGTTGGCCAGATTTGACTTTTAAGCCCGTGACTATAGACTAGGCCGGGAAAAAGCTCCCTGGAAAGATAAGATAATCTGCCTGTTCCGGAGATGGATTTTCAATCGCTGATAATTTTAATAAACAGTTTACGTTTGCGAGGGCCGTCAAATTCGCAAAAGAATATACGCTGCCAGGTGCCCAGCAGTGGTTTACCCCCGCTTAATAGCACGGTTTTGCCCGTACCGGCCAGGAAAGTCTTAATATGGGCATCTGAATTTCCTTCCAGATGGGTATACCCGCCGCTATTGGGAATTAGCTTGTTTAAGTGTGTCAGTATATCGTAAATAACGCTGGGATCGTGTCCTTCATTAATAGTTACACCGGCGGTGGTATGCGGCACATAAATATGGCATACTCCTTCGGCTGCCTTGCTTTTATTAATCAGCAGGCGGATGTCGTCAGTGATATCGATAAATTGTTCCCGCTTGGCAGACTTGATTTCCAGTACATGATAATTAGCCATACTTTTCATCTCCCGTAAATAAATAACCTGCCGGTTGGGGCAGGCTATTTTATGGATAGGTATTAGTCGGTTATAGGCTTTGGGCAGCCCTAAAGCCCAGGTTAAAGGTTAGTATTTCTAATTTGACGGACAAATCCACATTGCGTATTTCTATTTCATCAGGTACGTTTATTGCTACCGGGGCGAAGTTCAAAATAGCCTGCACACCATTTCTAACCATCGTATCAGCCACTTCTTGCGCTGCGCTGGTGGGTACGGCAATTACCCCGATGCGAATGTTTTCCCTTTGGGCTATTTTAGGGAACTGGGTCAGGGGCTGTACCATCAGATCACCGATTCTTTTACCAATTCTGGTAGAGTCATTATCAAACACGCCGGATATATGAAAGCCCCGGACGTTGAAACCCCGGTACGTACATAGTGCAAAACCCAGATTGCCGGCTCCCACGATGGCCAGTGACCATTCTTGATCTAAACCGAGTATCTTAAGTGTATATTTCATCAAGTCTTTGACATTATAGCCCACGCCCCGGGTACCGAACTCGCCAAAATACGCCAGATCCTTGCGGACTTGGGCCGGACTTACCCCCACTCCCTCGGCTATCTCACCCGACGAAACCGTGGTAATACCGTTTCTGTCCAACCTTTCCAGGAACCTGGAGTAGATGGACAGTCTGGTCACAGTTGCTTCCGGAACCCGTAAAGTTTTCAATTATGTCACCTCCGCTTTCTTTGTATTTATATATAGCACTAAGGCAACTTAATTATATCGCAAATTTTTAGATATAACTCTTTACACGGTGCTATGTTATTGCTATAATAAAATGTTTTATTGATAATGTTATTAAATTCACATGATATAGATAATTTATATCATGTGACTTCATTTATGTCAAATGGCTTCTTCTTTAACGGACTTTTTTGGGGTTTAAGATTAATTTTGGGGTGTTAAATGGGTGTTAATCAGTGTAGTCCGTTCCGGTTTGATCAAGAACAAGCCCTTTTTTGCGCATGAATAACAGTGAACGGCACGGCCGGGTTTCCCGGACAGTGCCGCATAATACATACTCCTGTGTACAAAACAAAGTAGAACTTTTCCCGTATTGGGTAACCGGATATACATATCGGGAACGGTTGTTTCGGTATACCGTTTCTGACATGCTAAACTGTAATCGGCATATCAGGTGTGGTAATGCGGTTCTGCCCGATACCATTTATTGTTTACTTTTTTATTTCCTTAAATACTGCTCGAGCGGCTTCGATGGTATAGTCGATTTGTTCATCGGTATGGGCCAAGGACATAAAGGCAGCTTCAAACTGGGAAGGTGCCAGGTAAACGCCTTTCTGCAGCATGCCCGCAAAGAATTCGGCAAACTGTTTCGTATCGGACTGGGATGCCGAATCGAAATCGGTTACGGGTTCATTGGTGAAGAATGTGCATAGCATGGACCCCACCCGGTTAAAGGTAAGCTCCAGCCCCGCATCCGCAGCTGCTTGCCGCAAGCCCCGATCCAGGCGGGCCGATTTTCGTTCCAGAGTGTCGTAAACCCCCGGCCGGCGCAACAGCTCCAGTGTGGCTATACCGGCCGTTACCGCCAGCGGGTTGCCCGACAATGTGCCGGCTTGGTAGATTGGCCCGGCCGGGGCCACCGCGGACATAATTTCTTTTTTCCCTGCGTAGGCGCCAACGGGCAGTCCCCCGCCGATTATTTTACCCAGGCATGTGATATCGGGCTCAACGTCATACAGTACCTGGGCGCCGCCATAAGCCACTCGAAAGCCTGTCATTACCTCGTCTATAATGAGCAGGGCTCCGTGCCGGGCAGTTAGCTTACGCAAACCCGCCAGAAAACCGGGCGCCGGGGGAATTACCCCCATGTTGCCGGCCACCGGCTCCACGATTACCGCGGCAATATCTTCTCCCACCTGACAAAAAATATCCTGCAATGTTTCCAGGTCGTTAAATGGCGCGTTAATGGTATGTTCCGCCGTGCTCGCGGGTACGCCCGGACTTGTGGGAACGCCCAGGGTTAAAGCACCGGATCCCGCCTTGATTAACAGAAAATCGGCGTGTCCGTGGTAGCAGCCGGCGAATTTGATAATTTTATTACGGTTGGTGTAGCCCCGGGCTAATCTGATGGCGCTCATGGCGGCCTCAGTACCCGAGTTTACCAGCCTGACCATATCCATAGCGGGCAGAGCGTCAACAATCATTTTAGCCAACACGGTTTCCAGCTCGGTAGGGGCACCAAAACTGGTGCCTATTTCCAGGCAATTTTGCAGTGCTTTAACTACCTCCGGGTGCCGGTGGCCGAGTACCAGCGGGCCCCAGGAACCCACGTAATCAATATATGTATTGCCGTCGACGTCGGTTAGCACGGCTCCCTCGCCTTTTGTTATAAATACAGGCGTTTTACCCACGGATTTAAAGGCTCGCACCGGGCTGTTAACGCCGCCGGGGATATACCTTGCGGCTTCTTCATACAATTGTGCTGATTTGTTAAATCCATTATGCATAGGATCACCGTCCAATTAAGATAATACTGCACCATACTTGTCGAACACCGGGCCATTTACCATATGCGACATGCTTTTCCCGGCGGCCCGGCTTTTGACCATAAAGAAGCCGGCACCTAGTCAATAAAATATTGCATGCTGCTCTTTTTTAGCTCGGTAGTGCTAAACAATAGTTTATAATTACTTACGCCCACTTTTTCAGCCATTACGGCAGCTAATTGTTTACATTGATTCTGTGTGTGTCCGTGAATAACGGTAAATACGGTGTATGGCCAGCCGGGCCGCCGGGGGCGCTGGTAACAGTGAGTTACTTCGGTAAACCCGGCCAACTGCCGCCCAATGTCGGCGGCCCGTTCTTCCGGTGCGTCCCACACCACCATGGCATTGGCGGTGTAACCCAGGTCCTGGTGGCGCAGGGCTGCCCCAAAACGGCGAATCATGCCATTACTTATCATTTCTTTTATTTTAATCATTAATTCATTTTCTGACAGACCAATTCTTTGGGCTATAGCCAAGTATGGTCTTTCCACTAGGGGCAGGCCCTGCTGCAATTCCCTGACAATTTGTTTTTCCAGTTCAGTCAGCATGCTGCACCTCGGACAGGTTAAAGTTAACGCGCACTTTAAAGATATTGACGGCCGGCAGGTTTAATATATCCGTCAGGCCGGTTTTTTGTCTTATTTCATTTAAAACCCCTTCGATATGTTGTTCCGTTTGAGCCAGCAAGGTAAACCACATATTATAACGGTGGTTGCGCAGGTAGTTATGGGTAATACCCGGATAGCTGTTGATTATCTGGGCTACCCGGTCAATGTCCTTTTCAGGTACTTGCATAGCACACAGTGTGCCCGTATAACCAATTTTACGGGAATCAAACAGCCCGCCCAGTCGCCGGATAATGCCGGCTTGCCGCAGCCGTTGTAATCTTTCCAGTACATTTTGCTCACTGATACCGAGCTTTTGACCAATCATATCGTAGGGCCGCTCGGTAACGGGGAAGTTGGACTGAATAATGTTTAGCAGCTGCTTATCGATTCGGTCAACACTCATGCACTAATATCCCCTTCTTCCGTGATAAAGACACCACGGTTCTTCGGCCATGTAATCTCCGTGGTAATAATAAGCTCTGGCCCGGCAGCCGCCGCATATCTTTTTATACCGGCAGGTGCCGCAGCCACCGCTGTATTCCATAGTGCGCAGCTTTTGCAGCACTTCGTTCTCGCGCCAAATATGGTCAAAGGGGATCCGGCGCACATTGCCCAGGGGTATATTAAGATAAGCGCAGGGCTGTACATCACCCCGGGGACCGATAATGCAGTAGGCCGTCCCGGCCAGACATCCGCGGCTAAAGCGCATGTTTACCCCCATTTGACGGGCGATGCGCATGAATTGGGGCGCGCAGGTTGGCTTAAGCTCTATATCCACCTGGCTTTGCTTGACCATAATACGCTGCAGCAGTTGTTCATATTGTTCTGCGCGCAGCGTTTCGGCTTCAATATTAACCGCTCGGCCGGTGGGCACCATAAAGAAAATATGGTGGCCCCGGGCGCCTAAGCTCACGGACAAGTCCGTTAAATCTTCAATTTCGCCGTTGTTCCACTCCATCACTGTGGTATGCACCTGAAAGGGCAGGCCGGCCTCCCGACAGGCTCGCATACCGTCCACCGCTCCTTGCCAAGCGCCGGCGGAGCCCCGAAAATCGTCATGCCTGGCCGGGTCGGTACTATCCAGACTGATGCCCACTGCCATAGCACCCGCGTTTTTCAATCGGGCGGCAGCTTCAGGGGTGATCAGCGTGCCATTGGAACCCAGCACGGGGCGGAGACCGGTGTCAGCGGCGTATTGAATCAGCTCATAAATATCGTTCCGCATGAGCGGCTCGCCACCGCTAAAAATCATGATCTTAAAACCGGCCCGGGCTATATCGTCAATCAGCTTTTTACCTTCTGCCGTATTAAGCTCCTCTTCCGCCCGGGCTCCCGAATCCCGGTAGCAGTGCTTGCAGTACAGGTTACAGGCGTTGGTGGTGTTCCAGGATACCAGCATGCAGGTTTGTTCCTTTCTTTATTCGTTTAACCAGCGCGCCACATCCGGGGCATGGTAAGTAATAATAATGTCCGCCCCGGCCCTTTTCATGCCGGTCAGCAATTCCAGGGTGGTTCTGCGTTCGTCGATCCAGCCCAGGCGGGCCGCGGCTTTAAGCATGGAATATTCACCGCTGACATTATACGCCGCCAGCGGGCTATCAAAATTTCCACGCACTGCCGCAATTACATCCATGTAAGCCATAGCCGGCTTAACAATAATTATATCGGCGCCTTCGGCAATATCTTGCTCTGCCTCCCGCAGGGCTTCCCTGAGGTTGGGCGGGTCCATCTGGTAAGTTTTGCGGTCTCCGAATTGCGGTGCGGAGCCGGCTGCTTCCCGAAAAGGACCGTAAAAAGCCGAAGCGTACTTAACACTGTAAGACATGATGGGGATATTGGCGAACCCCTCCGCATCCAGGGCTTTTCTAATAGCCTGCACTCGCCCGTCCATCATATCCGACGGCGCTACGATGTCTGCTCCGCTTTGTGCGTGAGAAACAGCGGTGCGGGCCAGCAGTTCCAAGGTGGGGTCGTTTAAAACTTGAGATTCATGCACAATGCCGCAGTGTCCGTGATCGGTGTACTCACACAGGCAAACGTCGGTAATGACCAGCAGGTCGGGGAATTTATCCTTAACTGCCCGCACGGCTTGCTGGACAATGCCGCCGGCATCATAAGCACCGCTGCCAAAAGCGTCCTTGCTATCCGGAATACCGAACAGCAATATGCCCGGGATGCCCAGCGCTTGTATTGCGGCCACCTTGGTAAGCAAGCGGTCGATGGATAAATTATATACGCCGGGCATCGACTCCACGGGTTTTTGCACATTGGAGCCGCCGGTGACGAAAAAAGGATATATTAAATCATCCACCCGCAAGTGGTTTTCCCTGACCAGTCGCCGCATATTGGCGCTGGAACGAAGGCGGCGCGGTCTGGCGACCGGAAAATACATGGTGCGTGCACCTCCTGATTTCTTAGAATAGATGGTACTGATGGATTTAGTCCAGTTTCCGCATAATTGATTTAAATGCCGGTATAAGCTAAATACATGCGAGGTATTCCATGCATGCTTATGTTCTTACGGCAAGGCCTATTTCTTCATCAGTCAGGTAACAGGCGGGATCGGGGGCCCAGAAATCACCGTATACCGCTTCGGCTCGCGTTCTGAAATTACCGTTGCACATATCAAGCCAGCGGCAGTCGGCACAGCGTTCTTTCAGCAGTGGTTTACGGTCTTTTAAACCCTGCAAAACGGGATGGCTTGAATTTTGCCAGATATCTGCAAAAGATTTTTCCCGGATATTGCCCAGCACATGCTGGCGGGTGAACTGGTCGGGGTATACGTTGCCAAACCAGTCTACTGCCCCGATGGCTATACCCGAGCGGTTGCCGCCGTTGGCTGTCAACAATTGGCGTACCCGCTCCCCCCGAGCCGGGTCGGCCTTTTGCAGGGCCAGATAAATATAGATGCCGTCGGCATGGTTGTCCACCGTTAGTATTTCCTTATTTAAACCGCGGCGGTGGTAATCTTGGGTACGTTCCATAATTAAGTCCATAGCCCGCCGGGTTTGGGTGTGGCTCACATCTTCGTTTATCATTTTACTGCCCCGGCCGCTGTAAACCAGATGATAGAAGCATACCCGGGGTATATCTTCGTCCTCGATTAATTTAAATATGTCGGGCAGCTGATCAATGTTATGGCGGTTAATGGTGAACCGCAAACCCACTCGCTGGCCGATGGCCCGGCAAGCACGAATTCCGCTTAAGGCGGCGTCAAAAGCCCCTTTGCGGCCCCGAAAACGGTCGTTATTGTCACCGATGCCGTCCAGGCTGATGCCCACGTAGCTGACGCCTATATCTTTGATCTGGGCGGCTACCTCGGGGGTGATTAATGTGCCGTTGGTGGAAAGGGTGCAGCGGATATTTTTACTGCGGGCGTAGCCGGCCAATGCAAAGAAATCATGGCGCAATAAAGGCTCGCCCCCCGAAAAAAGTATTACGGGCACTTTAAAGGCGGCCAGATCATCAATAAAGTTTTTGGCCTCGGCGGTGGTGAGCTCATTATCATAAATACGGTCGTCGGAGCTGGAATAACAGTGCAGGCATCTTAAGTTGCAGGTACGGGTGGTGTTCCATACCACCACCGGCCCATGCCCCGCCGTTGTTCCGTTGCGCTGACAGCCCGCGTCATGTTTATAACGCAGGGAATCTCCGTAATATTTGGCTCCGCAAAGTAATCTGCTTACACTGATCATAATCTTCTCCTCTATATCGGTCAATGGGGCAATAATGGTTCTAACGAGGTTATAACCTTTATGTAAACCGTAACTTAATATCGGCATTGTGCCTAATCGTCTTGGTATACTGATGTAAAGCTAACCGCCGTTGGGAGCGGTCCTTCCCCGCATATTTCTCATTATTGTATATTTAAAATAGCTTGCAGCAGTCCGTTTATGGTGTATGTGTCCGCTTCAATATGCACCGGCAGACCTAATTCCCGGGCCGTGGCCGCGGTAATGGGTCCAATGCAGGCTACTTTAGCGTTCTTTACCAGTTGCCCCGGAGATACTGTTCCCAGCAGGGTGATAAAATTGCGTACCGTTGAAGAACTGGTAAAGGTAATTAAATCAATTGCATCTTCGGCCAGCATGTTCCGAATGACCTCTGCGTTGCCGTTCCCCAGCACGGTGCGGTAAGCGGTTACTTCATCCACCCGGGCGTCCAGGCGGGACAGTGCCTCCGGTAATATTTTCCTGGCTATGTCAGCCCGGGGCAACAACACCCGGTCACCTGGCGCTATCTGGTCTTTTAGCCCCTCTACGATGGCCTCGGCCCGGTATTCCGTGGGTATGTAAGCTGTCTGCAGGGCCATTTTTTGCAGTGCTTTACCGGTTTGCGGTCCGATAGCGCATATTTTCAGACCTTTTAAATTGCGGATATCGCCGTTTAATCGGCGTAGGGCATCGAAGAAATAGTTAACTCCGTTTACACTGGTAAAAATAATCCAGTTATACTCCGGCAACCGGGCCAGGGCGTTTTCCAGGGGTGCGCTGTCCTCGGGCGGAGCGATGGCAATGGTAGGAAACTCCACCGGTTCGCCGCCCAGGTTATAAATAGCCTGGGATAAGCTACTGGCCTGCTCCCGGGAGCGGGTAACCAGTATTCTTTTACCGAACAATGGCTTATTCTCAAACCAGCTTAATTTGTCTCGCAGCTGCACCACTTCGCCCACTATAATTATGGCCGGGTTTTTAAAGCCCTGATCCAGAGCCATCTGCGAGATATTATCCAGCCGGCCCACCAGTGTTTTTTGTTCCGGGCGGGTGCCCCAGCGGATCAGTGCCACGGGGGTTGCAGGATCTCGACCGTGCTCCGTTAGCTTTTGGGTAATACCCGGTAAGTTGCCCATGCCCATCAAAAATATCAAAGTGCCCACGCCGGTGGCTATTTTGGACCACTGGATGTTGGAATTTTCTTTGGTAGGGTCTTCATTACCCGTAATAATGGCCAAGGTGGATGTAAAATCCCTGTGCGTTACCGGTATGCCCGCGTAAGCCGGCACAGCAATAGCCGAGGTAACGCCGGGAATTATTTCAAAGGGTATGCCGTGGCGGGCCAGTTCCTCGGCCTCCTCGCCGCCGCGTCCAAATAGGAAGGGGTCTCCTCCTTTTAAACGTGCTACGGTATGGCCTTGCAAAGCCTTGTCCACGAGCAGTTGATTTATTTCCTCCTGAGATAGGGTATGCCGGTCAGGTTTTTTACCTACAAAAATACACTGTGCATCCGGTCGGCGCTGCTCCAATAGCCGCGGCCCGGCCAAACGGTCATAGACGATCACGTCGGCCTGTCTGATGCACTCCAACCCTCTAACCGTGAGCAGTCCCGGATCGCCCGGTCCGGCACCGATAAGATATACCGTTCCCTTGTTATTTGTCATGAAAACCATACTCCTGTCTTGCTTGCCGTAATATTCTTTCCGCGCCGCGCTCGATCAGCACGTCGGCCAGCTTAGTGCCCAAAAGCCGGGCATCGGCTAACTGTCCCGTTACACTGTGACGCAACGCGGTTTGCCCGTTAAGGTCAACAACCGCTCCTTTAAGTGTCAGTATATCATTCTGTATTTGTCCGTAAGCGCCGATAGGTACCTGGCAGCCGCCTTCCAGCCTTCTCATGAATGCTCTTTCGGCTTCGATAGCCGCTCTGGAGGGATCGTGATCCAATGCTGCTATAATATCTCGAGTTGCGGTATCGGTACTTTTTATCTCCACTCCAATCGAACCCTGTCCTACGGCGGGCAGGCAAATATCAAAAGGAATTAACTCAGTTATCATTTCTTCGTAACCCATGCGCTTAATACCGGCGTAAGCCAGCACAATGGCATCCAAATTCAGCTCTTTAAATTTGCGCAGCCGGGTATTTAAGTTGCCTCGTATATCCACCATTTGCAGATCGGGACGGTAATTAAGCAGCTGGGCACGTCGCCGTAAACTGCTTGTACCGATACGGGCGCCAATCTTTAAGTCAGCCAGCCGGATATTATCCCTGGCTATTAAAACATCGCCGGGATATTCCCGCTCACACATTGCTCCGATGTCCAGCCCCTCCGGCAGCTTGGTGGGCAAATCCTTCATGCTGTGCACGGCCAGTTTTATTGTACCGTTTAACAGCGCTACCTCAAGTTCCTTGGTGAACAGTCCCTTGTCACCAATTTTGGCCAGAGCCACATCTAAAATGTTGTCGCCTTTGGTTTTCATGCCTTGTATATGAAAACTGCGGTCGGGGTGGGCCCGTTGCAGTGTATTGGCCACCCACCGGGCTTGCCACATGGCTAAGTCGCTGTCCCGGGATCCGATAATCACTTGGTCTACCATTTCAGCCTCCGATACGAACAATTTGCCTTATGGCACAGGATACCCATATTTACAATAAAAATTTCGGGTGCGGCCACGGATAAAGCTCGTACCCGGAATTATAACAGTCAATTTATATTAATGCTGGCCCGAGGCCCGGGCCGCAGGTTTCGGCTGTTTACCCCGCTTCTCCTTTGTCGGCTGCCCGGCAACAGCTCGTCTGTCCGATTCATCCAAATCGTCCGGATTATCCGGAAGAAATAGTTTTTCCACGGCCTCTTGATAGACCGGACCATGCTCGGTAAGGGCGTATTCTTTTAAGCGGGTAACGGGAGTGTGTAATAATTGATTGACAATGGTATTGGCCATTGATTCAATTATCTTACGGTCATGGGCGGACAGATCACCCAATTTGCTGAGCGCCCGGGTCATTTCCCGCTGTCTGATTGATTCACCGTGTTTTTTTAGCGCGGTGACGGTGGGAACGACATATTGTATGCCCTGCCAGCGGGAAAACTCTTCCACCGCCTCTTCTATAATAGCGTCCGCCATAATGGCGGCCCGTTTGCGTTCCATAAGATTATTGTCCACTACATTCTGCAAATCATCAATATCGTAAAGCTTAACACCGGGCAGGCTGCCCACAGCCGGGTCTATATCCCTGGGTACCGCAATGTCAATCAGCATAATTTTTTTACCGGTATTCTCGGCCAGCGTTCTTTGCATTTCGGGCGCTCGCACCACGTAATGGGTCGCGGCCGTGCAGCTGATTACTATATCGGCTGCTTCCAGGTAGCGATATAATTGATTAAATTTGACGGCTTGACCGCCAAATTGCCGGGCCAGGCATACGGCCCGGTCATAGGAACGATTGGAAACAATAACCCCGGAAACGCCGTTGGCCACCAGGTGTTTAGCGGTTAATTCACTCATTTTACCGGCTCCGATAACCAGCACTGAACGGCCGGTCAGGTCCTGGAAAATTTGCTTGGCCAACTCCACTGCGGCATAGCTAATGGAAACTGCATGCTGGTCGATGCCCGTTTCTGTCCGGGCTTGCTTACCCACCGTAATGGCCTGTCTAAATAAAGTACTAATTACCTTATCGGTGGCGTTATGTTTTTGGGCCAGCTGGTAAGCGGTTCTAACCTGGCCTAAAATCTGGGTTTCCCCCAGCAGCATGGAATCAAGCCCGGCTGCCACTCTAAACAAGTGTCGGGCGGTTTTATGCTGTGCAAAGGCGTAAGTATATTTTTTAATCATAACCGGTTCAACGCCCGACTTATGTTGCAAAAAACTTCTGATAGTTTCAATGCCGCTTTCAACATCAGTAACATGGGCATATATTTCTGTGCGGTTGCAGGTGGAAATAATCACGCAGCCCAATATCACCGGTTGGTCAAGCAGCCTGTCCAAGGCGTCCGATAATGAATTTTCCGAAAAAGATAGTTTTTCTCTAATTTCCACCGGAGCAGTTTTATGATTGACACCGATTGATACGACAGACATTGTTTACCCGCTCCTTTGCTCTCTCTAAATCCCCTTGCGCGACCATCGCAAATGTAGTTTCATCCACTAGATCTTTTAAAATCTGCTCGCGTTTGGCGGTATTCGTCACTTGCTCTCGTACCTGCCTGCGTATTGCGCCTAAAAAATTGGTGAATTCGGTGAAGGCAGTGCCAAATTCCTGTTCCAGTTTTTGGCGTATCATTCTAGCCAGCCTGGGACTGCTGCCGCCTGTGGAAACAGCCAGTTTAAGCGAGCCCCGGTGTACCACGGAGGGCACAAAAAAATTACATCTGGGCGGGTCATCCACTACATTAACCATTATATTGCGCTGCATGCAATCGTTGGCTACGGTGTGGTTTGCGGCCTCATTGTTCGTGGCGCTGATTACTAGAAAAGCATCTGCCAAATCGCTGGTTTCATAATAACCATGACGATGCTTAATCAGTCCGCATTCTACCATATTTTGCAATTCAGCGGTTAATTGCGGACTAATGACGTGGATCTGAGCACCACAGCGGGCCAGAGCACTTACTTTACGCTCGGCTACTTTGCCGCCGCCTACCACCAGGCACTTTTTATCTTTTAGATTGAGAAATATGGGGTAAAGTTCCAAATAAATCAACTCCGGGTGCAATGGTAAAAAGAATATGGTTTGCTCAATTTTAAAATATCGAAATTAGTATGCCTTGCCGGGCTATGCTTTGCCGATGTAAATAATACTAAAACTTTCTGATATTGATAAAATCAGCAATAGTTTGCATGGTTCTCTTTACCGGTACTTCAGGCAACTTGGCCAACTCCTTTTTAGCTTTAGCCACATATTGGCCGGCAATATCGGCCGAATAGGCTATACCGCCGTTTTTGGTAATCAAGTCAATTGCCTCGTTTACTTCTTGTTCACTTTTATCGGGTTTATTAATAATTGCTTGCAGTTTATCCCCGGCATTGCTTTTTTTTAATGCATAGATAGCCGGCAGGGTGATAATGCCCTGCCTTAAATCACCGCCTACGGGTTTACCAAGTCTGATTTGCTCGGCGGTCATGTCCAAAATATCATCGGTAATTTGAAAGGCCATGCCAATGTAATGGCCGAACCGCCGCAGCGATTGATGTAAACGCCGCGGAGCTCCGCAGGCCACTGCCCCCAACTGGCAGGATGCTGAAATTAAAAGGGCGGTTTTCCGGTTAATGCGATAAAAATAGTCTTTGATACTCTGATCGGTATTATAGGTGGCGGTAATTTGTAAGATTTCCCCCTCGCACATTTTTATGCTGGTGTCTGCCAGCACCCTGGGAATCGATGGTTCCTCATAACGGGAAATCAGTATTAATGACTTGCCCAGCAGGTAATCACCAATGTGGGTGGAAATACGATTACCCCATTGTGCCTTTATTGTGGGTATGCCCCTTCTGGTTAAAGACGAATCCACCACATCATCATGCACCAGGCTGGCCATGTGAATTAACTCCAGGGCTACGGCCAGGGGTACCAGTTTGTCCATGTTAAAATTACAAAATTTACCACCCAGCAAACAAAACGCGGGACGCAGACGTTTACCTCCCGCGCTGATTAAATGCGTGGCTGTTTCCGTTAATAACGGATCGGAAGAACGAACAGCTTTTTTCAGCTCATCTTCCACAACGCCTAATTCGTTTTTAATTTCACTGAAGAAATCAAATATCATTATGTTAGTTCACCTACTTATTGTGAAAGAAGGCTGTAGATTTCTTAAGCTTAACCTTCGACAAAGTGATATAATTTTCCTTCTTTGGCGGTATTTAAGCCGCTGTTCCGGTATTTTGGAGTGTGTTCGGTTGTCTTTGGTGCCGGTTATTGAAAGTTAACGGGTGAAGGCTCAAATTAAATCACTATAATAGATTATTATATTTTACTCTTAAAATCAATGAGAATTGTATACACATAAACTTGTTTAATTAAATTTTCTTTGTTATAATATTTATTGTCGCAAAAATGAATATGGGGGTGGATGGTGCCTGGTGGTGCCCCTGGTCTTCAAAACCAGTCCGCGGGGCGGCGATCCCGTCCCTGGTGAGTTCGATTCTCACACACTCCCGCCAATGATAGCAAAGCTTCCGGAGTTCCGGAGGCTTTTTTATGTTGCCAATAAAGATGGCAACATATTTGACAATATCATTTTTTAGTCCGGTTCTTTCTATTGTATTGTGTTCTGCAAATAATGCGGCCGGAAGACAATAAATAATCATTGCTAATCTATGCCAGGAAAATCAACTGTTGTGCACATATTGTCATTTTAATGAATAGTATGTTGGAAAATATTAATATAGATGTTTTGGAATGGTTTTATCTTTTCTAATCCTATTCAGAACAAAAAGGTAAAAAAAGGAGGTTCTCAAATGGCTTATGGCATTGGCGGCGGTGGATCTTTATTGTGGTTACTGTTATTGCTGGTGTTCTTTCCCTTCTTTGGAATTTTCGGTGCGGCAGGACAAAAAAATAAAAGCTAGCTTTGTACGCTAAATGTTGCCACATATTAACAGACATATAATTTTGTTGACCGGGCATTATATTAGCGTAAGGTTCGTAATGGCCGAGCCAAGATTATTACAGGGTCATAAAGGCTCTGTAATAGTCGGCCAAAGGTTATTATCGGGTCGCAAGGCTCGATATTAGCCGGCGGGCAGATCGGTAAGTGTTCCGGCAGGCTATATAATAGTCATAAAGATTATTATATGGTCGCAAGGGATGTTTATCGGTCGAGCTAAGATAATTATGGGTGCCGCATGGATAGTGTCTCTTAGCTAATCCTATGGGTTTGCAGCAGTCGAGAGATTGTTGCAGGCTCATCAGGTATCCATAATTGTCGAGCAAAGATCACTATGGGTGTCGTAATGGTTCATGATAGCCGAAAGGTTGTCATGAGCTGCGCAGATATGCATGGTGGTTGTAGCGTAGGTCATTACGGGCTTGAAAAGACGAAATCCCCTTCTGGTATCAAGAGGGGGATTTCTCCTGTTAGGGATGATAATACTTGGGTCGGGGTGAAATTCTAAAGTACTGGGAAGCAGCCGCTGACTATTCTTTTTCGGGGGTGGTAAAGGCATGAGTGGTAGTCGGGATGATTGTGCATACCGCGCGAAACTAAAGCATGATACGGCAGGTGTTCATAATTATGTTTTCTGTAATACTGCGCCGGGGAGCATACGTGGTTGGAATTTTGTGCGTGATTATAACGCCTGGATAAACAGGGATTAATCAAAAATTAATTCATTTTTATACAGTAAACCCACTAAAAAACCGGTTAGGCCTATAAATAAGTTTATTACGCCAAATATAATATAGATGGTACTGAGCAACCCGGTTTGTAAGGCGGCAATGATTAAAAAAAACAGGCCGAGCAAAGTGAATAACAAAGCTCTTTTTTTTGAGGCCATTATATTATCCTTGATAGAAAGAGCCATTTCTATGCCTGATATTCGAGTGTCCCCTTCTTCCTGCCATTTTTCCAACGGAAAAACGGGATGCCGGGTGTGTTTGGCCATGTGCAGTAATCCATGACCGTCAATGAGATGTATTTTAACCCGTCCATGCACCCGCCGGGCTAAACGGCGTGCTTCATCTGTGTATGAGCCGCTGCTTATAACAATACCTTTTTGAAAATGGGCTTGCTTAATTTCCCGTAGGAAATTTTTAATCTGATTGGCGGTCATCCGGTGCTCCTCCTCGGTGGGATTTAAGCACATGATGCCAATCTTTTGATTGCGCAGGTTGCCGGAAAGGGCGATGGTCGAGTTTGCACAGTGACTGAACGTTTTAAGTTTTTCAAAGGGAGCCATACCCTCAAGCAGCTCTTGAACCAGCTGGATAAATTTCTCTTGGGTATCCATGTTCTTGATATTTTGCCGGCATTTGCGGGCGCTGTACCATATATCTCGATGGGTATTCAGTGCTTTACGGCGGTTGATTTTTATTTTGGTGACTAATATAACTTCGGCTATCATTAGGGGAATGATTATCATGTTAGTTATTGTTTGACCCAACGGTAAAAGCTGTACGGCAAAAATTGTGAAGAACCAGGTAAATATTAACGTAAGTACAAAGTCTATAGTCCGGGCCAGTCGGGTGCGCTCGTCCCGCGGTTGTTTATGCATATAGCGGTGCATGTGGTTGTTAAACATAACAATGAATTCCTCCTGTGCTAACGCAATAGGTAAGATAAAGAAGCGGCTTAAATTTTGCCTTATTAAAGGATAGCTATTATTATTTTAATTACTATAAAATGATAGGTAATGTTAATGAAAAGTATTGCCTGCTTTTAATATTTTTACACTTTAGGGCTATAATTTTTCTGCGTAAGGCCGACCCTGAACAGGGTCGGCCTTTTTGGCATAATACCGATATCTCGTGCCGGGTTCGGAAATGTTGTCACAATGGTAATCAATAAATGTCAGCAATTCCAATACGATTAATAAAAAGTCGTCTTAAACAACTTTTTCACCTACGGCAGGGTTCTCAGGATTTTTCAACTCACCTACTTTAAAATGGTTGGTCATGTCTTTTTCTACAAACCGCCAGGTCTCCTCGGCGTTGGTACGCCAATTGGTGGGGCAGGCCGCCAGTGCCTCTACAAAGGAGAAGCCCCGTCCGGCCAGCTGGTTTTCCAGCGCTTTTTTTATATACCCTTTCAACTGTCTTAAGTTGGCGATGGTGCCACGTGCCACATAAGCCCCTTCCCGGGTTATGGCGGCGACCATTTCCGGCCCTTGCATGGGGTAGCCTGTGGGTGCCGGGTCGCGCCCGTAAGGGCTGGTTTCGGTTTTTTGCCCCGGCATGGTAGTGGGAGCCATCTGGCCGCCGGTCATGGCGTATACCGTATTGTTGGCTAAGATGACCGTGATGTTTTCATTGCGGCTTGCTGCGTTAACCAGGTGCTGCGAGCCAATGGCGTAGCCACCGCCGTCGCCCATATAAGCTATGCAAACGGTGTCGGGGTTGGCTCTCTTAATGCCGGTGGCCACCGGGGTGGTGCGTCCATGGTGTGTTTGTACACTATCCACATTGAAAAAGTCCCAGGACAGCAGTGAACAGCCAATATCGCAGCCAAATACGGTGCGCTGCTGGATATCCAGTTCGTCTATGGCTTCACCCAGACATTTTAATACCAGTCCGTGGCCGCACCCGGGACAAAACTTATGTGGTTTGGTTTCTATTCGCCAGCTGCGCGGCATTACCGGTTGGGGTTCGGGCATATCATTCCCTCCTTGTAGCTTATCGTGAAAAATTAATTCTTTTTTGTGATGTTGTTTTTTGTTGATATGCTTATCTATTATTTCAATATCACCCGGTAAAGCTCTTGATATACAGGGATGGTGTTAATTTTTTTGACGGTGTGAATATAGAAAGACCCCCGTGTAATAAGCGGGGGTCTTTCTATATAAGGTTATTTAGTTTAAATATCAAGTGTTTTAATTACTGCTACTTCGTCACAATTAGGGAATTTGGGGCAGTTGATGCATTCTTTCCAAACCTTCTGGGGCAGCTCTTCTTTGTCAATTAGTTTAAAGCCGCACTTGACAAAAAAGGGGGCCTGGTAGGTAAGGGCAAATACTCTGGGTATTTCGATGTCCACGGCCTCGGCAAGAAAGGCATCTAGCAGACCGCGACCGACTTGTTGATGCTGGTATGGTTCCTCTACAGCCAGGGAGCGTATTTCAGCTAAATCATCCCAAATAATATGCAGTGAACCTGCTCCCACAATGCGTCCGCCTACATCGGCAACGATAAACTCCCGCAAACTTTCATACAAAGAGGAACGGGAACGGGCCAGCATCAGATTTCGTTCGGCAAAGTGAGTAATCAGTTGATGGATGGATTCAATATCCGAAATTTTAGCTTTGCGAAAAAGCAAATTAATCTCCTGCCTTTAAACTGGTATATGTCCGGGCGGAATAATTGCGGTCCGGTATTTCGAAACGAAACGTCTTTGGTACCGTACGTCGCTAATGACACAAACAGCACCGAACCAACAATGGTATCTCAGTCCGGCGTTGATAACGCCAGGGAATCTATAAGCGTGCTTTTATGGCCGGGGTTAGTATCCGGCACCGGTTTGCGCGGCATAGGCCACGGCGTTGCGAAATAAAGGCAGACCGTGGGGTTCACCTAAAGAGGCCCGTCGCCAGTTGGGGTGGTGGAACGTTTCCACAAACCTTTCCGGGTGCGGCATCAATCCCAGTATTCGTCCGGTCTGATCGCATATGCCGCCGATGGCGTGCAGCGAGCCGTTGGGGTTTTGCGGATAATCCTGTGTGGGTTGCCCACAGGCGGTGCCGGCGTAACGAAACACTACCTGCCCCGCCTGTTCTATTTTTTGCAAAGTTATCTCATCGGTAAAAAATTTGCCTTCACCGTGAGCTGCTTGGTACTGCACTACGGTGCCCGCCAGACCCCGGGTGAATACGCAGTGGTTTTGCTCGACCAGAAGGTTGGTCCAGCGGCATTCAAAATGGCCGCTGTCGTTTTGCATCAGCGTGGCCTTGATGCTGCCCAGCTCGCTCCAGGGTAAAAGCCCGGTGCGCACCAGCACCTGAAAGCCATTGCAAATGCCCAGCACCAGTTTGCCGTCGTCCACAAACCGTCTCAGTCTGTCGCTTAAGAAAGAGGCCATTTCTACAGATAACACCTTACCTGAATGGATATCGTCGCCGTAAGAAAATCCCCCGGGCACAGCCAGTATCTGGTAGTCGCTCAACTTTTCCGCACCGCATCTAAGCTGGTTGACGTGTATCAGCCGGCAATCCCCACCGGCCTTGCTGAAAGCATAAGCTGTTTCCTGGTCGCAGTTGGTGCCGTCGGTATGCAATATGCATACCCGCGGTTTGACACCACGGACAATTGACTCCTTGGGCTGACAAGTATTTAACATCCGCCGAACACCTCCCGCATGGGTTTCTGCCAGGCTTGCAACAGTTTGGCGGTGGCAAGGTTAAAAATGCTGTTGTTATCCCGGGTGACCGAAATATTTTGATTGGCTGTGGTGCGGCCCAGTATGATATGGGGCACGTCAGCCAATAGCTCATCAATTTGGGCTTGGTCAGCCAGTTCCACCACAAAGCAGCCCGCTGTTTCGTTGAACAGGAAGTAATCCGTCCGTTCTTGGGCCGGTACATTTACTTCAGCGCCCAAGCCTCCGCCCAGACACATTTCGGCCAGGGCGGCCAGCAGACCGCCTTCGCTAATGTCATGGCAGGCCAGTATCGCGCCGTTTTTAATAGTCCGGTGCAGACCGTGCAAAGTTGTGGTGAACTGCGCCAGATCTATTTGCGGCACCCGGGTCGATGTGGCAGCCGTAACGTCAAAGTACGCAGAGCCGCCCATTTGGCTGACTTTACGCTGACCCACCAGGGCGATAATATTGCCGGGGCGCTTGAAATCGGTGGATATTGTTTGGGTGACGTCCGCTATCCGCCCGAAACAGGATATGCAGAGTACGGGCGGTATCTTAAGCACCGAGCCGTCCGGGGCGCGATAGGTGCTGCTAAGACTGTCCTTGCCCGAGATAAAGGGCATGCCTGTGGCTTTGACAAAATCCACACAGGCATCCACGGCCCGGTCCAGGTCATATAAAGACTCTTCGTCCGGGTAGGGCCAGATAAAGTTGTCTATTAAAACCAGTTCATTCGGGTTGGCACCCGAGGCCACTGCGTTGGCCACCGCCTCTGCGGCAGCCCAAAGGCTTCCGGCGTAGGGGTCAATGGTGTTCAGCACCGGGTTTAGGCCGTGGGCGATAACAGCTCCGTATTTATGCCCGGGCACAGGGGCTATGATCACGGCGTCATTGGGAGCGTTTCCCTCTACCCCGGCGAATGGAGGCAATGCACTGCTGCCCTGTACACCGTGATCATACATGCGTACAATGGGCTCTTTGGAACATACGTTGAGATGCTGCATTACTTTAGTGCATAATTGCTCCCAGGCACAGGGTAAGTCAGGCTCGCAAGTTTCCGCCGTGATCTTACGGGGCACGGCGGTCATAGTTCGATCGGGGATGCCGTGGTGTAAAAACTCCATACCCAGATTACACACCGGCTTATCGTGATAGAAAACCTCAAGCTGGCCGGTGGCGGTAAACTCGCCGATAACGGTGACTTCGACATTGTGCTCCCGGCAGATGTCCGCCAGGCGTTCCATGTGGGCCGGGTCCACTGCCAGGGCCATTCTTTCCTGACTTTCGGACAGCCAGATTTCCCATGGTGCCAGCCCCTGGTATTTTAGAGGTGCCCGGTCCAGGAGAATGCGTACCCCTGTTTCTTCACCCATTTCCCCGAAGGCCGAGGCGAAGCCGCCTGCACCGCAGTCGGTGATAGCCCGGATAAGTTTTTCATCCCGGGCACGCAAAAGGGCGTCGCTCATGCGCTTTTCTTCAATGGCATGGCCTATCTGCACCGCGCTGGCATTGACATCCATAGTGCGGTGGGTCATTTCACCGCTGGAAAAGGTAGCCCCGTGGATGCCGTCCCGTCCGGTGCGTCCCCCCACAATCACAGCCAGATCACCGCTTACCGCCTGTCCCTTGCCGGCGTCGGCGGCCGGCATGATACCGTAGGCGCCTACGATAATGGTGGGCTTGGCTCTGAAATCACGGTGGAAATGTATTGAACCGTTATTAGTGGGTATGCCCATGCGGTTACCGTAATCCCGTACCCCATCTACCACCCGGCGCAGCAAATAATGGGGGTGTAGACAGCCCGGTGGCACATCGGCGGTGGGCAGGTCCGGCGGTGCAAAGCAGAACATGTCCGTGGAAGCAACCACCTTGGCGCCTTTACCGGTGCCCATAATATCCCGGAAAACCCCGCCGCTGCCTGTCATAGCCCCGCCGTAGGGCTCGATGGCCGACGGGGAGTTGTGCGTTTCCACCTTGCCGCACAGGGCCAGGCCGTCGTAAAATTCGATTACGCCTGAATTATCCTCGAAGGCGGATAGCACCAACGGGTGGGCTGCCTGGTCGGTAGATTCCCGCAACCTCTGGTAGAGCGGTTTTTTGGCCCGGCCTTCTACCATAATAGTGGCCTTGAACGTCTTATGCACGCAGTGTTCCGACCAGGTTTGGGCCAGGGTTTCAATTTCGCAGTCTGTAGGGTCACGGTCCAGGTCGGCAAAATAATTCTTAATGGCCCGCATTTCTTCAAGGTTTAAAAATAAGTTATCCCGGCTCAGCTCCAGCAGTGCTTTATTATCCATCTGTCTGACGGGAATTACCCGGGTGCTGCCGGGACGGCCCTTAAGTATAAGGGTGGCCGGTTTTTCCGTGACCACTCTCTCCACTGTTTCATTAACCAGTAATCTGGTTAATATGTGTTCGGTATCGGCATTTGATAAAGTGCCGTAGAACCCATATTCATAACTGGAATCGGCCGCTATGAGTCCGGTAATGCCTAAATCTGCGGCCGCCTTTACAATGGAGCCGGTCTCCGGGTTCATTACGCCGGGTTTATAGGACACTTCCAATAGCTTATCGGCATCTTTAATAACTGCCTCGTTGATCGTATAAATCTGAAACACTTCTTCAGCCAGCAAGTGGCGGGCTAAAAAATCGGCTTGCAAGGCACTGATGCCCTCCAGGCGGTAAACCTTGGCGGTAACCAGCCCGGTAATGCTTGTGATGTGCAGGGTGTTTTGAATCTCGTGCAGCAAGTGCTTACCTTTGATATCCTCCAGGTGGGGCATGGTTTTTACCCGCACTTCCTGTATTGCCATTTATTCACACCTCCAGGATTTTATGCGGTGTTTAAAAAATAAAAATTCCGGCCTGGTAGGGCCGAAAACTAACCTTGCGCAGTACTATTGTATTTTAATATATCTAAGTCCTAAAAACAACTCTAATAAACTAAATACGCTTTCTACCTTAATCAATACAAGGAAAACCTGTAGTACAATCGGGTCTTTGACAGTTGCATGGTCAAAAAAACGCTGGAAGCCTTGAAATAGGCTTATTTTTTTGTCAAATTTCCTGGTTTACTATTGCGTAATGTTTGGTATTGTGTTACAATACAAAGGATTGGGGGTTTTTAAGGTATGCGATTATCTTTATCCAAATCAAAAAACGCCACCTCTTTTTATGTGATTAAGTCCGTCTATGAAAAGGGGGTGCGCTCCACTAAAATCGTTGAAAAACTTGGCACGGAAAAGGAGCTCCGTAAAAAATTAAACGGTCGTGATCCCTACGAATGGGCTAAGGCTTATATCGATGAACTTAATCGTCAAGAAAAAGAATCTCAACGCAAAGTTATAGTTGAGTTTTCCCCTACAAAAGTTATCGCTAAAGATCGCCAGGCTTCATTCAATGGCGGCTATTTGTTCTTGCAAAGTCTGTATCACAGTTTGGGTCTACATAAAATTTGTGCTGTCCTTCAGAAAAAATACAAAATCACCTTTGATTTAAATACGATTCTTGCCTCGCTCCTTTATGGCCGCATCCTCTTTCCCGGCTCAAAGCTTGCTACCAAGGAACTGGTGCGGAACTTTCTTGAGCAACCGCGCCTTGAGCTGCAGCATGTATATCGTGCATTGGAGATTTTAGCCAAGGAGAGTGATTTCATCCAAGCTCAGGTATATAAAAACAGCCTTAACGCTTGCAAGCGCAACACAGCGGTTTTGTTCTATGACTGCACTAACTTCTTCTTTGAAATTGAACAGGCTGAGGGCTTAAAACAGTATGGCAAAGGCAAGGAGAACCGTCCGAATCCCCTTGTGGAAATGGGATTGTTTATGGATGGTGATGGTGTTCCTTTGGCTTTCTGTATTCATCCCGGAAATACCAATGAGCAGGTGACCCTGAAACCTTTAGAACGGAAAATCCTTGCCAATTTTAAACTCTCTCAATTTGTTGTCTGTACTGATGCCGGTCTTGCCAGTACCGCCAACCGGAAGTTTAACGACATCCAAGAGCGAGCTTTTATCACCACCCAGTCGATCAAGAAGTTGAAGCAATTTTTGAAAGAGTGGGCGCTCGATCCGGCAGACTGGAGCCTTAATAAACACAAGAGTGAAACGTCTTCGCACGATAAGACGAAAACCTCTTACAATCTAACGGAAGTCATTCAGCGGTTTCAAAGCGACACGACCTCAGAAGAGGAGAAAAAAACGCTGGAATCTATGGTTTTCTATAAAGAACGCTGGCTCAAGGAGGGTGATCTTGAACAAAGGTTGATTGTGACCTTTTCTTTAAAATATAAAAATTATCAGGAGATCATACGCAGCAATCAGATTGAACGCGCCCGTAAAATCATGGAGAAAAACCCAGCCAAACTAAAAAAGTGTAATGCTAATGATTACCGGAGGTTTATTCAAAAGAGTTTTTGCACTCCTGATGGTGAGCTTGCTGAAAAAGAGTTGCTCAGCATCAATCAAGATGTGATCAATGAGGAGGCGCAATATGATGGCTTCTATGCGGTTTGTACCAATTTAGAAGATTCTATTTCTGATATCGTTAAGGTGAACAAGGGACGATGGGAGATTGAAGAATGCTTTCGCATCATTAAGAGTGAATTTAAAGCCAGACCTGTTTATCTGAGCCGAGACGACCGGATTACGGCTCACTTTATGACCTGTTTCCTGTCGTTGATCCTCTATCGAATGCTGGAAAAGAAACTGGGGGGCGAATTCACATGTAAAGAGATTTTAACAACGATACGGGATATGAATTTCTACAAGATCCCTGGAGAAGGGGTTGTTCCTACGTATAAACGCACCAATATCACGGATGCTTTGCATAGCCATTTTGGATTTCGAACAGACTACGAGATCGTAAATACAAAAGAGCTAAAAAGAATTTTTAATTTCACTAAGAAATAAAACATTACTCATTTTTATAGAATATGAAAAAAGCCTATGACCCTTTATTACCAAGGGATATAGGCTTTTTGTCTCCACATAAGTGTCAAAGATGAGATCTAAGTCCTAAAAACAACTCTAATAAACTAAATACGCTTTCTACCTTAATCAATACAAGGAAAACCTGTAGTACAATCATAGATACGGCAGATTCATGGCTGCTGTAAGGCGCCGGGATAATGTATGTATTCCGCGTTAAATTCGGTTTATCTGACAACCAACACCGGGCATGGGGCATGCTTGGTGATCCGGTTGCTTACGCTGCCCATTACGTAGCCTTTAATTTCGCCTAAACCACGGCTGCCTACGACAATTAAATCGTATTGCCCGTCTTTGGCCTCTTGAATAATTTCCTGAGAGGGATGGCCCCACAAAAGTTTTTTATCTATAATGACTCCGCGATCGGTGAATTCTTTCCGGGCATCATCAAGTATTGTTTCGCCGTTGGCTGCAAACTCTTCTGCTAGCTGGTTGAAATCTATGGCTGCCTGAACTTGATGGCTGCTCACAAAATTAGTCAGGTTGGGAACGACATGAAGAAAAGTTACCTGTGCTCCAAAACCGGCTGCAATTTGCATGGCGTGCTCCGCTGCTGCTATAGAACGATGCGAGCCGTCCAAGGGAACTAAAATCTTTTTATACATTTAGTAAGACCTCCTCTGAAAGTGAAAGTTTTCATTATAATATATTACATTGATTAATATTGCAAGGTGACTGCTACTCTCAAGATTTGACGAGTCATCTCTGTTGCGATATTCTGCGGTTGAGCGTTCGGGTGCCGGACACTGCGGATGGTGACTCGGCCGCCGGTTGAAGAGGCGATGGGAATTAGCGACAATAGGCAAAACAGGTGCACAAAGATATTGTCAATATATAACAGACGTGATAAAATTACCAGCATGCAGTTTTAGAGTTGTTTTGGGCAATGTGAAGTAATCTTAAATTAAAGTAGGTGATCAAGTGAAAGAAGTTGATATATATACGGACGGGGCTTGCAGTGGTAATCCCGGGCCGGGGGGCTATGGCGCTGTCTTAAAGTATGGCGGTCATGAAAAAGAGTTGGCCGGCGCGTATGAAAATACCACAAACAATCGCATGGAATTAATGGCTGTTATCAAGGGTTTGGAATGTTTGAAGGAACCTTGCCGGGTAACGGTATATTCGGACAGTAAATATGTGATAGACGCTATGACCAAGGGGTGGGTTACCAAGTGGCGGGCCAAAGGTTGGATGCGCAACGACAAGGAGCCGGCGAAAAATGTGGATTTGTGGAAGCGATTATTGCAGCTGGCCGAAGGTCACCAGTTGCGGTGGGTGTGGGTAAAGGGCCATGCTGACAACGAGTACAACAATCGTTGTGACAGGCTGGCAGTGGATGCCATAACAAATTGCCCTCGGTTGTCGGATAGCCCTTTGTAAAATATTTGGTTGAAACTTTATTAGCCATGGGAGTAAACGGCCCAGAAAAACCAGATAATCATGGTTATTTGGATAGCCAGCTTTACTATAGCTCCGCCCAACAGGCCCAGCAGCGTGCCCACACCGGACCGGAGCGCGTTATTTAACGGCCGTTGATTCAGCAGCTCCCCGCCTACGGCCCCTGCAAAGGGTCCAAAAATAATGCCCGCAGGTCCCAGAAAAATAATGCCCACCAAGGTGCCGACGACACTGCCGTACACGGCATACCTGGAACCGCCGTATCTTTTGACGCCATAAACCCCGGCCAAGTAATCCGTGGCGTATACTAAAGCTGCTGCCAGGGCTTGCCCGATAAAAAAAACGGTATTTAAGGCGGCGAATTTTGTTAGGAAGCCGTAAATCAGCATACCCACCCATATTAATACAGCCCCCGGTATTATTGGCAATAATGAACCGGCCAGACCTACAATAAAAAACAGCACGGCCAGAATCATGGCCAGCACATGCATACGTTCACCTCCAAAAAGCAGGTTTTTAGCGGCACTTTTTTATTATTGTATATTAATTTATTTTGGGCGTCTATATGTTGTTTTATAAATAGAAAAAACGGGGCCCAAGGCCCCGTCAAACATTTAGACTGCATTTTATGTTTGTAAAAATCATGTAGTGGTTTCTGCCCTGATGTCGGGCAGAATGGTAACATTTACAGGTCTTCTGAACAACTTTTCTCCGATGGCGAATTCTCCATTGATTCTTCTTCAGAGGATTTAGATTTTAATGATTCCTGCGATTTGACACTGCCGCATCCGCCCTTGGAATCGCTTGAACTTAAACTTGCATCGGATGAGCTAAATATTTTGGACAAGAGTTCATCACCTCCTGCCCATATTGTACCCGCCGATGCGGCGTTAAATACAGATGATGATGAATTTTAAGGAAATCGCAGTGCATATGAAATTATTATAATGGGCAACTGGCAATGAGTTTATTGACCAGCTGTTCACAAAGGTTCTTAATTTGTTTAATTTGCACGTCTGTTGCATGTTCCACATGGATGCCCGCTACTACCACTACCGGGCAGTTATAATTGATGGCTACTTTTTCCGCCAGTGGCTTAGCAAGTTCATCCTCTTTATGTCCCAGCTCAGGGATAACAATAGAGTTGCAGCTTACTTTTCCTGGTTCGGTTAAACTCGGCCGGGGATGGGTGATTACGGTGGCGCCGATATGCGGCTTATCGCCGCCCAGCAGTTGGATGATCAGGCCCGAAGCGGTGCGTGTTGCAAGCATGTGCACTTCCAGAGGAGGCTGTCCGGCGCGAAAGTGTTTAAATTCCACTGGTACACCTCCTTTACTAGAGGCTTTTAACTTGAACAAGTACTTTGAAAATATCACCCATGCCGCCGGGTAAAACCAGCTGTTTAATGGCGGACGTTACTTTGGCAAGCTCCGGATTGGGTGTGTAGTCCGGTTGTTTTTGCAGGGCATCTAAAATGCCCAGATTTAATAAAAATTGCGGTTGACTGGTAAGTTCTATTTTCTGCAGTCCCAGTTGATGGCCCCAGGTGATCAAAGTGGAAAAATTAACGTGAGCGGTTATATCCTGCCGACCGATATTGATCAAGGGATTGTCAGCCAGATGGTGCTTGTGGAAACAGCGCAGAGTACCGTTAAAACGGTGTTCAGAGTAAAGCTCCCGGGATGTTGCACCGTAGTCAATGGTTAATAGATAGCCTTGCTTTAAGTGGCCGGCTATTTCAGTGAGCCAATTGTGGGCCTGCAGGTTGACTTCGGCTCGCTGGCCGTTTTCCAGCCGTATGTTTTGCATATTGAAGTATTCGGCTAATTTTGCAGTTGATGGAGGTCCCGCAGCCAATTCAAATAAGCTGTGGTCATTGTCACATAGACTTACGTACAGTTCCGCCAGGCCGCTGTCGTTTTGCTCGACCAGGTGCACCGGAAAGGCGTCCACCAGTTCGTTGGCCAATATGCAGCCGTTTTCTATATATCCCGGGTTAATTTCCGTTAGTTTGCTTATCCAGTGGAATTTATTAATTTCCACCCCTGGTCGGTTATCACCCGGAATGGGTTCGGACAGTGTTTTTTGCTGCAATTCTTTTAGCGTGCTGCTGATTTCTATTAAATAATATTCTAGCGCTGCGTGTAAATCGGGGTAATTCCGGTGTATAGCGGTGGTAATGTCTCTGGGCAGAATGCCGGTACCCGGACCGTACTCGGCCACTACCCACCGGTCCGGCCGGCCGTTCGAATCCCACATTTGGTAAAGCCGACGGGCCAGCATGGCGCCAAACAGCGGGCTGACGCCGGGCGCTGTGTAAAAGTCACCGGCTCGCCCGATTTTAGTACCCGGCGATGTATAGTAGCCCAGTTCGGGGTGATAAAGGGCCTGCTCCATGAACCGGGCAAAGGTGATGGGACCGCCTGAAGTTATTTCTTGTTGAATAATGCCGGACAGAACAGACACTATAACCACTCCTTGTCAAGGCAATATATAAGGCTGTCTTCATTACCGATCATCTGTCAATTCCGAGACGCCCACTTCTGTAAGTGGGCGTTCCTATTTTTATTTCAGGTGGGGTGAAATCCCCGTCTGAATGCCGGTTATCCATTGTTTTTCTCTCCGGACAATGATCTTCCGGCCACACGCTTATCCCCTACCCGCCGGGTAATTTTTTCACGATCCAGATACTCCAGCAGCGGCAGCGCGTATTTACGGGAGGTTTGCAGTAGATCCCGTACCTCGCCCAGTGATAACTCTCCTTTTTGGGCCAGGTGGTCTTTTATTAGCTCCACGGCTTCCGCCAGGGCACGGTGGTGGAAGAACAAGCCCTCCGCTATTTTTACCAGCGTACCTTGTGTCAGCAGGTAATTTAGCAGCTCCATGTCATTCTTGTTTATCCCTGCTTCCCGTGTTGCTTCATCCCAACCCGGAGGTTGATACGGAGCAGCCAGATAAATTTTTTCCAGCTGTTTGATTCCCGTACTCTGGGCGGGACTGGGTTGCGGGTTGAATCCGCGGACGGCCACGCTATTGGCTCGTAAATCAATACTGCCTTTTTGTTCCAGGTGCACCAGCAGCATTTGAAACTGCTTATTGTTCTGGGCGGTGAATAAACGGGAGCGCAGTTCCTCCTTGGGATATCCTTCCCGCAAGGGGAATTTCTGATGGTAATCCAGCAGAGCTTGTTTTATTTTATCTTCCCATCCGGCCAGTATCCGGGGTGGTATGTAAGCTTTTTCTCCTTCGTAGACCAACTCTACAGCTTGTCCATGGTCCAGCAGTTCCTGCAGTGCTCTGCCTGTTATATCCGCAGCCAGGTTTGTTCCCGCGCATAAATCGGCCGGTGTGCATAAACGGGCGCTTGCCGTTAGGAATTGCTCCAGTAGTTCGGCAGGGGTACCCTTTTCCGCGGTAGCCAGTGCTTTGATAAGCTCGTCCCGGTAACGCTTGTGTTTGACGGCGGTGGGATCAACGACAAGTCCGCCGCCGATGGTGCGCATAGGCGAATAGGAACGAATCACCAGGTGGTCTCCCCTGGCCGCCACTGCCGGTTCCTCTAACTGTAACTGTATGTAAGCCTGAGCGCCCGGTTCCAGCTCCTCGCGATCCAGCAAGATCACCCGGGCTAATATTTCAGCAGTGCCCAGGTATACCCGTACCCTGGCCCGGTGCTTTAAAGGTCTGGGAGCGCTCGGTAAAAAGCGCAATTTAACATCCAGCCGGTGGGATGGCTTAAGGCTGCCCGGTACTGCCAGTACTTGGCCGCGTTTAAGTTCGCCGGTTTCCAGTCCGGATAAGTTAATAGCCACTCGCTGGCCGGCTTCGGCTGTATTCATCCTGTGCCCGTGCACCTGGACATTGCGTACCCGGTACACTTCGCCGGCCGGGTAAATTTGCAGGCTGTCTCCGGTGTTTATTTGACCGGTAAGCAGTGTGCCCGTGGCCACGGTGCCAAAGCCGGTAACTGTAAATACGCGGTCCACAGGCAAGCGCGGCGGTCCGGTAGATGACCTTTCTTTTATATCGGCGGCCAGTTGATTAATCTCGCGCAGCAGTTCGCCAATGCCTTCGCCGTTGACGGCGGATACGTTAATGAGCGGCGCCTGCTCCAGTACGGTGCCTTCTAAAAAATCGTGGATATCTTCGGTGACCATGTCCAGCCATTCTGTGTCTACCAGATCTTTTTTGGTAATCACCACCACACCTCGTTTGATATCGAGGAGTTGGATAATGTCCATATGTTCCCTGGTCTGGGGCATGACTCCTTCGTCGGCGGCGATGACCAATAAAACAATATCTATACCGCCTACCCCTGCCAGCATGTTCTTAATAAATCTTTCGTGACCGGGCACATCAATAATGCCTGCGGTTTGACCGCCGGCCAGCTTAAGATAGGCAAAACCCAATTCTATGGAAATGCCGCGCTCTTTTTCTTCCTTGAGCCGGTCGGTGTCCACACCCGTCAGTGCTTTGATGAGCACTGTTTTGCCGTGATCCACGTGGCCAGCCGTACCAATAATAATATGTTTCACGAGGGAGCACCTTCCTTGAGCACGCCGGACAGTACTTGCACCAAGGCGCTTTCCTCGCCGGGTAAAATGGCGCGCATGTCCAGAAGCAGTTTCTCATCCTGCAGTCTGCCGATTACCGCGGGCTCGGACTCCCGCAGTATACCGGCCAATTCATCAACCGTCATGTTCCGGGGGGCCACTTCCACTGCCCATGAGGGTAAGTCGGCGGTAGGCAGCGCTCCCCCCCCCACCGCAGAGGGTGTTTGAACCGGAGTAAAAAAAGCCTCCGCACCGGCTGTGGCGTTCAGTTCTTCACTTAAAGTTTGTGCTTTTTGCCGAAGTAAATTATTGTCTGCGGTGAGCATATCCAGGGTGGGGATGTGCTGCCACAGTGTTTGCGGATCAATGTATTCCCGCAGGGTGGCTTCCAGGGCGGATACGGTAAACTTATCGATACGTACCGCTCTGGTCAGCGGGTTTTTTTTCATGCGGTCCAGGTATTCTTTTTTGCCCACGATAATGCCCGCCTGGGGTCCGCCCAGCAGCTTGTCCCCGGAAAAGGTGACCACATCGGCACCGTCCTTGACCACCTGTTGTACGGTGGGTTCCGCAGGCAGCCCGCGGCCGGACAGGTCAACCAGTGATCCGCTGCCCAAATCGCACATAACCGGCAGTTGGGTGATCCGGCCCAGTCCAACCAGCTCGGCAGTGGATGTTTCCCTGGTAAAGCCTATAATACGGTAATTGCTTGTATGTACTTGTAATAATAATGCGGTTTGGGAAGTGATGGCTTTCTGGTAATCGGTAACATATGTTTTGTTTGTGGCGCCGACTTCCACCAGGCGGGCACCGCTTTGGGCCATTACTTCGGGTATGCGAAAAGAACCTCCTATTTCCACCAGCTGTCCCCGGGAAACAATAACTTCTTGCCCCCGGGCCAGGGTGCTGAGAGCCAGCAATACGGCGGCAGCGTTATTATTCACTACCAGCGCCGCTTCGGCTCCGGTCAGTTGGGTAAGCAATTGTTCCACCGGGGCGTAGCGCGACCCCCGTTTGCCGGTGGCCAGATCCAGCTCCAGGTTGGAATAACCCGAAGCGGCATTTATAATAGCTTGCCGAGCACTTTCCCCAAGCACGGAACGCCCCAAATTGGTATGCAGTACCACTCCGGTGGCATTGAGCACCCGGCGAAGATTGGAGCGTTTTTGGGAGTGGGCCCGATAGACTGAATTTTTTACAATGATGGACATGAGAAAATCACGGGCCTGTTGTTCTTGTTGAATCAGCAGCCGGCCTGCCGCAAGTTCTTTTCTCAATTGGCTAATGCTGTCCCTGATCGCTTTTAGCACCAGCGGTCGCGGTGTTGACGAGGTTAAGTCGGCTATGGCGGGGTCTTTAAACACTTCGTCCACCGCGGGTATTTGCCTTAATAAGTATGTGTGGTTATTTACAGACATATAGAACCTCCCGATATTACTGTCTTAAACATTATATGGCAGCGGAACTTGTGACGCAAGGGGAGTGCGGCGCACGGAGTTATTTCGGGATTCCTTAATTGTTAAATTCCAATCCGCTTGCGCACCCGTTTAATGGCGTTTTGGCACTGTACCATCACGTTAGCCTCGTCTATGGTGGCTAGCCGTCCATTTTCATACACAATTTGCCCGTCCACCATAGTCAGTGTAATATCGCTGCTCCTGGCCTGGTAAACCAGTTGACTGTATATGTCGGTTTCGTTCAGCGGTGCACAATGCAGATTGTTTAAGTTGACCATGGCCAGATCGGCTTTATTGCCTGCTTCCAGCGAACCGATTTGCTGTTCCAAACCCATTGCCGAAGCTCCTCCCAGTGTAGCCAGCTCGAATGTTTGCCGGGCAGGCATGGCTGTGGGGCCGTGCAGTGGTTTTTGGATTAAGGCTGCGGTACGCATTTCCACGAACTGATCCAGATTATTGTTGCAGGGAGCACCGTCGGCCCCTATAGATACGTGTATCCCCAGGTCCAGCATTTGGGGTATCATGGCTATTCCCGAACCCAATTTAAGGTTGGAGGAGGGACAGTGTACCACTCTGGTGCCGCTGCGGCGCAGTATTTCCATCTCTGCGTTGTCCAGCCAGATGCAGTGAGCAAGAATTAAATTGTTGCCCGTCAGGCCAAGATGATCAAAATAGACAATATTGCGCATTCCTCGCTCAGCCTGCACAATAGCGATTTCGTCGCGGTTTTCCGAGGCGTGGGTATGTACTGCTACGTTGTATTGGCAGGCTAAATCGCGGATCTGAACCAGCATGGCCTCACTGCAGGAAATGGCAAAACGGGGGTTAAATGCGTAAAGCAATCTTCCTTCGCCCGCGCCATGCCATTTTTCCAGCAGGTCAACGCTTTGTTGTATTGAAGTATCGGTTTTTTCCAGCAAGCTGCCGATCCCTTCCGGTCCGCGGTCCATCATACATTTGCCGCTGACAGCCCGAATGCCTGCATCTAAAATAGCCTGAAAGGCGGATTCGGTATGGTGTACAGTTTCCATGTCTATAATGGAGGTGGTGCCGCCCCGAAATAACTCGCCGATGCCCAATAAAGCCGAGTAATATATGGATGCGGGGTCATGGGCCCCTTCAAGAGGCCAAATGCGGGTTTGCAGCCAGTCCATCAGCGGTATGTCATCAGCCTGGCCCCTGAAAATTGTTTGACAGAGGTGTACATGGGTTTGGATCAATCCGGGAATAATCACTTGCCCTCGCGCGTCAATCACTCGGTCAGCGGTACGGCAGCCGTTTCCAATGCAGGCAATGCGGTCGTTCTCCACCAGCAGGCTGCCTTGCAGTACCTGCCGATCAGGGTTCATTGTGATGATCAGAGCGTTGTTAATTAATATACTGGACAAAGGCGCTCTCTCCTTTTCTAAATCTTAAATACCGTTTATGCCGGTAGTGCAGCGTTATGCTGCTTCGCTTGAATATGACTTGTGGAATTATCGAAGCTAATAAGGTTAAACAATGTTATTTAAAACTATCGTGTCACCTTTTGCCCTTTATCTCTTTTTATTGCCGAAGTTAGCATCTTCAAATTTATGCAGTTTGGTTTTCCGGCCGAAGACGACCATGATGTCGCCTTTATTAAGTCGGGTGGCCGCCGTGGGCTGAACCGGTTCATTACCCTGATATACGATTAAAATCCACATGCCGAATCGGTTGGAAGTGTTAAGCTTTTCAAGTGTTTTATCTGTAAAACCCGGTCCCACTTCCAATTGTTCTACTACAAATCCCCGGGGTAATTCCAGCATGTCGATTTCCGCTTCAGTGGATATAACGTGGGCCAGACGGCGGCCCATATCCCGCTCGGGAAATACGACCCGGTCGGCCCCCATCTTTTCTAATACAACCCCTCTCCTTTGATTAGGCGCTTTTACAGATACCTTAACTCCTGCATCTTTTAAAATGCTGGTGGCAATTAAGGCGCCTTCGAAATCTGTACCCATAGCCACCACCGCCTCATCAAAATTCTTTTCACCAACAATTTTTACCAACTCATCATCATTATCTCCTACATCGAAAATTGCACCTGAAACAATCATATTTCGTACATCATCCAAATTTTCTTCGTTTTGGTCAATGGCGAAAATGTCATGTCCTCTGTCATAAAGTCCCTCAATGACACCCCGACCAAAACGGCCCACTCCAATAACCAAGACGGATTTTTTCACGGTACTGAATGCACCTGCCTGAATTTGAATTTAATTTTTTTCTTTTTAATTTTAACGTACTAGCCGATAATAATATCCTCTTTCATATACCGGAAACGTTGTTTCTCTGTGCCGGCCAGCACGATTATTATAGTTAAAACACCTATGCGGCCTACAAACATTAGAAGCCCGATTAACAGCAAGCCAAAAGGAGACAATTGGGATGTAATGCCCATAGATAGGCCAACCGTTGCCATTGCGGAAACTACTTCAAACAGTACCGGCATAAACGGCAGATCTTCCACAACCATGAGCAGCAGTGTGCTGACTGCAATCAGCATACCGGCCATGACTATTACAGTAAATGCTTTGGTGACGCTTTCCGGAGCAATTTCTCTTTCAAAGAGCACCACTGCTTTTTTGCCTCGGACAATAGACCAGGCAGCTAAAACGGTCGTGCCAAAGGTGGTGGTCTTGACTCCTCCGCCCACGGAACCCGGACTGGCCCCGATGAACATCATGATAATCATTAAAAAAATAAATGGTTCACCCCAGGACGACAGCGGAACGGTAGTAAAGCCGGCTGTGCGGGTTATTGTTTGAAATAGACTGGTTATTATTTTATCTTCCAAAGGTACATTCGCAAGAGTATGCTGATATTCAGCAGCTAAATAAAAAACGCTGCCTGCCAGAGTAATGGCGCCGGTGACCAGTAATACCATGCGGCTGTGCAAGCTGAGTCTGCGCCAATTGCGCACTGAAAGCAGTTCTTGTAAAACAACGTAACCAAGGCTGCCCAGAATAATCAGTGTCATAATTACCAGGTTGACGCCCAAGTGATAGCGGAAGGGTTCCATGCTTTGCCCGGTTAAGTCAAAGCCTGCACCGTTAAACGCGCTTACCGCGTGAAAGGCTGTGAACAGCAGTCCTTCAATTAGACCGTTATTCCATACGCTGGGAATAAGAAAGCCTAATAATATCGCGCCTATGCCCTCCAGCAACAGGGTTAGTAAAATGATGCTGCGCGCCAGGCGTACTACTCCCGATATATTAAAATAATTGCGGTCCTGGGCAATCAGCATACGATGGCCCAAATGAATACGCAGTCCCAGCATGGTTAATGTGATGGTGGCCAGAACCATGAGCCCCAGTCCGCCGATTTGCATTAGCACCAGCAGTACCATATGTCCGAACATAGTCCAGTGACCGGCGGTGGTAACTACCGTCAGCCCGGTTACGGTAAGCGCGGAGGTGGCGGTAAACCAGGCTTGCAGCAGATCGGCGGTCCCCGGTTGCGTGTATGATACCGGCAGCATAAGTAATAATGTGCCTATCAGGTCGACCAAAGCGTAGCTGATTACCAGTAATTGCCCCGGTTTTAGTTTGTTTGTCATACTAACCTCTGTTTTGTGTGCACCAGTTGTACCGCATCATGGTTGTAATTAATATTATCTTTGCAGTTAATGTCTTCGATTTTAGAATACCAAAAGAAGCAGGCAATAACAATGATTGTTGAAAAATATGTCATAACAAAAAAGCGTTCTATAGTATTTAATACTACAAAACACTTTTATATTTTAATATTCAACAGGTTGATATTATATCTCATGGAATATTTATTATGCGAATATCTCATATGCCGGCTTACGTTTATCGTTGAACGCTGCAGCGCGGTCTTTTACTTCATTACTATTAGCGCGTCAGCTGCACAGGCGCCTTGACCTTCAGGAAAAACAATGAGCGGGTTAATATCTAGTTCGGCGATGCCGGGGAAATCCCGGGCCAGGCATGCTGTTCGCTGAATAATTTCCACCAGTGCTTTTTTATCGGCGGGAGGCTGGCCGCGCAGGCCGTCGAGTACACGCCGACCTTTCAGTTCGCTAAGCATTTCTACGGCGTCCAGTGATGAAACGGGGACCACTCTAAGGGCGATATCTTCCAGCGCTTCCACGAATATACCCCCCAGCCCGACCAGTACTGTGGAGCCAAATATGTTGTCGTTGCCAATACCTACAATCATTTCCGTACCGCAAGGCAGCATCTGCTGCACCAGTACGCCTTTAATATCGGCGCTGGGATTATAGTTCCCGGCATTATCCATTAATTTACGGAAACTGCTGCGCACTTCAATGGGGGTGTTGATATCCAGCAGCACTCCTCCGGCATCGGTTTTGTGCAGTATGTCGGGTGACTCTATTTTCATTACTACCGGGTAGCCGATGGCTCCGGCTGCGGTTACGGCTTCTTCTGCCGTGGTAACCAGCTGTTCCGTGGTGGTTGGTATACCGTAAGCCCGCAGTACTTGTTTGGTGGTGTACTCGGACAACTTGGCGCCGGGCGATAGATTATCCAGTATGGCGGCTGCCTTATTCTTGGACTCCTCCGGTATTATCGGTCCGGCTGATTTGCTTTTCTTGCGGGATTGTACGAAATGGTGGTAATTCGCCAGTGTGGCCAGACCCTTGATAATGAAATCAACTTCCCGGGCTGCGGGGGTCAACTGACTGTTCATATACTGCAAGGCATCCTGTACCGCCTTTTCCGGGCCCCAGGACAGGTTGAAAACGGGTTTGTCGGTGCGGCGTCCCACCCGGATCATTTGATCCAGATTGCTTCGGTCGCCGAACTCGGTCCAGTAGGCCACGATCATCATATCCACATTCGGGTCACTGATTACGATTTGAGCGCACTGCTCCAAAAGCCCGGGCTGGGTCATGATGGCCGAGGTGATGTCTACGGGGTTGGCGGTGGAAGCAAAGTCGGGCAAAAGAGCTGCCAGGGCCGACCTGGTTTTATCTTGCAGGGGCACAACTTCCAGTCCGTAATGAGCACATTTGTCCGCCAGCATAACTCCGCTGCCGCCCGAAGTGGCCAGTATGGCTGTTCGCTTGCCCCGAGGTATTTTATTATTGTGCATTACGGAGAGCATCGTTTGAAATTCCTCCAGGTTTTCTACCCGGATAATGCCCTTTTGTCTAAACACAGCGTTGTATACTTTCTCGGAGCCCACCAGCGCGCCGGTGTGTGAAGCGGCAGCCCGGGCCGCTGCGGGATAGCGGCCTGCTTTCATAAGCATGATGGGTTTGCTGTTGGCAAGGGCCATGTCTGCGGCCTGTAAAAATTTTTGTCCGTCCTTAACGCCCTCCAGGTAGCCGCCGATTACACGGGTATGGTCATCGGTAGCCATATAGCCCAGGTAATGGGAAAACTCTAAATCTGCTTCATTGCCGGTGCTTACAAAATGGCTGAAACCGTAGCCCTTCTCTTTGATCAGTTCGTAAATAGCCACCCCAAAGCCGCCGCTTTGGCTGATAAAGCCCAAATAATCGGGTACCAGCACTTTATCGGGCAGGTCGGTAACCGCGAAATTAGCCATCAGTGCGTTTTGGGCGCTGAAAATGCCCATGCAGTTGGGACCGCATATGCGCATGCCGGTTTCACGGGCCAGCGTGGTCATCTGCCGCTGGATGGCCGCACCTCCGGAGCCTACTTCGGCAAATCCCGAGGTGAATATAATTACTCCCCTGACATCTTTGGCCGCACATTCCTCAAGAGCGGACATAGTCATGCGAGCGGGTACCGCGATAATACACAGATCCACTTGATCCGGGATGTCCTTTAATGAAGGGTAGCAGGGTAAGTTCAGTAAAGTATGATAATTGGGGTTCACCGGGTATACTCGTCCCTTAAAACCGCAGCGGGTTAAGGAGACTAACGGCTGGCCGCTGGGCTTGGCCGGATTGCTGGACGCTCCGATAATAGCGATAGATTCGGGTTTAAAAAGAGGGAGTAAGCTATTTATTTCTTTAAGAAAATTCGCCGTACTCATTTAACTCCTCCTTAATTGTTACTAATGAATGAACATTCACTCTGTTTAGAATTATTTTATCATAAAATATAGCAAATAGTAATAATTATTTCAGTAAGTGGCATTGTTTTGATTGCGGAATAAATAACAATCCCGTGCCGCTGTTCAAGGCACGGGGATAGATGTTTTCTTGACTAATGATATAGATCCAAGCGGTTAACCGGCACATATGGGCGAGACCGGGGGTGGGCGAATTCTTTAATCGAATTCTTTAATAATGGTGTAATCGGTGCGGCGTTGAGCAGGCATGAAACCGGCGTCGGCGATGCACCGGTGGATTTCTTCCAGGGGTACCCGGTAAGTGACTCCGGCGGCTCGCACCACGTTTTCCTCAAGCATAGTGCTGCCAAAGTCATTGGCTCCAAAGGTCAGGGCCAGCTGAGCGATTTTAGCACCCTGGGTAACCCAGGAAGCCTGGATGTTGGGTATGTTATCCAGCATAATACGGGCGACGGCAATTGTTTTCAGATACTCCACTCCCCCGGCGACAGTTCCTCCCAGTTGTGTGTTGCGGGGTTGGAAGCTCCAAGGGATAAAGGCGGTGAAGCCGCCGGTGGCGTCCTGCTGTTCCCGCACTCGCACCATGTGCAAAACTCGCTCGGCGGCGGTTTCCACATGACCGAACATCATGGTGGCGGTAGTTTTCAGCCCCAGGCGGTGGGCGCCGTCCATTACATCCATCCACAGCCGCCAGCCTATCTTGTTGGGACTGATGATCCGGCGCACCCGGTCCACCAGTATTTCGGCACCGCCGCCGGGCAGTGAATCCAGTCCCGCCTCTTTTAGCCGGGCCAGCACCTCCGTAATGGACAGTCCCGACCGGCGTGAAAAGTGAACGATTTCCGGCGGAGAAAAGCAATGGTTATGGATGTGAAACCGCGCTTTAATAGATCGAAGCATATCCACATAAAAGTTTAGCGGCAGATCCGGGTGCAGGCCGCCCTGGATAAGCAATTCCGTACCGCCTACGACCAGAGTTTCTTCAATTTTTTTATACAGAGTGTTTTTGTCCATTATATAAGCATCGGTATCGCCGACTTGGCGGTAAAATGCGCAGAAGCGGCACCGGCAGGCGCATATGTTGGTGTAATTTATGTTACGGTCTATGATATAGGTGACCCTTCGCTGCGGGTGCAACCGCTGTCTGATGGCGTTGGCCGCGTGACCAAGTGCAAGTAATTCACCTTTTTCCAGCAAAACAGTGCCCTCCGAAGCGGTCAGCCGCTCACCGGTCAAAGCTTTTTGCAGCAGTTCGGGTACTTCTGTCGAATATTTAATGCTTTGTCACCTGCCTTGTTGTTAATATTTAGCGTTAGATGCATTGTTGTTCTCAATACAGCCTGTTTAATTGAAATGGTGCCCCGGGCATTCGTTTAAAAAATATTAAGCTTTACGCGTTCTTCAATAATGCCGCTTTTGTAAGCGTAATCGAAGTAAGTAAGCAGTGCCTTTTGCTCTTCTTCGCCCAGTTCATGGTGGATGGTATCCAGGTATTTATCCACTACCTCAAATGGTAATCCGGAACGCTGCCGGGCTTTATCAATCAGTGCTTTCCTTTGGGACCAACCGGTCTGCTTTGCTTCGTAAAGCAGACCGGCCATTTGTTCAATGACATGCGGTGCGGTCCGGGCCAGGGCGGTATGAGCCACCCACACGGCGTAAACCATTTTCTGTCCGGTAAATTCCTTCCAGGCTTCGCCCAAGTCGGTGACAATTAGTTTCCGGTGGTCGCTAAGCACTTGCTGGTGGGCTTGCATGGCGTCATCACCAATGAGCAATGCCCCGTTCGCTGTGGAAAGCATAGTGTTTAGGTCCGGGGCGGCGCTGATCAGTTCCACATCTACATGGTAAAAGTGCTCAAATAATATGCGCAGCAGCACCACCGAGGTGGCGGAGGAAGTGGTTACGGCAATAGTTTTGCCCTCCAGTTCGGTAGGCTGCAAGTGACTGAAGAGAAGAATACTTTCCACCCGACCGTCGGCACTAATGGACAGGTTGGGCAAAATAATGCATTGGTCGGCATGCCTGGCGTATTCAATAGAAGAAATGGGGGTAATATCCAGCTCTCCTTTTAAAAACATTTTATTTAAGTGACTGGGCGGTCCTTTGACCAATTCTATATCGCTTACCAGCAGACCTTCCTCCAAGGCGTGGTAAACCGGTATGCAGTTAATGTATTCAACCTGTCCCAGGCGTATTCCGGGCATTAAAAACCCTCCTCCACTACATTGTAAAGCGTATCGCGCTGCACTGGTCTAAAGCCTGCGCTTTTTATCAGGTGTATCAACTCATTTTTCGTCATGGACTGTCCGGTATCGGCACCGGCGTCGTGGGCGATTTTTTCTTCCACCACAGTGCCGTCCAGGTCGTCCACGCCAAAGGATAATGATATTTGTGCCAATTTTGCTCCCACATAAATCCAAAAGGACTTGATATGGTCAAAATTATCCAGCAGCAGTCTGGCTATGGCCAATACTTTTAGATCGTCATAACCGGTTGTGCCGGACATCCCCAGGGATTCCAGAGACGTGTTCCGTGGGTGAAACGCCAGGGGAATGAAGGTTAAAAAGCCACCGGTATGGTCCTGTAATTCTCGCAGGCGGAGTAAGTGATCCACTCTTTCCTCAATTGTTTCCACGTGTCCGTACAGCATGGTGGCATTAGTGCGCATACCCAGCTCGTGAGCGGCCCGGTGTACCGACAGCCAGGTGTCGCCGTCTATTTTATTGGAACAGATAATTTTTCGCACTCGAGGGGCGAATACTTCCGCACCACCGCCCGGCAGCGAGTCGAGGCCCGCCTCTTTTAAGGCAGCCAGCACTTGTCGGCAGCTCATGTGGTGTTGCCGGGCCAGGTATTCAATTTCTACCGCAGTGAGTGATTGAATTACAACCCCGGGCAATGCCCGGCGCAAACGCTGCATCATTTCCAAGTAGTAATCCAGAGTTAAATCAGGGTTTAGCCCGCCTACGATGTGTAATTCAGATAGATTAAGATTGGCGCAAGATCGGGCTTTGGCTTCTATTTCATCCAGAGTCAGGGCGTAGGCGCATACGTCGTTCGCATCACGGCCGAAGGCACACAGCTGGCATCGGTTGACGCATATATTAGTATGGTTAATATGCCGGTTGGCGATAAAATATGTTTTGCGGCTGTTTTTTCTCAACCGTACCATATGGGCCATTTGGCCGATAGCCAGTAAATCATTTGATTGGAAAAGCACCAGGCCATCCTCGGCAGAAAGCCGTTGGCCCGCGGCAACTTTAGCGGCTACGGCTGTAAGGGAAGCGGAGCTGCTTGACAGAGTAATCCCCCCTATTATTAAACGCTACCATATCTGTACAGGCACCAGTATATCCAGCAGTGTAAAACAAAACATGACTACACTAAGTGTGCCGTTTAAATTGAAAAAAGCTACCCCGGCCCGGGTCAGATCGCCCGGGGTAACCAGTTTATGCTGATAAAAGAGCAGGGATACCGCTATGGTAAGTCCCGCCAAATAGAACACGCCAAGGTGCAGCAGCACTCCCACTGTCAGGAACAGTAGTGGTGCTATAATATGAAAAACAGCGGATATTTTAAGCGATTTGGCGATTCCGAACCGGGACGGAATGGAATGGATGCCGTATTCTTGGTCGAAATGATAATCGTCACAGGCGTAAATTATATCAAAACCCGCGACCCAAAATAGCACACCCAAGCCCAGCAGCACCGGAGCGGTTTGGAATTGACCCGCTATGGCTATCCAAGCCCCCAGCGGGGCCAGACCCAAAGTTAACCCCAACCATAAATGACAAGTCCAGGTAAACCGTTTGGTAAAGGAATAAAATGAGAGTGCTGCCACGGCTGCCGGAAACAGGTGAAAAGCCAGTGGCGAAAGCTGGTAGGCGGCATAAAACAAAAGAGCAAAGGATAGTATTGTATAAACCCATACTTCCCCCACGGACAGCATCCTTTTGGGCAGGGCGCGGCCGGCTGTGCGAGGGTTTAGGGCATCGATATGCCGGTCAATAATTCGGTTCAGTGACATGGCCGCGGTACGGGCGCCAACCATTGCCAGAGTTATCCAAAGCAAATCGACGCCGGCGGGTAATTTTTTAGCCACCAGCAGTGTCCCCATGTAAGCAAAGGGTAGGGCAAATATGGTGTGCTCAAATCGAATCATATCCAAGAAAACTTTGGTTCTATTGGGTATTGCCAAAGCCATAACTCCGCCACTTCCTATCCACTAGTTCCTTAATCCGGGGCGACATCACAATATCGGGGGGCCACTGGCGCGTGTGTCCTTCCGCCGCCGTCTTAACGGTGGCGTCGACGCCCATTTTAGAACCGTAATGGGGCAGCGGGGATGAATGATCCAGAGCGTCCAGCGGGCCGTCCACTATCAGCACATCCCGGCGCGGGTCGATATTGTTAAATACCCGCCACATAACTTCGGAGGTATTTTGTACGTCCACATCCGCGTCTACTATAATGATCAGCTTGGCCAACATCATCAGGCCCATGCCCCACAGCGCGCACATTACCTTTTTAGCCTGGCCGGGGTAGTTTTTGCGGATGGAAACGAGCACGCAATTATGAAAAACGCCTTCGGGCGGCATGTTCATATCCACTACTTCGGGCAGCTGCATACGCATCAGCGGTAAAAATATACGCTCGGTAGCCTTGCCCAGGTAGGCGTCCTCCATAGGCGGCCGGCCGACTATAGTAGCGGGGTACACCGGGTTCTTGCGCTGAGTGACGCAGGTCAGGTGGAATACGGGGTACTGATCCGCCAATGAATAGTACCCTGTGTGGTCGCCGAAGGGCCCCTCCAGTCTGGTTTCCGCCGGGTCAACATACCCTTCCAGAATAATTTCCGCTCTGGCCGGTACCTCAAGGTCCACTGTTTCGCACTTAACCAATTCCACCGGTTCTTTGCGCAAAAAACCGGCCAGCAGTATTTCATCAATACCGTGCGGCATGGGTGCGGTGGCGGCGTAAATGGTGGCCGGATCGGCGCCGATGGCAATAGCTACGGGCATTTGGCCGCCCTTCTTGCGATAGTGCTCGGCGGCATCTTTATGGATATGCCAGTGCATGCCCGTGGTCTGATGGTCAAAAACTTGCATCCGGTACATGCCTACATTGCGGCGGCCTGTCACCGGGTCTTTGGTGAATACCAGGGGCAGCGTGATAAACGGTCCGCCGTCTTCGGGCCAGCAGTACAGCACCGGCAGTTGGGCCAAAGACGGTTTATCTTTGATTACTACTTCTTTGCATGGACCGGTGCGCACATGTTTGGGTAAAAATGAAGCTAGCTGAGCCAGTTTGGGTAAAGTTCTTAATTTATCCATTAATGTGGCGGGCAGCTCCGGCGGCTGAATTATTTTTGTTAATTCGTCGCCGATTTGGTCCAGAGAGTCTACTTCAAGCGCCAGTTGCATTCTGGACAGTGAGCCGAAAGCATTGGTCAAAACGGGCATGTTATAGCCCTTGACGTTTTCAAACAACAGTGCGGGACCGTTTTGTTTGCTCACCCGGTCGGTAATTTCGGTTATTTCCAGGTGGGCGTCTACTTCGGCCGTAATTTTTTTTAAAAGCCCTTGTTTGTCCAGTTTATCTATAAAAGCGCGTAAATCGGGATAGGCCAAACCATACACCCGCTTTCTTTATATATATCAAATTCCAGGACTCCCACTATAGTGGAAGTTACTATTCTTACCTCATGTGGGGCAGCATCCCCATCTGAAGCGCCGATAAGCTCTGATGTTCAGCTTTGGCTGAACGATTTTACTGACTTCTGTAGTACTTGCTTACACTACCATGCGTTTGGCCGTAGTATTTTCATCGCTGATTAAACCAAGTAAATCCCGTAGGCTCTCTTTATCTTTGCTGTATGGCAGCTGCTTTAATGTAAGATGGGCTTTTGTTGTATAATCACTTATTTGTTGTGTTGAAGCGCCCCTTGACAGCAGCCCGAAAGCCATGCCCAGATTAAGCCCCAAATGATAGAGTTTATCCTTAGCGGTGCTGTCGGCACCGGCTAAATCGGCACCGAGGCAGGCGGCACAGGCTAACAGCTCTGCATACTCGCCGCGGATAACTTCGTTATATGCCAGCGGATCGGTAGTCGCCAGATCCGGATTTCTCAATATCATGATCCCGTTTTTATTAATTGTACAAATAAGCTCCGCCATGTTTTTCAGGTAATGCACAATACCGGCGTCGCACAGGGTGGTAAAAAACTTGCCGTACAGGTAATCGCCTACCAGTACGGGAAACTGGTATCCGGTACGGATATCAACCGTTTTTTCTTGGCCGGAGTCGTCTTCCGTTAGCTTAATATGCACTTGGGAAGCCATATAAATAAACTGTATTACGGCTGCCAAGGCAACGGCCTGCCGATTGGCCGGACAAAATAAACGGTGGCAAATGAGTACCAGGGCGGGCCTTAAATTAATATATAAGTAATTGAAATCCTGTCTAACATAGTCTTTAATATTACTTGTTTTAATAAAAAAATTTTTGTGTATTAGCTTTTGTACTTTGTCCAAGTCATCGCTGATATGCTGAAAAATGTGCATTTGCAGGTGCAGCCTCCTTTGCTTTAAACAATAATATATTCGGTGCTGCAATAAAATTTCCTTCCGGCAATGTATTTTTGCCTTTAAAAAGCAATGACCTTGCGTTATCAATCAAACGGCAAGGTCATGCTAATCTTCACTTAAGTTGGTACTAATAAAAATCCCTCCTAAAGATTTACGGCTTCCTGATGCGGTATATCAGGAAGGATACCCCGTTTTGTCTCTTTAGCTGTGAGATGCTTGGCGCAGAATTGTTCGGTTAAAAAATTGCACGCATCCCAGGGATCCACCTTGTCCCCACAGGTAAATACGTCAACGGCAGCATAACCCAGTTCCGGCCAGGTGTGAATGGCCAAATGTGATTCTGAAATTACGACCACTCCACTGACCCCCTGCGGGCTGAATTTATGGAATACAAATTCTCTTACCTCGGCGCCTGCCTCAAGGGCTGCGTTTACCATTATTTTTTCCACTTTGCCGATATCATTGAGAATATCGTATTCACATCCATAGATTTCAGCTAGTACATGGCGGCCCAAAGGTTTCATTCTAATTATCTTCCCCCTTATTTGTCGTTTTTTAACTGGCCTTCGGCGGTGTAAATTACCTGCCGTGTTCCAATCAAACTCAATTTTAGCATAAAATCATGTAATGTCAACAAAATTTTATGTGTGGTTGTGATTTATCTCAATTAGGACTGCTTTTTAATTGGATACCTTTAGTTTACTCTGTTTTGCTTATATGCTTAATTTAAAATTTGCGTTATTAGCCCGCAGTGTTAAAAAAATTCACTTATTGCACATTGATATGCAGCATGCGGATAACCAGGTAAAGCAGCGGCGGAGCACCATAAATCATAGCGGTGGCCGCGGCTACTATACCCGAGTCGTTAAAAATAAGTGCCGTGATACTGGCTGCAGCCACACCGATAAAACCTTTATAAATGTCGGCGTAGCGGACAAAAACTTGCTGCATAACCCCCACCGGCCTATAAAATAGGATAATCAGACTGGCCAGGCTGGCCAGGAAAACCCGGCTCCAGATGGTGTATTTAATTAGTTTTATGTTCATACTTACTTTACGATAAATGATGTTTATGATCTCGCTCGGACCGTTCTGCCAGATCAAATTAGCCGTGCGTCCGATATGAGATTGGGATTCCAACGGTCGTTGCAGATCGTAAAAGATTAATAGCAGCAGAAAGAAGCCGACCGCAAAAGTCGTTTTAAGAATCGTCTTAATGTTAAGTTTGACATTTGCCAGCAGCAAAAAGGTAATTAAAAACGAAAAAGCTCCCGCTAATGAACCTCCTACGTTTGTGCCTCTTTCCGGAGCGGCGATGGCGTATAAAGTTATTAAAAAGTAAAGACCGGTAACAGCTAAAAGTGTTTTGCGGTTGACAGCGGTCAGACGGGTGATCAGAGCGGTTGTACCGATGATGGTGGAGCCGATCAGTACGCCCATGTATTCGTTGCCTATACCGTAAAACCTGGCCCCCGCAATTGGATGATAGCCCAGCAGTGAATTTTTCTGCAGTGGTGCGCCCAAAAAAAGATCGGCGATAATGCACAGCGATGTAAATAAGCTGATGATGATAAACGGGTCCAAATCATTGGCGTAGTTATCCAGCCATAGATAAATGACAGCCGTAATGCCTACGGTTAAAGCAATTATTTCAATAAGCAGCACCGCCGGAGACCCGTTTGGCAGCACTGCAACCAGCAGCAAGGCCACGGGCACGGCCATTACTGCCAGTAGCAGTGGTTTTAGCGCCAGCATTAATGCGTTGATCCGGGGCAAAAAAATAGCTATCAGAGACAGTAGCACCAGTATAAGCTGCAGCAATACGTAATTGCGCAATACCGGTGTGCGAGTCTGGTAGGTTTGTTCCAATTGTTCGTACAGAGAAGAAAGCCTGGTCACATTTTGATTTGCGTGAATGGCCTGCAACGAGCGCCCGTATATTTGTGCCGTCGTGTCTAAATTATAAAAATCAAGTACAGTGGCGGCCAAGTCGGTATTTCTTATTATCCCGGGCCGCCGGGTGGTGGGCGAGGTTAGGATGCCCGGCTCGATGGCACTATTTACGGCCAGCACCGGGGTAATATAATTAGTGCCCGGTAGATAGTTGCCTTTGGGTGTGGGCGAAACAATCAGCAATAGATCCCTCTTGGTATCCATTTGGCTGAGCAGAGAGGTTGTAAAAGCAGCTACCCGTGCCAGTGTTTCTCTGCGTTTGTCTTGAAGTACTTTTTCCTCCAGGTATTCACCTTCTCTTTCCAATCGTTCCAGGTCACCCAACTCCACTGTGATCAAACCGGGGTTCTTCCGGTACTCCGGCAGCAAGGTTAGTATTTTGTCATAATCGGTTCGCACCCCGCCGGGAAAAGAAGGGTCATGGACTAATAAATGATCGCTTACATTGCCGTTGTCCACTAGGCCATCTTCATTCATAGCCAGCGCCACTGCCGGGCGGACGGATTTTTCGCTGCTGTCGGCGTTGCCCAGCACGGATACCGTCAGGAGGTTGTCTTGCAATATAGTACCCAGCAGGCCCGGTATAGCTGAATAATCGTTCTGCTCATTTGTCTTTTTTATGCGTTCAATGTCCAATTGGAGTACGGATCCTGCGGGCGCGGTCAGCCCGGTTCGCTGTTGGAATATTTCACCGGCTGTGATGCCCAGTAATGTTTCCCGGTCATTTAGTCCATGCGTACCGGTGCCCGAAGCGTTAACGGGGGCGCCTGCACCTATTGAGGCGTAGGAACTGTCTGCTGTTAAGCTGCCTTCCACTCCCACACTCATTAGACCCAGAGCAGCCCGCCCGGTTATGTCATTAAAGATATCCGGGTGATTAACCAGGTCTTGTATTGCTAACCGGTCAACGGTTAGCATGTACACATGGTTTGCCTCCGAGGCATATTCGGTAAGCTCGGGTCGGGGCAGGCCAAATCCATATACGGACGGTATTGCGGGGCCTTTGTCCGCGCTGGACGGCCAAAATGCGCAGACTGATATGGTTATTGCCGATATAAGCAAAATGACCCAGAGGGATGATCTTTTCACGTATAATTTCCCCTTTGGTTAAAATAACATTCTCTATTATAGCTGAATTATAAAAGGCTGGCTAGTAAATTGGGCAAAAATTTCCTAAACTAAGTTAAACAGACTTTGGCTATTCAATCTTTCAACACAGGCAAGAAAGTGAATCCGTTCAGCTAAAGCTGGACATCGGGACTACAGGTGGGGATTCTACCCCACCTGTAGCAGCCAATAGGAACTCCCGCTTGCAGAAGCGGGAGTCTTGGAATTTAATAAAAAGCACGGCTGATTCAGAACAGCAGCCGTGCCCGGGTGATATAGCCTTTAATTAATGGTTATGGCGTCCGTGGGGCATCCCTCGGCGGCCTCTGTCGCTTGCTCCTCCAGATCAGTGGGAATTTCGTCCACTACAGAATGGGCTTTTTCATCATCGTTCCAATCAAATACATCCGGGCAGGTATCTATACAAGCCCCGCAGCTAATACAAAGGTCCTGGTCTACTTCAGCATGCATTTATGATGCACCTCCGGCTTATATTATTGCTAAAACGGTAGTAGTTTGGCACTTTTACTAGAATATTATGCCTGCAAGAGATTATTTTGATAAAATTTTAACGGTTCGGGTGCTTGGCCATTGTCTGCCGGTATAGGGATGGTTGACAAAAATTGCTGGCTCCCCAATAATTGTATAAGGAATATTCTTCAGCGTTAGTCTGTGTCCGACAGTTGAATAATAATTACCAGCGGGGAATTATAAACTTGTAGAAGTTTTTTCGTTGAGGGAAGGAACGGTGCCTGAAATGTCCAGTCAAGCTGCTGATCAGGCCAAAAGAAAGTGGCTTATTTTTTTAATCTTTGCACCAGGAATTTTTTTTATTGTTTACTGGTTGGCCACCCAGACCGGCGATCGGTCCGGGGTGCCGACAGTAAAACTGCCTACTCAATATGCATTGCTGGGAGAGCAGGTTAATTTTAACGGGGAGCGTTACGCAGTCCGGGGTGGTAAAAACATTTTTACCGATACAGTGGATTTAGCAAATAATGTTGCCGTTGCGGAGCCGGGGCGGGTATTTGTAGGGTTGGCCCTAATCACCGATGCCACAGTAGACAGGGCCAACGTGCAGGTAATTGATGGGCAAGGACGCACTTATAGTCCTTTGGATGTGAGCAAGACAATAGTGGTCCGTAATTTCGGGCTGCAGGGTACCGAAAGTCATCTGTATATGTTCAAGGTCGATTCCGGGCCGGAGTATTATTTCATCCGGGTGAATGGCGATGCGCTTTTAACTTGGCGCTTTGACAACAGTTATAAAAAGTAGCCGGTAGTAATCGTATTATTTTCGCTACTCGTATATTTTCTCGTCCGCAGCTGCAGCCTCGGCAGCGTCGAGTTCGTAGTCTCTTTCCGCTCGCTTCTTTTGGGCTTTATAGTATTCCCGGTACCATTCATGAGCGGTAATCAGCGACATTACCTCGCTGGTGCCCGTCCAGATGGAGGCCAGACCCAGGTCTCGATTGATGCGTTCCACAGGGAATACATTGGTGTAGCCGATGCCGCCCATGATCTGCATAGCGTTGCGGGCCGCCTTTTGACAGGACTCGGTAACAAACTTTTTGGTTTCGCTGACCAGGCGGCGCACCCGATTGCTGTCGATGCCGCCATCCACGGCGCGGCAGGTGGTATAAACAAGTGAGCGCGCGGCGTCAAGCAGCATGACCGCCTCGGCTACCTGGAAGCTGACACCCTGGAACTGGTTGATCACCTGGCCAAAGGCTTTGCGCCGTGAAGTGTAGCGGGTGGCAATGTCCAAGGCGGGCCGGGCCGCGCCAATGGTCATGGCTGCGGTACCCAGGCGTTCGGGTATCATCATGGTATTAAATACCGCATAGGCGCCGTTTAGTTCGCCCACGATATTTTCTTTGGGGACTACGGCATCTTTAAATACAATACGTCCGGCCCCGCCGCCCCGGCAGCCCATAAGCCCGTACAAATATTCCACGCTAACGCCGGGGCCGCGGTCCACGATAAAGCAGGTTAGCGCTTTGTGGGGATGAGCCTTGGGACTGTGGTCGGTTCGGGCGTAAACCAGGAAATAATCCGCCCCCTCGGCACCCACGATAAATCGCTTTTGTCCGTTTATTAAATAATAGTCACCTTTATCCTCGGCCATTGTTGTGGTACCAAAGAAGTCCGAACCTCCCCGGGGTTCAGTGAGACATTCAGCGGCAAATATTTCACCGGCCAGCAGCGGCTTTACGTATTTCTCCTTTTGTCCGTCGGTACCATGCCGGACAATGGCGTCACAGACCAGCTCGGCCCCTACGCCGAAAGTACAGGCGAAAATGTAGCCTAAAGTGCCTACCTCTTCCATTACCATAGCCGTGCTCACCCAGTCCATTCCCCGTCCTCCCCACTCTTTGGGGTAACGGCAGCCCAGCAGGTTGCGCCGTCCGGCCTCCTGGAGAAATTCCTCGGGGAACTGGATCTTGTCCTGATCCATATCCAGGATCATTTGGCGGGGCACCCACCTGACCAGTTCTCTGACCTCATCACGCAGTTTAAGCTGTTCTTCATTTAATATATAATCAAACATGGCATTTGTCCTTTCGTGGGGTATTAAGTAAATTTATTAGATAGTTGATAAGTACTATTCCACTGCTAACGGCATTGGGTATTTTTTTCGCGTAATTCAAATTTTTTCACTTTGCCGGTTGGGGTGTGGGGCAGCGTGGCGGTAAAATGTATATCCCTCGGAATTTTGTATTTAGCCAGTTTTTCGACCAGATACTCCTTAAGTTCCTTTTCATTTACAACTGCATCCGTTTTTAGCACTACAAATGCCACCACCGTCTCACCCCATTGGTTATGTGGCTGTCCGATTACCGCGGCTTCCATTACACCGGGATGGCCGACGATGGCGTCCTCTACTTCTTTTGAATATACATTTTCACCGCCGGTGACGATCATATCCTTTGTGCGGTCCACAATATAAAGGTATCCATCATTGTCCAGACGGGCAACATCGCCGGTTTTATACCAGCCGTTGCAAAAGGCCTCGGCGGTGGCCCGGGGGTTCTTGTAATAACCTGCCATGATGCTGTCCCCTTTAAGCCATATTTCACCCGTTTCGCCCGGGACAGCCGGTTCGGTATCACTCTTCATGACTCGCAGGTCCGCCCCTGGCAGAGCATTTTGTCCTATGGAGCCTGCTTTGCGTATCTGATCCCGGGGGAATAATACAGTACCCGTTGGGCCTGCCTCGGTCATGCCGTATACTTGGAAGAAATTATCGCTTTGGTACTTTTCCATTAACATAACGACCGTATCGCCGGCAATGGGTCCGCCGCCGTAGATCCAGCAGCGCATGGAGGAAAGGTTGAAATCGCTAAAATTGGGTACAATCTGCAAAGGCATGATATAACTAATGGGTGCGCCAAAATAGATAGTGCATTTTTCATCTTGTACTGCCTGTAAAAAGCGTAAAGGGTGATAATCGCGGAGCAACACCGTGGTGGCACCCATGAATTGGGCCCCTATGAACCAGTTGTTCAGTGGCGAGGAATGCCATATGGGCATAGCCATTAACAGGCGATCCTGTTCATCCATTTTCATGGCCAGAGCACCGGTGATGCCGGCGAAGATAACGTTTTTGTGGCTATGCAGGCAACCCTTGGGTTTACCCGTTGTGCCGGAGGTATAAAGTATTTCAGCCAGATCATGATTTTCTATTGATACGGGAGTAAATGCCGGTGCCTTATCCAGAAGCTTTTCAAAACTCTCAAACCCTTCGGCGTCCGAATCAATGGCGACCATGCGTGCCCGAACCGAGACTTTCCTGACCACTTCGCCCAGCATACCGTCAAAAAAGAGAGCTTTAGCCTCGCTGTGCTCCAGTATGTAGCTGACCTCCGGGGCGGCAAGTTTATGGTTGACCGGGACTACTGCCGCTCCCGCCTTCAGCGCCCCGTAAAACGCTACGACGTAGGCCGGGGTATTATAGCTCATAATGGCGACCTTATCACCCTTGGTCACTCCCCAGGATTGTAACAGTCCGGCAGCCTCCTCAGCCCGGGCATACAATTCGGCAAAAGTCAGTCCCTGACTGTTATAGCGCAAACAATCCTTGTCTGCGAATTTGGCGGCATTGCGCTCTAACATGTCGACCAAATTCATTTTTATCCCTCCTTTAGCTATTCGCCGGTTTATCAATTGTTATTAGCAATTGACATAATTATATCAATTTGTCATAATAAATTCAATTATTTCCGTGTGATTTTATTAAAAATTATGATAAATTTAAAAAAACAAAAAATGAGGCGTTAATAATGGGGTATAAATCCATTGGCAAGCAGTTACAGTTGGCCCGGGAGCAGGCCGGGTACAGCCAGGAACAGCTGGCGGCGAAAATTGGCTGTTCCCAGTCTACCCTTTCCAACTATGAAAAGGGCAAACGTCGCGTTTACCTGGCGCAATTGGCCCTTATAGCGGAGATACTGGGCAAGCCCATCGAGTTTTTTTTGCGCTCCGCCGATTTTCATACCCCGGGCCAGCATAACCTGCCCGGGGATAAGCTGTATGATTTGTATGCAAATGATTTAAAACAAAAACTGCCTGTGTTCCCCGGTACCGGGTCAGCCGGCAGTTCTGAGGAGCAAAATTTGTTAGCGGCTTATGCATCTCTTTCCCCCGAAGGGCAAAGGTTGGTTATTGATTTTATTACCTGGCTTAAAAAAAAGGAGGCTTTGGGAAATGGCTAATTTTAATATTTCAGCCGAGCAGCGGCAATTAGTAGAAGAAGTCAGAGCGCTGGCCCTGCGGCAGATAGCGCCTGCAGTGGGGATGCTTGACGAGGCTGATGACGGCCGGTTTAATGATGGACCGTTTAGAGCACTGGCCGAACATAATTTATTGACTCCCACCGTGCCACAGGAGTACGGCGGGCGGGGTCTGGGGTACTTTTCCACTGCTCTGGCATTGGAAGAATTAGGCGCTGTGTGCGCCGGTGTGGCCACCGTGGTTACAGCCAATATACACGCCGCCAGTCCTATTATATTGGCCGGCTCTGCCGGGCAAAGGGGAACCTATTTACCTCCCCTGGCCTATGCTGAACCATGTCTAGCCGCTTTTGCCCTCACCGAACCTGAAGCGGGCTCGGATATTACATCGATAGCAACGACGACAGCGTGTAATAAAGGCCTGTGGACAATCAACGGGGTCAAGGAATTTGTTATAAACGGAGGTCTGGCTCGTTTCACTACTTTATTTGCCACCACAGATAAAGAGGACAAAAGGGCGGGGCTTGTGGCGTTTATTGTTCCCTATGATGTGCAGGGATTGAAAGTGGGAACTGTGCATAATAAAATGGGTATCCGGTGTGTGCGGACAGCCCGATTAATTTTGGACAAGGTAATTGTGCCCGATGAACTTGTAATCGGTCCCCGGGGCAGCGCTTACTTGTTGCTGATGCAAACTTTCGACCGGGGGCGTGCCTTAGCTGGGGCTGTTGGCGTGGGGCTGGCCCGAGCGGCATTTGAATTTGCCCTGCAGTACAGCAAACATCGGCAGCAGTTTGGTCGACCGGTCTTTGCTCAGCAGGCGGTTTCCTTTGTTCTGGCCGAATTGGCCGCCAGGATAGAGTCTGCCCGTCTACTGGTATGGAAAGCCTGCTGGCTTATTGATAATGATTTGGATTATACAATGGCATCTTCTATGGCGAAGATAGCAGGCAGTCAGGTGGCTCAGGAAGCCGCGGCGGCGGCAATGGATATTTGCGGGGGACGGGGATATTTAAAAGATTTACCGGTGGAAAAGTACCTGCGGGATGCTCGGGTGCTGTCATTAATTGAGGGTACGAACAACATTCAAAAGGCGGTTATAGCTTCGCTTTTGTAAGCGTAAGCGGTAACCGCCTTTTTGCGGTTTAATCAAACACTGATATCTTTAACTTCCTTATCATAAACATAATACTTAGCGCCGCAGTTGAAGCAATTGTAAGAACCAATGTGCTTCAGCGTTTGGTCGTTTTGGCCACAGGATGTGCAAGTAACGGTTCTAACCTCATACAAGGAACCGCATACCAGTATAAAAAATCCCAGCACTCCGGCCACTAATCCGCCAATGGCACTGGATAATCCCACCGGTGCGCCGGCCACAACTGCGGTGAGCCAAGCGGAAAAGCCCACGGTCAATACCACAAAGACAAAGGCTAACACTCTTGCGCCGGACAGTGCCCCTCCCTGACCAGGTTCTTTTAAACGCGGACTTGCCATTAATACTCCCCCCTCCTTAAATGGCTGGATATATAAGTATAATACCACTTTGTAATTTAATTCTGCAAAAAAATAATTAATCCTCTATCTGATTATATTATTTACCTTGGTATACCGGTTCTCTTTTCTCCAGGTAAGAAGTCAGAGCCTCGCTCTTATCCTTGGTTCCGCAGCAAAAGGTGGATGCCAATTCTTCGTAAAGCATACCCACGGCTATGCTGCTTTCGGTGGCCAGGTTAATGGCTTTCTTAGCGTATTTAACGGCCAGCGGTGCATTGGCGGCTATGCGTTTTGCTATGGCCAGCGCTTCTTCCAATACCTTGTCCGCAGGCGCTACTATGTCAACCAGCCCAATGCGGGCGGCCTCCGCAGCATCTATGGTCATACCCGTAAGTACCAGCCTTTTAGCCTGGCTGGGGCCGATTACTTTGGTTAATCGCTGAGTGCCCCCCATATCGGGTGCTAGTCCTACCCGTACCTCGGGTATAGAAAATATCGCTTTGTCGGCGGCTACCCGTATATCACAGGCCAGTGCCAGTTCTACTCCGCCGCCGATTGCCGCACCGTTAATGGCGGCGATGACGGGGCGGGAATGAGTTTCCCAGCCTGTGTTCACTTGTTGCAGCCAGGTTAAGGACTGGCCCACGAATTCGGAGTTGGCCATGCCCAATAAGGATAAGTCAATACCGCCGCAAAAGGAACGGTCTCCTGCACCGGTGAGTACGACGGCTCTAATTGATTTATCCTCGTGCAACTCTTTCTGCAGACTGGCAAATTCCTCGTACAGACGCATAGTCCAGCAGTTGCTCTTGGCCGGCCGGTTGATGGTTACTACAACCACATTATCCAGTTCTTTAATTAATAATTCTTGATATTCCATGCAGATGCCACCTTTCACATTGATATGTGCAATATTGGGCGGCCGGGGCCGCAAATCCTGCGAGACGCTTAAAGAATAGTGATTGAAATATTAAAAATTTGCTCTAATTAACTTGTCTGGTAATTGTTTCCTATATCAAATGTCAGTTGGAATTCGTGCAAATAGTTGGTTTTTTATCGCCTTATAAGTACCAAAGCAAATCACAAATGCAGTTGACTATTTTTTTAATATCCATATAATAATATATATAGATATGAAGTTAAGGGGGGCCGGCTATGAAAGTGCATGAATCTATGCTGCGCAGGGTCAACCTGCAGGCCTACACCTGGGTGGTTCTGCCGCTGGTGGCCATAGGCGGTTGGTTTTACCCGCTCATGGGGTTTTTATTGTTCGGATGTATGATTGGCGCGGTGGGCGTTTCCTTTTTCCGGGGGCGTAATTGGTGTAACTGGATGTGTCCCCGGGGTGCTTTTCTGGATTTATTCCTGGGTCCTGTCAGCCGTAAAATTACCATTCCCGCTTTCTTTAGACATGAAGCGGTGCGTTCTTTTATGGTGCTGTTTATTTTTACTGTCATTGGTGTGCAGTTTTACATGGCGTGGGGAAATCTTCCCGCCATGGGTCTGGCCTTGGTCAGGATACTGAGTATTACCACGGTGGTGGGCATATTATTGGGTTGGGGTATTCATCCCCGCACCTGGTGCCATATCTGCCCGATGGGTACGGTGGCCCACTGGATTGGCCGGGGCCAAAAACCGCTTCAGATCGATAGTAACTGTATATCATGTGGCATTTGTGCCGATGCTTGTCCCATGCAGCTGACTCCGAATCATTTTGGCCGGGATAATACTTTTGACTATAGTGATTGTCTGAGGTGCTCCTCCTGCATGTACAGCTGCCCCAAAAACGCACTGTCCTTTAATGATAGCACGTTTAGCACGGGATCTTGTAAAAGGATAGCTTGATCAAATTCCAAGACCCCCACTTCTATAATTGGGAGTTCTATTTTTACTTCAGGTGGGCTAGAATCCCCATCTGAAGCCCCGATGTTCGGCTCTAGCTGAACGAGTTCACTATTATAATCACAAAAACCAGCCCTTATCGCTATTATATGGATCTAGGGCTGGTTTTTTATATCTGTTTAATATTTTGCTGTATACACTAAAGAAATCTAATTTAATTACCGATGCTCACCAATATAATATTTGGGCATCCGGCAGTTGACCGCACATAACACTTCATAAGCTATCGTATTTATTTTCTGGGCAATATGATCCGCAGTTATTTCATCACTGCCCTGTCGGCCCAATAGCACAACCTCTTCCCCTGGCTGAATGTCCGGCAGGTGTCCTGCGTCCACCATGAATTGGTCCATGCAGATGCGGCCGATTACCGGTGCTCGTCGGCCACGAATCAGCACTTCCCCTCTTGAGGAAAGCAAGCGGTTATAACCATCGGCGTAACCTATCGGTATGGTGGCTACTATGGTAGGGGCAGGGGTAACATGGGTTACCCCGTAGCTAATACCGGAACCTTTGGGTACGTGCTTAATTTGGGCCACCCGGGCTTTAACTGTCATTACAGGCCGCAATTTAACATGCTTTTGGGCAACTTCGTTGGAAGGGTGGATGCCGTAAATGGCAATACCGGCCCGCACCATATCCAGGTGAGTTTCGGGCATATCCATCAGTGCCGCACTGTTAGCGGCATGCCGGCATGGAAATCTAAGGCCTTCCCCGGCAAGGAGGTCTAGGAAGTCTGTAAAACTGTTCCATTGCTTTATAGCATAGCTTTTGTCACGGCAGTCCGCGGAAGCAAAATGGGTAAAGATGCCCTCCAATTCAAGGTGGGGCAGCCTGGCAACACTGATAATATTTTTTGCCCCGTTAATGTCGGGGAAGAAGCCAAGTCTACCCATACCGGTGTCAACTTTGATATGCACCAGTACGTTTTTCCCGGACTGGGCGGCTATCGTGGAAAGGTCTTGAGCTAATTGCATGCTGTAAACGGTTTGGGTAAGATTGTATTCCAGTATAAGAGGATATTCTTCCGGTACGGTATAGCCCAGTACCAGAATAGGGGCATCGATACCTGCCTCTCGCAGTTCAGCTCCCTCGCTGGCTCGGGCCACGCCCAGCCGGGCGGCTCCATTGGCCAGTGCTGTCCGGGCTACTTGCAGCGCCCCGTGACCATAGGCGTTGGCTTTGATTACCGCCATCAATTCAGCCTGTGGGCTGGTAATGTTCCTTAACTGTTTAATATTATGAATTAGTGCTTCGATGTTAATTTCAGACCATGCCGGTGCATTGTAAATCATTGTCGTACCTCCGGATGCTAAATCGCAAAATGAAATTGCTATCTGTTGCGCTTGTGCACGCGTGCTTAATCTACTTTATTAAATCTAATGACAGACTAAGCTATATTTTCATCCTTCCGCCGGTGTCGCGTTAGCGGCATGGATGTTCATAAGGGAAGCTTACTCCATTGTTTTTAGTACCGCAGGCAATTGCTCAAGTAAGTCGCTTGCCAAAAGGCCGGACATTCCTTTGTTCCGGACGGCCTTGTCGCCCGCCAGGCCGTGCAGGCAGACTCCGGCCGCCGCGGCGTGCAACGCTTGCATGCCCTGGCCTAAAAGACCGGCAATTATTCCGGTTAAAACATCGCCGGAACCTCCGGCGGCCATGCCCGGGTTGCCCGTATTGTTAATAAAAATGGTGCCATCGGGGCCGGCCACTACTGTGCCCGCACCTTTAAGCACTACTGCGGCATCCCATTGCGCGGCTTTGGCGGCTGCTGTTCCAAGCCGGTCGTTTTGTATTTGGTCAATGGTACGCCCTGTCAGTCGAGCCATTTCCCCGGGATGGGGAGTAAGCACAAGGTCAGTTCGGATTGCCTTAAAAAGCTCGGTTTTGCCTGCCAGTACATTTAAACCGTCGGCGTCCAGTACGCAGGGAATATTTAAATGCAATAATATTTCTTTTACTATATCTGCAATATCTTCGCCGGTGCCCAGTCCCGGACCCAGAGCCAGTACATCATTATTATTGGCGCGTTTGATGATTTCCTCCAGTGCCGACAAACAGATGGTGCCCCGATCGGTCTGAGGTAATGGAAAGGTCATTACTTCTGTTAACTTGGCTTCGACAATATCGTGTATACCAACGGGCACACCCAAGGTAACCAGTCCCGCGCCTGACCGGGCTGTTGCTTGGGCCGCCAGTACCGCGGCCCCGGACATACCCCGTGACCCCGCAATCAACAGTACTCGTCCGAAATTACCCTTATGTTCGGTACCTGTTCGCCGTGGCCACCAGCTTCGTACCATTTGTTCGGTGATTAAGTAACGTTTGCTGCCTCCGTTTAAGGGATCGCTTCCGCTCACTTTCTTGTCGCTGGCGGCACCACCGGGGTTGGTAACGCCTCTGCCGGCGGTTTTATTTATGCTCTCTCCGTTGCTGCTTTTTATTTTTTTTATCAGACCTTTGCTTTCGGGGACGTTTTTTTTATCGTCCTTACTCTGATTGACGGTGCTCAGGTTCCCAACCTCCGGGGGGGCTGTGGTTATTGCATTCGGAATGGATATATCCACTACATGCAGCTCGCCCACATATGGACGGGCGTTGGGCAGCACCAGACCCAGTTTGGGCAGTGCAAAGGTTACCGTATGCCGGGCTGCGATACACGGGCCATTGGTTCTGCCTGTATCCGCTTCCAAGCCCGATGGAATATCCACAGACACCACGGTCTTGCCGCTTGCGTTAATGGCTTCGATGATGGGAACCATTTGATCGCGCATCGATCCTTTAAAACCGGTGCCATACAGTGCATCTATAACCAGATCGGCTTTCATTAATGCTAGCCGGACTAAGTTCACATCGTTATTTTTATTTATTTGGTAAACTTTTTGTCCCATTTTACGCCAGATATTTAAATTAATAAGCGCGTCGCCCTTTACCTTTTCCGCTTCCGTAGCCAGAAAAACTTGCACCTCGGCTCCCCGGTTATGTAAATGCCGGGCAGCTACGAAGCCATCGCCGCCGTTGTTTCCTTTGCCTGCAAAAACCATAACGGAACTTTGGCTAAGGTTATTCAACAGCGAGGCAACAATTTCCGCTATTTTAAGACCGGCGTTTTCCATTAGCACTACACCGGGTATGCCATATTCCTTGATGGCTATTTGGTCCATTGCAGCCATTTCTTGCGCGGTTACCAGACGCAATTTAATCACTCCTTGCGTAATGCAGTAGCAAAAGCTATCGCCCGTTCCCGGTCGTGAGATATGGATAACAATATGTTACCTACCTGTTCGGTTTGGGCATGTTGTTCCGCTGTCCCCGTGAGCTTCACCTGTACCGGCCGATTGCCTCCGCCATGAATTTCTACCTCGTGCCAGGCCGTAATTCCGGTTCCCAGGGCTTTGAAAACCGCTTCTTTAGCAGCAAACCGGGCCGCCAGACAGGGCCAAGGGTCACGGCGGCGCAGGCAGAAAGCAATTTCCCCGGAGGTAAAAACACGATTTAAAAAATGTTTTCCACGGTGCGCGGCAGCTTCTTCTATTCTGGCAATTTCTATTATATCTGTACCGATGCCCTTTATCCCATGTTACATCACGTCACTTTCTAAAACAAATTATATTAATCCTGATTTGACGGTAACTTTACCGTTTTAAAGTAAAAAAAATGTGCTGTGCCTTTTTTTTCAAAGTGTTATAAAAACTAGTAAGATAAGAGATCTGTCAGTAATTCAACGCGCTAAATGAAAAACCTGCCTGTCAGCAGGTTAAATAAAGGGTAGTTAAATTTATGCAAAAGTGCAATTCCTGAGCATTTTTATTGTTCAAGATGCTTAGTAAACTCGCCATTTATTTTAAAGTTAACCCATTCAGGAAAGGAAACGCCCGAACTGGCAAAGAAATCGCTTTCCCGAGCCGACTGTTCCTCTTTCATTTTTAAAAAATCACGCACCGCTCCTTTAAAGGAGTTAAATAGTTCCTGATCCACCAGTCCTTCTTCCATAAGCAATATACGCAAAGCAAGGTTTTCCTCTTCCAGTGTCTTAAGCCTGCTGAACAGTTCTATAAACATAAGCCGTGTAATATCTTCGTCAATTGTACGGTTAACATTGCTTAACAGCGCCCATATTTTTTTATCACTAAGCATTTCCCAAACAACTTGCATATTTATCATACCACCAATCTTTATTATTTGCGAAAAGGTAGGAACACTTAACACTTATATTTTTAACTGGTAGTTTAATATATATACGTAAAAAAGAAAGCACAGGGGCGGCTCTTGCTAATACCAAATGAAAAAAGACAAGAATCGCCCCCGTGCTTTTCCTATAAGGGAGTTTTTAAAAGCCCAGTATTTTACGCAATTTTTTAGCTTGGGCCCTGCTAACAGGCACTTCGCTTTGTTCTTTATCTTCCACCACCAGGTTGTAGGTGCCGTTAAAAAAAGGCACTATTTCCTTTACCTTGTGCAAATTAACCAAATAACAGCGGTGGGTGCGAAAGAATATCTGAGGGTTGAGACGGGCCTCAAGTTCTTTTAAAGTAAAGCGAGTCATCAGCTTGTCATTATGGGTCTTAATGTAAATATAGTCTTGTTCCGTAAAGGCATAAAAGATATCCGATTCGGCTACCAGTACAGTTTTGCCCAGCTTTTCCGCCGGTATGCGGTCTATCTTTATTGGGGACGGACCAGATTTCGTACGACCGGCTTCCGCGGACTGGTTATCTTCGTTACCGGTTACTTCCTGATAAGCTTTAATAACCTTATCGATAGCCTTTTTAAGACGGCTTGGTTGCACAGGCTTTAAAAGGTAATCAACCGCGTTAACCTCAAAGGCCTTTAAGGCATACTCGTCATATGCCGTGATAAATATTACCTGGGGTGGTTTGGGCAGTTCCTGGATAGCTGCGCCTAACTCCAGCCCGGTCATGCCGGGCATGGACACATCTAAAAAAAGCACCTGATAGTCAAGCGCTTTGACCAGTGCCAGGGCTTCCTGGGCATTGGCTGCCTCGCCGACGATTTCAATATTGTTAAAGCTGCTTAAAAGGAAGCGCAACTCCTGGCGGGCAGGGTATTCATCATCAACGATCAATGCCTTTAACTTCAATTGCCTCCCCCTCTCTTTCCGCCGTACCATACAAAAGCGGTATTCTGACATATATTGATGTGCCTTCACCGGGCACGCTTACAATGCGCAGACCATGATCCTGACCAAATAATCCTTTTAAACGTTCGTGTACATTACTCATACCTACCCCGTTGCCCGAACCAAATCCCGGAGTGAGTACTTTGGGCTGTAGTTCCACATTGATGCCCACACCGTCATCTCTTACTACAATGAGCATCTCGTTTTCGTGTTTGCTGGCGGTAATTTGTACCGTGCCCTGACCTGGTTTAGGTAAAATTCCGTGTTTAATAGCGTTTTCCACCAGTGGCTGAATAGTTAATACAGGCACCTTGCAATCCAGTAACTCATCGTCTATTTCACGTACTACACGCAACTTATCTCTGAATCTGGCCCGCTCTAATATTAGATACGTGTTCAAGTACTCCATTTCCTCTTTTAAAGTGTTGAAATGTCCATGCCTTTTTAAGGCATGGCGGAAAAACGTAGCCAGACGGACGAGCAGCCGTCGAGCTGTTTCCGGATTGGTACGGCTGAACATGATTATGGTGTTGAGGGTATTAAATAAAAAGTGCGGGTTAATTTGAGCCTGTAGGGCATCCAGTTCAGCTTTGGTAACCAATTGAGCCTGGCGGTCCACTTCAGCCAGTTCCATCTGCATGCCTAAAAGCTGAGCCACACCAATAGCCAGTTTGATCACGGCATGAGGCAGTTCATCCTGTTGAGTTTGGTAAAGCTTGACGGTGCCTACTATTTCGCCCTTACACTGCAGTGGCACAATCACCGCTGATTGCAGAGGGCAGTCCGGTACCGGGCAGTCCAATCCGTAGCCGTCACGAACTATTTTTATTTTTCCCGTCCGAATGACTTCTTTGGTGGCCAAAGTCATAATAGGACGTCCTGCTTTATGGTGATCCGACCCGGCACCAATATAGGCCAACACCTTTTCCAGGTCGGTAATGGCCACCGCTGCTACGTCAGCAGTGCGACGAATTATTTCCGCTGTATTGCCGGCAGTTTCTTCATTCAGCCCCCGGCGCAAAAAAGGCAGTGTTTCATTAGCTATACGCAATGTGGGATCCAGCGGTTCATCAGCGGGGTCGCGTTTGGGACTGTGCTGCTTGCTAAAGATGAATATTGCGGCCAGCGTGGAGGCCAAGGCGGAAAAGGTTAAAAGAGCTGCTGCGGCATAGAGCTGCGGTTGCCATAAGTGTATAGCCGTAAGTGTTGCCGCAAATATGACGCACCAGCAAAGTAATGCTTTGTGGGTGGGGTTTACTTTCGATGGCATACCCTTGCCCCCATATAAATAATATTTTTAATATTCTAATATTTAATTTTTCATAATTACTATTCGACAATATAAAAACTATTCCTGCAGGTAAATAACTAAAAAAAATGATTGATTATGACAATTAACCATCCCAGTGTTTTCGCAATTAAAAGGTTTACACGGAAAAAGGCTCAAATGCAGCAAAATAGCAGTCATTTGAGCCTTTTTAAAACTTGCCGTTTTTGAATTGTAAATAAAGTATGACGAAGTTCCTGGCTGGGAGCATCTTCTCTTCGGTGATTTCAACATTATTCGTTTATTTTTAAAAAATTACGTTATGTTGCTACACTAATAAATTATTACATTCTCTATATGGCAGAATTTTAAATCAATACTGAATAATCTGATATATACACCCCTTGTTATTTTTAGGCCGTATTACGTAAATTAGTCCTGAACTTGCTTGCGAATTTCCTCGACTACATCCGGGTTGGCCAGGGAGGTAACATCGCCTACGTCTGCTTTATTGGAGATGGAGGCTAAAATGCGGCGCATGATTTTACCGGAGCGAGTCTTGGGCATATCGGAAACGATGTGCACGGCACGTGGCCGGGCGATCTTGCCTACCACAGTGGATACGGCATTGGAAATTATAGCGGCCAGGTCAGCGCCGGCTGCAGAACCAGGCTTTAAGGATACATACAAATCGGGCACAACGCCTTTAATTTCATCCTTTGCGGCAATGACGGCCGCTTCGGCGACTTCCTCCACCGTAAGAGCGGCAGACTCGATTTCTTTAGTGCCAAGTCGGTGCCCGGCTACGTTAATAACGTCGTCTACCCGACCTAGTATACGTACATATCCGTCATTGGAAATCACGGCCGCGTCGCCGGCCATGTATGGCCAATCGCGCCAGTCTTTGCTTTCTTCATTTTTGCAGTACTTGCGGAAATAAGTGGAGACGTAACGCTCGCGGTCCTTCCAGATAGTCTGCATAAGTCCGGGCCACGGGTTTTTAATGCAGATATTGCCCGCTTTACCTGCGCCGGCCGGAATTTCATTGCCTTCATTATCAAAGATTATCGGGTGGATGCCGGGTACGCCCGGTCCGGCACTGCCTGGTTTCATGGGGCTGATGCCCGGTACGGTACTGCACAAAAAGCCGCCTGTCTCTGTTTGCCACCATGTATCCACAATGGCGGCACGGCCTTTGCCCACTACGTTATAGTACCATCTCCACACCTCGGGCTCAATAGGTTCGCCCACTGTGGTCATATGTTTAAAATTATAATTATACTTGGCCGGCTCATCCGGGCCTGCTTTTCTAAGACCGCGAATGGCTGTGGGTGACGTATGGAATATGTTGACGTTCAGTTCTTCTGCGATTCTCCATACCCGTCCGGCATCCGGGTATGTGGGCAGCCCTTCGTAAATGACTGTGCTGGCGGCTATGGCCAGTGGCCCGTATACGATAAATGAGTGGCCTGTGATCCAACCTATGTCCGCCATACACCAATATACGTCCTCGGGGTGAATATCCTGGATCACTTTGGACATCCAGGCCACATAAGACAGATAGCCTCCGATACTGTGCTGTACCCCTTTGGGACGGCCCGTTGAGCCACTGGTGTACATTAGGAATAAGATGCCGTCGGCCGGCATGGAAACGGGGTCTACCGTAGTTCTGGCGTATTGTTTCATTAGTTCATTCATAAAGTAGTCCCGACCATCGATCATGGGTGCCCCGGAAGAATTCTTGCCGGGGTAGCGCTGCCAAACAAGTACTTTATCAACTTCTTGCCCCTCTTTTTTTGCCACTTCTACTGCTATATCACCTATAGCCTTGTGGTCAAGCAGCTTACCGTTACGATAATAGCCGTCCATAGTAATCAGTACATGGCTCCCGGAGTCCCAAATCCTCTCGCCGCAGGCCTGGCCGCTGAATCCCGCGAATACCTGGGAATGGATGACACCCAGCCGGGCGCAGGCCAGCATGGTGATGGGCAGTTCGGGTGTCATGGGCAAGTGTAAAGTTACCCGGTCGCCGGCTTTCAGACCACAAAAATTTTTTAATACAGCCGCAGTTTCGTTAACTCTGTGGTACAGTTCCTGATAGGTCATGTGGACAATGGGTTCATCTTCGGGTTCCGGTACATAGTGGATGGCGGTTTTGTTCCTATACTTGGGCAGATGTCTGTCCACGCAGTTATAGCTGGCGTTTAGTTTACCGCCCGCGAACCACTTCCAGCACGGGGCGTCGCTGGTGTCCAGCATAGTATGCCAGTACTGGTCCCAGTCCAATAAATCGGCAAATTCTTTAAAACACTCGGGGAAGTTTTCCAAACTGAATCTTTCGAATACCTTAGGATCCGTCATATTGGCCTGACCGACAAAGCTAACCGGCGGGTGAATGTACTGTTCTTCCTGCCAGTGCACAGCATAGTGAGCTCCGCCGCCATTTCCGTTTTCGGACACGATACCGACCTCCTTAACTTTTTTAGATTAGAAAGTTATATTTGTGCTTAAAACTATGATTATAAATTAGATCATCATGATGATCTGTTCATTTAAATTGATCAGGCTATGACAATTTTGGGACCAGTTAACTAAGCACCTCCTTTAAAGGATATAGAGCAAAAAGCGGCCCCGGGTAATTATTCGGTGGGGCTTTAGGGTATCAATACTGTATGAAATATATAATAAAGCCTATTTGTAAAAAAATTAAGAAAATTCAGGCAAACGGTTTTTTTTAAGTGTTGAACGGTGCCGGCAATAATAAGATACCGTTTAAGGCGGGATATGCCCGCCCAAGTTAATTTTGCCGGTATAACTTAAAAACCGGTTCCTTTTTGCGGAACCGGCATGGCCTAGTTATTAATTGCTATAGTGTAGTCATCGCAGGAAATGGTTTTATCATCAATAAGATGGCCATAGTTAATGTCGCTGTCATTACCCTGGATAATGACAATCTCATGGCAGATATTGCGTATATGTTCGCTGATGCGTAAAAATGAATTAATCAAATCCAGATGCAGCGCGCTGGTGGAAATGGATAGTGCGGTACCATCTTTCAGCCGGTTAAAATGCTGCGCTCGCAAGCGTCTTTCCATACGAGCCAGTTCAGGGTGCCCTTTAATAGCTTCAACGGCAAGTTCGGCATCGTTAGAGGATAGGGCGATATTAGCCATGCGCATTAAATCGCCCAGCCGCCGGTGCATATCCTTAATTTCTTCCCAGCCTGCTTCGGAGAATTGACACCGTTGGCTTATCTTGCAGCTGGCGATATAAGTGATATCTTTTTCGATGATATCTCCAATATGTTCTAAATCGTTAATTATATGCATGTGGCTCATGCTTCGGTAAAATTCTTTGCGCGATAAAGGTTGACGCATAACACTGGTTAAATAGTTGGTTATAGATTTGCACAGTATATCCAGGTAATCTTCTTTTTTGTTGATTTTATCCAGTAAGTCGATATCACTTTTTTCAAATATTTTTATTATGGATTGAGTCATATCAAATACTTGATCGGCGGCGTGATTTATTTCTTTAGATGCCAGCCCCAGGGCAATGGATGGTGTGTTAATTAATTTATCATCCAGGTATTTAGGTTTCAGCAGTTTTTCCCGGGGCAATTTGCGTTCCGGAACAATTATCTCCAGCAGCCTGGCAAATTGATTAATAAAAGGTAAAAATATAACTGCAATACCGATATTAAAAACAGTATGAGCGTTAGCGACCTGGTAACCCGGGGATGCTGTTATTTTAGTCATTAAAAGAGCATACGGATTAACAAAAGGCATTAGAATTAGTACGCCCGCTATTTTAAACATTAGGTGGGCGGTGGCAACTCGCTGAGCCTCCCTTGATGACCCCAAGCTGGACAATACCGCCGTAAAGGAAGTACCAATGTTGGCGCCAAACAAAAGGTAGATGGCAGAGTGTAATGATACCAGGTCCTGCATGGCCATGATCATAATAATACCTACTGATGCCGCGCTGCTTTGCACTAAAAATGTAAATAAAGCGGCCGCCGCAACAGCCAGCAGTGGGTAGTCACCGGCGCTCATCAGCATTTGACGGAAAAAAGGCTCGTCTTTAAGCGGCTGCATAGTATCGGCTATCATTTTGAGCCCTAAAAATAACAGACCGAAGCCCAGCAGTACTTGCCCCACCCGCTTATATTTGTCTCGCTTGGAGAAGAATATAATGGTGGCTCCTATGCCCACAATGGGTAACGATATTTCGGTAACATTCAGGGCGATAAGCTGGGCGGTTACTGTGGTGCCTATATCGGAGCCCAATATAACTCCCAAAGTTTGTTTTAATGACATGATTGATGCGCTGGTCAGGCCTACTAAAATTACAGTTGTAGCGGTACTGCTTTGAAAAAGCATGGTTACCAGTGCACCAACTATAAGAGCGGTAAAGCGGTTATGAGTGAGAGTACTGAGAATACTCCTGAGTCTGTGTCCGGCGATTTTTTGCAGACCTTCACTCATGATGAACATACCGTACAGCAATAGCCCCATACCGCCCAGTAATCCCAATATTACGGTTTTCCAAAGTTCCACTGCCGAACACCTCCCCAAAAGCTTAGTGTTATAATACAACAAAATTAAAAAAATGTTAATATTATATTAATTTTATGTTAAGTGGATTGTACCATGCTTCACATTGTTTATGCAATAGATATTCTAATAATTATCTGATAATTATATGGCAGTTTGGCTAGCTGATCAAGATTAAAATGCCATAGCGTCATAAATATTATGGCTATGGCTCTGAAAAAATGTGTAGCCCCAGGGTTTAATGCGTTGTATATATCTTGTTGTAAATACATGAGGGTTTAAATGTGCCCTGTTAGGTCTAGGTCCGGCACCTCGGTCTTAATCAAATCAGGCCGTACTTTACTGATTCGTTTAAGTGCCCTGACGACCCCCGGATTCAGTGCCGGGTCGTCAAGAAAAGAGGCCAGTATGGACACATAGTCTTGGAAAAGTTCCGGCTGATGATAAATAATTTCTCCCGCGGCCTCGGGAGCCACCCAAAGAGACCCGCCCGATTCATCATTTAACTCCCAAAATATACGCCGCATGATAGTTTTGGCCCGTTCGGGATTATTTTGGGCTATTCTGTCCGTAAGTAGTCCTAAACCTTCTATTGCCCGCTGGCGCACATATTCGTTCAGGCTGTACAGAAATGAAAAAAGAGCGCCGGTAACTCTGCCGGTATGCTGTTCACCCAGGTTGATTAACTGATTTAGGTCCCCATATAGCAGTATTTGTTCTACGTTTTTTTTAATGGCTGAAAAATTCATATAAAACAACTCCCTTCTCCCATCTTATTCTACCATGCATATCCATAACGATAATCTAATATTAACCTTTTGTGCGCAAAAGCTAAAGGCATGCTCGGCCCGAATGATTGAAATCGAATCATGTTTTAAGTTCACAAGGTGTTTGGGAAGGAACTTCAGAAGATAATGTCGAAAAAGTGATAATGATTTTTTCTAAGGATGGGTTTTGATGCGAAAAGTTGCCGTATTCAGGCTCAAGCCGGGCATGAAAGTGGCCCGCGCAGTATACAATGCCAATCAGCAGGTGCTGTTGGCCGCCGGTACTGTTCTAACGTCGAATTTCATTAAAAAATTACTGCAGCTTAATATACCGGGTGTATACATAGACGACGGCTTATTATCCGATGTGGAGCTTGACGACGTAGTTTCGGAGGATACAAGGAACCGGGCTATTAGTTACACTAAAAAAATATTTCATGATTTTTATTATACCAGAAGTCTTAGCGGTTTAAAAAAAATGGAGCAAACCGTTAACAATATACTTGAAGATTTGATGAATAATTCCTCCCTCATGGTAAATCTTGTGGATATTCGCAGTTCGGATGAATACACTTTTGGACACTCGGTGAATACATGTATTTTATCAATAATTACCGGCATGAAAATGGGTTATACGGGAAAAGCCCTGTGCCGCTTGGCAATGGGAGCGATTATGCACGATTTGGGGAAAACACTTATACCTGCAGAAATACTTAATAAGGCTGGTAAGCTAACGGCAGAGGAATATGCAATTGTTAAGAAGCATACGGAATACGGTTATTCGATATTGACAAAAACCAGGCGCTTTAATGCTGTATCAGCGCTGATAGCGCTGCAGCATCATGAACGATACAATGGATCAGGTTATCCAAACGGTCTTACGAGTGACCAGATTCACGAATTTTCAGTTATTGTGGGTTTAGCCGATACGTACGATGCTTTAACTTCGGACAGAGTTTATCATACTGCCTATACCCCTTATGAGGCTTTTGAAATGATATCTGCTTTTGGCGATTACATGTTTGACTTTAATGTAGTTAAGTCGTTTTTGCATCATGTAGCCGCCTATCCGGTGGGTAGTTTGGTTAAGCTCAGCACCGGGGAAATTGGTGCGGTGGTGCAAAACCGCCCCGGCTATTCATTATGTCCATTGGTAAGAATTTTATTTACATCCGAACATGAGCCATTGACTTGTCCGGCGGAGATAGACCTGGCCTCTGTGTCTAACGTGACTATCGTAAAAGTTATTGACAATGATAATGAGTTAAATTTATTAAAATTTAAAAAAGATTCTTTGCAGCGATAACAAAACCGGCGAAACAAAAGTGTTCCGCCGGTTTACATATAATCAACTTTTTTAGTTTAATTGGCTTTAGGCTTTTTGTTTTTTTATCTCTTCTTCTCTCAGTTCTCGCCTGAGTACCTTGCCCACGATGGTTTTGGGCAGCTCGGAGCGGAATTCGATCAGTTTGGGTACTTTATACCTGGCCAGGTTGGCTTTACAATACTCCATGATCTCCTTTTCAGTGGCTTGCTCGCCTTCTTTTAGAACCACAAATGCTTTGACAGTTTCGCCACGGTAGGGGTCGGGTACGCCTGCTACCACTGCCTCCAGTACTTTAGGATGCTCAAAGAGAACTTCTTCTATATCCCTGGGGTAAATATTATATCCTCCAGCAATAATCATATCTTTTTTGCGGTCTACAATATAGAAATATCCTTCATCGTCCATCTTTGCGATATCACCGGTATAAATCCAGCCGTTTTTCAACGTTTTAGCGCTTTCCTCAGGCATATTCCAGTACCCTTTCATTACTTGGGGACCGCTTATGCACAGTTCACCAATTTCGCCCGGAGGGAGTTCCCGCTCGCCGGTTTCAAGATCCATTATTTTACAATCCGTGTCGGGTAAAGGTATACCAATGGAGCCAACCTTCCGTTTGCCCAACATGGGGTTGCAGTGAGTCACCGGGGAGGTTTCCGACAACCCGTAGCCTTCCACCAGTAAACCTTCGGTCAGCCTTTCAAACTGTTCGGCCACTTCCACAGGCAGGGGTGCCGAACCGCTGATGCAGCCTTTTATACTTTTGATCTCATATTGCTGAGCATTGGGATAATTGTTTACAGCAATGTACATGGTTGGCACGCCCGGGAATAAAGAGGGTTTTTCATTTTTAATTAATTCCAGGCACTCCTTAATATCGAATCGCGCCATGACAATCATAGTCGCAGCGTTGATAATGCTTAAATTAAGGCAGGTGGTCATGCCATATGAATGGAAAAATGGCAGTGCACTAAGAACTTTTTCATTGCCATACTCTAATGTTTCAAACCATTCAGCTACTTGGATGGCGTTAGCAGTAACGTTGCGATTGGTCAGCATGGCGCCTTTGGATACGCCGGTGGTACCTCCGGTGTACTGGAAAACCGCTATATCTTCGTCCATATCCACCGGCACCTGTTCGAATTGTGGCGGATATTTTAACAGCAACTCCTCTGCTTTAAGGACGTTATCATCGGCAGCGCCGGATGGTTGGCCAAGTGCAAAAATAATAACATTTTTTAGAGGTGTGATATTGCGCACGTTTTTAATGCGTGGATAAAAAGCATCATAAGCAATAATTGTTTGGGCACCGGAATCGTTTAAAATGTGCTCTAATTCTCTTTCCACATACATAGGGTTAACTTGCACAACTATGGCACCGAGCTTCAAGGTGGCTAAAAAGCCCAGAATGTATTGAGGACAGTTGGGAGCCATTAGTGCTACCCGATCTCCTTTTTTTACGCCCAGATCTGCCAAGGCCCCTGCACATTGGTTGACCATCGCTGCCAGCATTTTATACGAAAACCTGATACCGGCAAATACAACAGCATCACGATCAGGAAAATTATTGGCTGCTTTTTCGAGATACTGAGGCATAGTAAGGTTTGGATAGTCGATGTGCGGGCGTACGTTCGAGGAGTAGCCTTTGTACCAAACTTTGTTTAAATCAACCATTTCATTATACACCTCCATTTTTTTTGCATGTGAGTGATTAGTCATTCAGTTTGAAATAATTAAAAAACTATGTACATTAGACGACAATAATGCTTTGCATACCATTTCTACAAAGAAATTGCTAATCCTTCACGTTTTTTAAAATTTTTAAAAAATAATAAATAATCAACATCCATTAACTTTTGTAAATTTTATAATAATTAACTGTCATAGTAAATATACATTAAATTATGTGTGCGGTTATGGATGCAACGCAATTAAATATATATATATTTAATTGCGTTGACAGATAGAAGCTATTTAACGGAAACTGCACATATGAATCCCCCATCGGTACGGTTGGCTCTTATGGCGTCGGCTTCAATGGCCATGGCTGTATCCTCACAAGTGAAATCAAAATCCGGCGGGACAAATAAGACCGCTTTTCCCTGCACTTGTTGACCCGGCATGGCCGCCAGTAGTTCGTTCAGTGTGTAAAAACGGGCCTGATTGAATGGACTGTCGGGATCGTGGCGTGCCTTTGCATCATAGTGCCGCCACCAGACACTGTCCCGGCCAATTAAGCCCACCACCAGTCGGCCGCCTGTTCTTAATACCCTAAACGCTTCTTGCAGTGCAGCGGCAAGGTCCGGGGTAAATTCCAGTGCGGTTACTGAAAGTACCAGGTCAAAGCTGGCTTTCTGAAAAGGCAGATGTAGTGCGTCGGCTTCCGTAAAACAAATTGCCAGACCGGCAGCAAGTGCTTTGGTCCGTGCCTTTCCCAGCATGGCCGTTGAGATATCCACACCGGTGGTGGTCAGTCCCATTCGGGCCAGGTCCAGTGAGTATTGCCCTGTGCCACATCCGATATCAAGCAGCTGCATGCCTGCCTGTGGCTGCAGATAAGAGTAAAGAGCCTGTCTCTCAATCCGGTCTACTACGCGGCCCGCAGTGGTGCAATACCAATCATCATAACTGCCGGCCATTTGGTCAAATAACTGGCTCATGGCTTTGGTTTGCCTCCTTCTTTATGTATGTAAACTTCACTTCCTATTTGTATTAATACATGGTTTTTTAAGATCAGTTTACCACTGGCAAATTACTGGTGCAAGAGTTGGGGCTTGGTATAAGACATACAGCGGTGAGAAAAATTATGAGTTGCAAAAAAAGCAGGCTAAAAGTTGTATGCTTCTAACCTGCTTTAAAAAAATAAGGTTTATTATGTCTTAGTTTTAGATTAGGTTATCATTTGACCAATTTAGATAATATATCTTCCAGACCAAGGGCCTCTGCCCAGGACACTTCAACAAACTCGCCGTCCTTTTTAAGCTGCGGGATGTGCGGTTCGTCCAGATATTTAAGCTCCAGCCCCAGCCGTCCCTTCATGCACAGGGGGCGACCGCTGCCCGGTTCTTTGGGTACAACACCGATGTTTTGGCCGTTTTTGCTCAGCACTTCAAAGGTGCAGCCGCTGTCACAGAAAGTGCAGGTGACCTCCCGGCGTTTCATTTCCCAGGTGCGCCCTTTGCCGGCCAATGGTTTCCAGGTAAGTGCGCCCACGGGGCATACAGTTACACAGCGCCCACAGTATACGCAGTCGGATTCGCCCAGGGGGGTATCCATAGCGGTAACAATTTTAGTGTTGAAACCACGATAGCCGAAATCAATAACGCTGCGTTCTTTAATGGCGTTGCAGGTGCGCACGCACCGGCCGCACAGTATGCATTTATTGGCATCCCTAATAATATAGGGGTTGGTATCGTCCAGCGGGTAGTTTTTACGCTCTCCTGTAAATCCGGATTCCTTGACGCCATAGCGGAACGCATAGTCCTGCAAGCGGCAGTCGCCGTTGCGGTCACAGGTTAGGCAGTCCTGCGGGTGGTTGGCCAACAGCAGTTCCAGTATGGTTTTGCGGGCTTCTATTACTGCAGGCGATTCGGTAAGTACCTGCATGCCTTCGCCGCATTCGGTGACGCAGGAAGCCGGCAAGTTACGCATACCCGGTATTTCCACCACGCAGATGCGGCAGGCGCCAAAGCGCGGTAAGGCGGGGTCGTGGCATAGTGTAGGTATGAATATGCCGGCTTGCCGGGCCGCGTCCAACACGGTGGTGCCTTTAGGTACTTTTATATTAATACCATTAATGGTCAGCGATACATAGGACATTCTCTTTTCCCTCCTTTTGCGCAAAAGTTAATCATCATCAATTTAACCCATTAGTGGATGAATGAACATATAGCAGTTAATTGATTACGCTTTGTAAATAGCGTCGAATTTGCAGCCCAGCAAGCATGAGCCGCACTTGATGCACTTGGTTGTGTCGATAACGTGAGGCTCTTTTTTCTCGCCTGTGATGGCCCCGGCCGGGCAGTTCTTGGCGCACTTGCCGCAGCCTTTGCATTTTTCGGGGTCGATTTTAAATACCAGAAGGGCGCTGCAGGCACCGGCAGGACATCGCTTGTCCTGGATATGAGCAATGTATTCATCTTTGAAGTAGCGCAAGGTGGATAAAATGGGGTTGGGGCAAGTCTGACCAAGCCCGCATAGCGCAGTGTTTTTAACTACTCGTCCCAGGCGTTCTAAAGAATCCAGGTCCTCCATTTTCCCTTCACCGTTGCAGATGCGGGTTAAGATTTCCAGCATGCGCTTGGTGCCTTCCCGGCAGGGGGTACACTTGCCGCAGGACTCGGACTGGGTAAAGGTGAGAAAGAACCGGGCTACGTCCACCATGCAGGTGGTTTCGTCCATGACCACCAGACCCCCCGAGCCCATCATAGCCCCGGCAGCGGTGAGAGAATCATAGTCTACCGGCAGGTCCAGGTTTTCTTCGGGAATACAGCCGCCGGACGGACCGCCAATCTGTACGGCTTTAAACTTCTTACCGTTTTGGATGCCGCCGCCGATGGTAAATATAATGTCCTTTAAGGTCATACCCATCGGTACTTCTACCAGGCCCGTATTGTTTACTTTACCCGTCAGAGCGAAGATCTTGGTGCCCTTGCTCTTTTCGGTGCCCAGCTTGGCATAGTTTTCCCCGCCGTTGCGCAATATATGGGGCACGTTGGCGTAAGTTTCCACGTTGTTCAGGTTGGTGGGCTTGCCCCACAGACCGCTTTGGGCCGGGAAGGGCGGTCTTACTCTGGGCATGCCGCGGTTGCCCTCAATAGAGGTAAGCAGCGCGGTTTCCTCTCCGCACACAAATGCACCGGCACCGGCTTTAATTTTGATATGGAAGTTAAAGCCGGAATTGAATATATTATCTCCCAATATGCCATATTGCTCGGCCTGGGCAATGGCAATTTTCAAACGCTCAATGGCCAGGGGATACTCGGCCCGCACGTAGATATAACCTTCATCGGCACCTACGGCGTAGCCGCAAATCATCATGCCTTCCAGTACGGCGTGGGGGTCGCCCTCCAGCACACTGCGGTCCATAAAAGCACCCGGGTCGCCCTCGTCGGCGTTGCAGACCACATATTTTTTATCTCCTGTCGCCTGGCGTACAAAGCCCCACTTCATACCGGTGGGGAAACCTGCACCGCCGCGGCCGCGCAGGCCGGACTTTTTCACGTCTTCAATGACCTCTTCGGGGGTCATGTCAAACAGGGCCTTCACAAAGCCGGCGTATCCATCGTTGGCGATGTATTCGGATACATTCTCGGGGTTGATGTGGCCGCAGTTATGCAGCACCATGCGCTGCTGCCTGGCGTAAAAGGGTACGTCATTATAGGTTTTAGCAAGTTCTCCGGTGGTGGGGTCTTTATAAAGCAGCCGCTCCACCACCTGGCCGCCCGCCAGGTTTTGCTCGACTATTTCCGGTACATCGCTCACATCCACTCGCACATAGAAGATCTTGTCGGGCTCTACGATCATCAGCGGGCCCTGTTCGCAGAAACCGTGGCAGCCCGTGATGGTAATTTTTACTTTATCCGTGAGGTTATGCTTTTGCAATTCTTCTTTTAATACAGCCACCAGTTTTTTTGAACCGGAAGAGGTACAGCCTGTACCGGCGCAAATGAGTATGTTTTTCTTGTCCGAACCGGCCGGCAGGTGTATGTCAGCCAGTAAATCCTGCCTTTTTTGCCGACAGGCGTCGTCGTCATGGCAAATAGGTCCTTCTTTTATGCACTTGATGAAGTCCCGGCAGGGATTTTGTGGTTCGTGGGTGCATTTGTCACAGCATTTGTCCAATAGATTGTTCAATTTGCCAGGCCTCCTTCCTACTCGTATTTTTTAACTACCGATACGGCTCTGTCCGGTGTTAAGCGGCCGTGGGTATCTTCGTTAACCATCATTACGGGGGCAAGACCACAGGCTCCCAGGCAGGCCACTGTTTCCAGCGTATAGCGCCGGTCCCCGGTGGTTTCGTTGCGGCCTACGCCCAGGTCTGTGGATACGGCGTCAAATACTTTGCCGGCGCCCCGTACGTGGCAGGCCGTACCCTGGCACATACGGATAATATTGCGTCCCCGGGGTTTTAGGTGGAACTGGGAATAAAAAGTGACTACACCGAAGGTCTTGCTAAAGGGTACGCCAATCTCTCGGGAGATTTTTTTCATCACATCTCCGGGCAGGTAACCGAATATTTCCTGGGCTTCCTGTAATAAGGGAATTAAAGCTCCTCTAAAGTTTCGGTACTTGTCGAAAACGTCTTGCAATTGTTGGTACTGGGTCTCCTGACTTTGTTCGCATTTACAAGCTGCCAAATTATTTCCCTCCTCTCATTAATGCAGGAGCATTACACTGGCCCGGGCGGTTGGTTTCCGGCCGGGTATTCGTTGGTAATGCTTCCAAAATATTTAGCGATACTGTACGTGCGGCACGAATACCGCGTAAAAGGTTGATAATTGATAATTCGCTCATTTTTAGCATTTTAGGCGAAAATCCAACACTCTTTCCTCGGTGACCAGTATGTGTATGGGTACATCGTACTCACCGGGGTAAACATTGGGTCTGACCTGAAGTTCAAAGGCCAGTGAAACCAGCGTTATGTTTTCACCGGTACGGGGCAGAAAACGATCGTAAAAGCCTCCCCCGTAGCCAAGGCGGTCTCCCGCGGTGTCGAAGGCCACTCCGGGTATGATAACCAGATCAATTTCCTTGGGGTCCACGGGACGTACACATTCGGGTTTGGGTTCTAAAATACCCCAGGTGCCCGGGGTCAAGTCATCCGGAAAACGGACTACCTGTGACGGTATAAGATTTTTATTAGTCGCGTCGGTAATAGGTACCACTAATCGCTTACCTTGCTGCAGAGCGTTTTTAATGATGGACACGGTCTGCACCTCGTTGCGAAAGTCAACATAGGCCATCACCGTGGCAGCCCGGCGATATTCGGGCAAAGCCAGCACTTTGGCGGCAATAGCAGAGCTTTTTGCCTCTATTTGCTGCAGAGGCATGGCGTTGCGTCCTGCAATCACATTCTTTCTTAATTCGTTTTTGGACACGGTAATTCCTCCAAAGATTCATTCTGTTATTAATTTTTCATCACTCAGGCAGTCTTTCCAAAACGTTGGTACTTAAAATAAGCATTGGTGGTGGGATAAGGATGACTGGAACTGTTGGTGATAAATATGGCTGGATAATTAATGTGTTATCCGGAACATATTTGTATACAATATTTCGCCGGATAGACAACAAATCCTCCCCTGTTGCGGGAGGATTTTGAAAATCGTTTCATAATTTGAATAAAATAATCGATTAAGATATTTATACATGATATGACATTTGTTATTGGATTTAAAAGTTAACTTTACACCTTTATAACTCGTACACCCGGCTGTCTGCCAGTATGCTGATGTTGTTTTTCTGTAATACTGTGATAGCTTCATCCAGTTGCTCTACTCTAAATACAACCAGGGCTGCGTTGGTTGCCTTTTGTAAAAAGGCGTACAGGTATTCAATATTGATGTTGACCTGTTGCAGTATATCCAGTACGTTTGCCAGGCCGCCGGGCTCGTCTTTTACTTCCACCGCAATGACTTCAGTAGTGCTGACGGTGAAGCCGGATTCTTTAAGTACCTGGTAAGCTGCGTCGGGATTGTTAACTATCAGCCGCAGTATACCGAAATCTGTGGTGTCGGCGATGGATAGTGCCCTGATATTAATGCTGTTGTTGCCCAGTACTCTGGTCACTTGGGCCAGGCGTCCGGATTTGTTTTCCAAAAAGACGGATATCTGTTTTACCTTCATCGGATCTGCCCCCTTTTTTGGTATTTTTTAATTTATCTTTACACCTTTAGCGTTAGGGTAAGAGAAACGATTATGATTCACAATGTCATAATAAGGAACGCTATCGTATACCCGCTGCACGGTTTTTTGCAGACGTTTTAGCTGCAGCTTCGCAAATTCTTCGCGCGGTATAGTTTCATATTTTTGTTGCCGGTACACTCTTTTTCTCCTTTCGCCACCTGATTATAAAAAGGATAGCACAACTTGATGTTAAAAAAAAGGATTTTCCTAAACTTACAAAATATCCACTGGAATAGTTTTGCAACCCACAGGTAAACCTCTGAATTGACAAGTTATTAACAGACTTATGCACAGTATCCACAGGGAAAACTTTAAATGCGCTTTTGTACTTAAACTATAAATCAGCAAAATATGTAAATTTATATAAATTGATAATCTGTAATAGCAAGGGTTTAGAGATTTATCAGACACAAAAGCTTTCATTTTAAACACAGATCTATCGATAGGCTGTGAATTTTTTTGTGGATAATCGGCGTTTTTGTGCTGTAAGCGCGGTTTCTGTAAGAAAGATTGACATACTTGGATTTAGATAAGTAATTGGGCACAAACTTTAGCTTTTTTAGCTTATTTGCCTAATTATGAAAACAGCAGAATTGAAAACACCTATACAGTAGAACAGGCAGCCCAACCTGTTTTTTTAGCAAATACATATTGAGTTTCCAATAATACTATCTACAAAAAATTAATACTTATCCTGGCCCAGCGGTAAATTAGGCACCGCATTTAATGTCAGGGGAGCGAAATCGCCTTGCTTATATTTATGATAAGCGGCACAGCCGATCATGGCTGCGTTGTCGGTACATAATACCGGCGGTGGGTAAACTACCCGCCTACCCTCCCGGGAGGCCCGGCAAGTCATTTCCTGCCTCAGTAGCTTGTTGGCTGCCACTCCGCCCGCCAGCATAATGGTATTCGTCTTATGCTGCTTGGCCGCCAGCAGTGTTTTATCAACCAGTACGTCCACTGCAGCCCGTCTGAAACTGGCTGCCACGTCGGCTTTGTTAACCGGCAGTCCTTTTTGATTGGATCGGTGCAGGTAATTTATCACTGCTGTTTTAAGACCGCTGAAACTAAAATCCAGACTATTTTCAGCAAGGTAGGCCCGGGGAAGGTTTATGGCGGTGTCGTCGCCTGAGGCAGCGAGTTCGTCAATCAGCGGCCCGCCCGGGTAACCCAGACCCAGCACTCGGGCTACTTTATCAAAGGCTTCCCCCGCGGCATCGTCCCGGGTGGCACCTAAAAGTTCATATTGGCCGAAATCGGTAATCAATACCAAATCGGTATGCCCTCCCGACACAACCAAGCAAATAACCGGGAAAGCAGGTTCAGGATCCACCAGGAAATTAGCGCTTACGTGACCTTCCAGATGGTTAACGCCAATTAATGGAATGTCCAAGCCAAAGGCAATGGCTTTAGCGGCGGCGACGCCGACCAGCAGTGCCCCCACCAGACCGGGACCGTAGGTGACGGCGATAGCGTCCAAGCTGCCAAAATCAATACCCGCCTCGTCCAGGGCCTCACGTATAACGTGGTTAATCAGCTCCAGGTGTTTGCGGGAGGCCACCTCGGGCACAACACCGCCGAATTTGCGATGTACGTCCACCTGGGAGGATATGATATTGGACCTGATGGTGGCGCCGTCTGCTAAAACAGCTGCGGAGGTTTCGTCGCAGGATGTTTCCACGCTTAATATAGTAATACTCATCTGCTTGTATTTCTCCTTTGATGCCGCCTTATGTGCGCGGTTTTATTGTTAGTAGTTTATTTATTGAAAATGTTGTTATAGAACCATTTATGTAACGCCGGGTTAACGATGCGAACATGTCGTGCAGAAATATAACCATAAATGTATAGCTTGCATAATATAGATAAAAGTGATTAAGGGTGGGCATATGAAATTACGCGTGCTTTCCTATAATATAAGAAACTGCCGTGGCCTAAATGATAAGGTCTCTCTAAAATCTGTCGCCTCTGTCATTTCGGATATACGCCCCGATATAGTAGGGCTGCAGGAAGTTGATTGTTTTAACCCCCGCAGTGGTTTGGTCGATCAGTCGGCCAGACTGGCTAAAATACTGGGCATGTACCATGTCTATGGCCCCAATGTCACCTGGGGCTGTGTGGCTCGGTTTGGTAATGCCGTATTGTCCCGTTATCCCATTATATATCACAATAATTATCCGCTGCCCAGCCGGGGTGAACAAAGGGGCTTACTCCGGGTGGGAATCAATCTCTTCGGACAACCCGTGGTTTTCTTTACTACCCACCTGGGGCTGAATCATCAAGAACGTCTGCAGCAAGTAGATAAAATTCTGCAGATTATTAACGAGGTGACCGTGCCGCTGTTACTGGTCGGCGATTTTAATGCCAAGCCCGGTGATGAGGAATTGGGTCGTTTACGAACTGTACTGCAGGCAGGTGATTTGTCCGGTGCCGGGTTGACATTTCCGGCTGATTATCCCAAATATAAAATTGATTATATTCTTTTTTCAGATCATTGGCTATTAAACGAAACCACGGTATATGCCAATCGGGCATCGGATCATTTGCCGTTGGTCGCCAATGTAAAGCTTGCCATGTGGCTTAATGATAAAATTATTCAGGCAGTGGCTTGCCCATTTCATCCATGATATCTTTGAAAACTTGGCCGGCATTATCATGGATGACTATCGCTGCCTCTTCGTCATAAGGGGTGGGGGTACGATTAATAATGATTATTTGCCTGGCCACTTCCGGCAGACCGGCCACGGGATATACGGTTAGGCTGCTGCCTGCCACCAGCATAAGCTGACAGCCCGAAATTACCTGAGTGGCCTGGTAGAAATCCTCATTCATCCGATCTTCAAACAATACAACATCCGGTCGTAAAACACCCTGACATTTAGTACAGCGGGGTGGATTGGCACCGGTTTTAAAACTATCCACCAGATAGTCAAAGCTATAGGACTCCTTGCATTCCATACAGTGGCAAGTGCGCAAGTGACCGTGTACTTCCCATACCCGGGTGGATCCGGCCCGCACGTGCAGGCTGTCGATATTTTGAGTAATTGTCCCTACTAAATGTCCCATTTTTTCCAGTTCGGCCAGCGCGTAGTGGGCGGCATTAGGCCGGGCATGGTTATAAGCGGTCCAGCGGTCCAGGTTGACGCTGTAAAAACGGGCGGGGTCTTTGCGCAACGCGGAGAGGCTGGCGGTTTTGGCCGGGTCGTGCTTTTCCCAAAGACCGGTGCCCGGGCTGCGGTAATCGGGAATGCCGCTTTCCGTACTAATTCCCGCTCCGGTAAGAGCCAGCGTTTTTTGGGATTCTCCGATTAAGCGCACTATATCTTTTATTTTTGATTTATATGACAAAAGTAATACCTCCATTTTATTGGAATACCATAATTATCATGAAAACATTTTTTATTGTCAATGTTAAACCAGGCAGGATATAGTATGGTTTTTATTGAAAAATGCAATTAATATTTACAAAAGGAGGAAGGATTTATGACTAGTTTTTTTAATAGCCTGCTAAATCGGGTTGGACTGGCTCAAAAGCTTGGAGAACAAACTAAAGAAACAACTGCTACTGCTGTGAAGGACGCAGATGCTTTTTTAAAGATTGTTGACGTTATTGATGATATGGTTACTCAAGGTGAAACCAGATTAAAAAAAATGGAAGATGATTATGCTGTAATCTATATGCTTGGTGACAGAAAGATATTGCATATTACCAAAAACGCTGATCCGCCCCGCACATTTTTTTTATATTCCGGAGCCAACCGGGCAGCTCGGGGCATGGATGTGCCCGGTTTGCGGGTGATTTCTAAAAATGAAGCCAAACAAAAAAAATACGGGTCGGTTAAGGCTGTATATACCGGAACCAACGCTGATGTGGTTAAAGATATGCTTAAAAAGATGGAAAGCGATAAGACGGCCTAATATGGTGTACAACCGGTACTGAAAAGGCGGCTGAATAAGTGCCTTCTAAGTACCGGTGTTTTAATTAGTTAGGATGTAAAATATGATAAACACATTGACGGGATCCTGATAAATAAAGCGACGCTGTAAGGGCTGCATCGGTGATTCTGTATGTTGTGTTAAGGTACAAAAAATGCCGGGTGTGAGGTGTGGTTTTTATTGGCACAGTATTTGCTTATAATATTCAGAAGATTTAATAAATTATATGGACGAGGAGGGTCATAATCATGAAAACACCGCTCTGGTCACCATCTGATGAACGCAGGCAAAAAGCCAACATGACGGTATTTATAGAATATGTCAATAAAAAATACAATCAGGATTTTACGGACTATGCTTCTTTGTATGACTGGTCGATTGAATGTTCAGCTGATTTTTGGTCGGCCATGTGGGAATTCGGTGAGGTTAAATACTCTCGCTTATACGATGATTTGGTAGTCAACCAGCAAGACATGCTGGTCTCGCGCTGGTTTCCCGGTGCGCAGCTTAACTTTGCGGAAAATCTATTGCGTTACAGGGACGCCCGGGTGGCGCTGATCTTTAAAGGTGAAGGGCAGGAACCGGTACGTATTAGTTATGCTCAGCTGTATGATCAAGTGGCCCGCCTGGCCAGCTCGCTTAAGGAAATGGGTATTGTTTCAGGTGACCGGGTAGTCGGCTTTATGCCCAATATGGCCCAGTCCGTTATTGCCATGCTGGCGGCTGCCAGTATGGGGGCGATCTGGTCCTCGTGTTCGCCTGACTTTGGTATCAAAGGCGTGCTGGACCGGTTTGGGCAGATTGAGCCCAAGGTATTGTTTACGGCCAATGGTTATTTTTACAATGGTAAGAGCCATGATTCATTGGGTCGAGTGGCCAGTATTTTAAAAGAAATACCGTCGGTGGAAAAAGTGGTGGTGGTTCCTTACACCGAGGCGCAGCCCGATTTATCAAATTTGCCTGATGCGGTGCTGTTTGATGAGTTCCTTTCCCCCGCTGTCGGGCTTTCTATAGAATTTACCCAGCTGCCTTTTGAGCACCCGCTATATATTATGTATTCCTCCGGTACCACGGGAGTACCCAAGTGTATTGTGCACGGTGCGGGGGGTACATTGCTGCAGCACCTGAAGGAGCTTAAGCTACATACCGGTCTTAAGCGTGAAGACACTATATTCTATTTCACCACCTGCGGCTGGATGATGTGGAATTGGCTGGTCAGTTCGCTGGCGTTGGGGGCTACCGTGCTGCTTTATGACGGCTCACCGTTTTATCCCGGCCCCGGCGCCATGTGGCAGCTGGCTCAGGATGAAAAGATTACGGTCTTCGGTACCAGCGCTAAATACTTGGCGGCTGTGGAAAAGGAAGGGGTTAAGCCCGGGCAATCCTATGATTTAAGTGCACTCAAGGCGATACTTTCTACCGGTTCACCACTGTCGGTGGAAAGTTTCGAGTACGTTTACCGGGATATTAAGAAGGATATCTGCCTGTCCTCTATATCAGGCGGTACTGATATTATTTCCTGCTTTGCGCTGGGCAACCCTATCGGACCGGTTTACGCGGGGGAACTGCAGTGCCGCGGCCTGGGCATGCGGGTAGAGGCTTTAGACAGCGCGGGCAAGCCGCTGATGAATCAAAAAGGAGAGCTTGCTTGCACCGCCTCCTTTCCGTCAATGCCCATTTATTTCTGGCAGGATGAAGATAATAAAAAATTTAAAAAAGCTTACTTCAGTGTGTTTCCCAATGTATGGCATCATGGCGATTATATTGAAATTACTGATACAGGCGGTGTTATTATTTACGGGCGTTCCGACGCTACTTTAAATCCCGGCGGGGTGCGTATCGGTACGGCTGAAATTTACCGGCAGGTGGAGTCGCTGGATGAAATTAAGGATAGCCTGGTGGTGGGCCAAAATTGGGACAATGATGTGCGTGTAATTTTATTTGTCAAGCTGGCGGAAAATGTGGTTCTTACAGATAGCTTGATTAAGAAGATTAGAACAACTATCCGGGAGAACACCACGCCCAGGCATGTGCCGGCGAGAATTATAGCGGTGGATGATATACCCTATACTATCAGCGGTAAAAAGGTGGAATTAGCGGTGCGCAATATTATTCACAACGAGCCCGTGGAAAACCGGGACGCGCTGGCCGATCCCACTGTTTTGGATTTATATAAGGATTTGGCGGAATTGCAAGTGTAGTTGCGTATGAAAAAAGTACTTATAGATAAAAGTGCAAAAACTAAAATTTAAAGCGTTCTGCTTTGATTATTTATATTAGATGAATCTTATAATTTAAGAATAAAAAAGTGCACCCCGGTGTCAATCCGCCGGGGTGCTAACAATAGCTATGTCCGTAACTATTTGACGTTTTCGTTTTTCAACATGAATTCCAATAGTTCAACAAAACGTTGGTTCAATATTTCCTGCACGGTTTTGCCGGATTCGGCAGCTTGCTTTTCAATAAACTGTACCTGGTGCATTAAATGTTCGTAGATAATGGTTTCTACCACTACCTCCTGTGGCTGGCCGGTTTTACGACTTAATTCATTAATCATGGCCTGGGTCTGATCAGTAAATTCCAGGGCTAATTCCCTATCTTGCTTCATTTGTAACCACCTCTCTTTCGGGGGGTTGGCTTTTATAAAATATCGGCTTATTAATCCACTATTCGTTTGCCGCAGTAACTACAATACTTGCCACCGGCCGGCAGCTCTATGCCGCAATCCGTGCAAATAGGTGCTTCCGGCTGCAGGCGACCAATCTGTTCCTCCAGCTCCTTCATTTCCTTTTCCAGTTCACGTGTGGCATCAAGTAACCTTGCCAATTCATCCGCTGCGTTGTCTTGACCCGATTGTTGCTGATAATACAATGCACCAATTCCGGCCAAGTTATTTTCCATTTCTCTTTCCAGCTTCCTTATTTCGTGCTTCGTCTTGGTTATTTCAATAAGCTCTGAGGACTTTTTGGTAATATCCTTGGCTTTCTCGCCGGCTAGACCGCTAAAATCCTTGGCCCGGTCGCCGAGCTGTTTGGCACCCTCAGCCATTTTTTGGATAAAGCCCATACAATCACCTCCGCATTATTTTATATTCTGCCGTGCTAACATACTATCCTTTTCTTTCTTATCAAACGGTTGGTAATATTTTTATGAATAATGGTTTAATATAGATACCGCCGGTCATGCCGATCGATAAGGCCGGCTTTAGTTGAGCTAACGCTTAAAGTAGTGTTGCGGTGCAGATGCAGCCTCCTAAGAAAAAAGAGCGGCGGTGCCGCTCACTTTGTGGGTTTATCCTTGGGATTGCAAATATTTGGGTTAGGTTCTACATAAACCTCCGCCGGCTTAATCCGGTAGGGTTTATAAAACTCACCGGATTCGGCAGCCCCGGTCTTTTTATTGTCGGCTCCTGCCACTTTGCTATATCCCCCCCTTGTAAGGCAACATGATTTATTTGCTGCGGGTCAGGTGGAAATGATTATGCTGGATCTTGATGGAATGCACAGCCCCGCAATCCGGACATTGCTTGGATTCTCCATCCTTATAACGAATCTCGCCGATATGTTTTTCACAGCAAGTTATTTCAATGCTGATGATTTGACAGTTGTCACGAAAGTTTATTCGGTAATCCATCCTTTTATTGTTCATTTTATCATCACCTCAATTTACCTTATTTTACCTCATGTAGAGAAATTTAAACCTTAAACCGATTGTTAAATAATTCCTGTGGCAAAAACAAATAAAATATCTCAGCCGGCATGACGATTGGCCGCCATACCAACTGAAGCAAGTGCGTCATACACAGTATCAATAATGTGTACACAGCCGTTACCCTTACCTAATAGAGCGGCTACTTGCTTTTTACTGAGACTGGTTGTGGTATGACCGGGTAATTGCTGCAGAAATACGGCGGCTTCTTTACAAATTTTATCCGGCGCACGCAGTAATGTGCCACCGGCACCGGTAATTACCATATTTTTTTCGATATCCAATTCAATGCTTAATTCGTGAAAAGAATCGCTAAATGTGGCAATAACGTGATAACTGAAATCTGGTGTTGCGTAAACTGAATATGATTTAAATCGGTTGAATAGGTTGCCGGAACGCATGTAACAAGCATAATCATCCCAGCTTTGACTGACTTTGTCAAGGTTGCTGTAATAGCGGCAGGAATTGGCATAAAACTTTTCCCAATACTTACTGTAATCGGAAGCCGAAGCAAAACCTCGTTCCTTAAATAAAAATGTTTCAGCTTGGATAATGCCGCGTATTGTTTCGGAAAACAGGGCGCGGAGAAAAGGCCCCAGACCAGCCAGCGCTTCTTTAATTGCCGGACCGCAGTTAAAGTAGGCCTCAATGCCACGCATGCCGGGGACATTTGTAATAGCTACAGGCGGGGAGTGGTTTTCCCAAGCGGCATCCATGATTTTAAAGCTAATTGGGTCCACCTGCAACCGTGTGCTAATCTCGCAGTCGGTACCGCAATACACTGTTTGAGCGTTAATATATCCGGTTTTTTGTTGCCGGAACGCATCCAACTCCGCAGCTTGAGCGCTATTTAAGTGTGCGTGCTCTCGCTGGTGCTCTGTGATTACTGCGGCATCTGTATTAACTTTAGCTTCATTACCTGGGGGAGGTGAATCAAAGCGTACAGTGGTAAGCCAGTGGCGTTGGATAACATTAATCATGGCTTCACTCCTTTGACTCATTATACCGGAAAATGAACGTTTTGTTAGTCCCTGATTTAAAAAAGTTAATGTAATTATAATTTTTTATTAACCTAACTAAGACTAATACTATGTTAAAAAAAGCACCTCGCATTCGCGAAGTGCCTGGTAATCTAATTAATGTGAATTTTTTGCTGGTTCTGCCGAGCTTTTCCCGGGTGTGGCTTTACAAATGTCATTGCAAGTGTGGCAAAGCATTTCAATGGCAAAATAATCTCTCGATATGGAATTGACAGCACCTCGTTTCTATAATGTATAATCAAAATTGAAACAGACTGTGTCGGATTATTGATCTGGTTACTTGCAGTAGTTTAATTGAGCTAAAGTTGCCTACCGGTCTGTGGTGCCTTCTTTAAGGATTGCTATGGCCTTGGCAGTAAGAACAATAGGAAAACTGCGAATATGTTGGGGACGTAGGAATGTAGCCGGTAAAAAGGCATTAGTGGAGATAAGGTTCTTATCCATCAGTATTTTGGCTAATTCTATAGCTTGTTGTTCTGAAAGTGAAAACTGGTTCATAATTTTATCCATTGCATTTTCCAAAAAAAACGTACATTTTTGGGCATTGTAAAGCTCGCGCAGTATCTTTTCCAGACGCAGGTTTTCCATGTTTATTATATCGGTCATTATAATTCTCATTCCTTTCTTGGGACATAAGAGGTCACTGAGAAAATTTCTTTCGGAGCTGAACCTTCTAATGGCAATACATGCATCACCTTGTTTTATGATTAAATGTAGTACCCTAGCTTTAATCGCGGGTCTGCTGCAGTCATTGGCTGGTCCGCCGGTTGCCCTGCTCCTCAGTATCACGTTTTATTTGTGCAGCGGATAATATTTCAGGTATCAGTGATGCCAGGTTCTCCAGTGGACTCACGGTCTGACCGGGGCGCAAGGAAAAAACATTGATGATATCTTCTTTTACGGCCACTATCGCCACCGGGTCCAGGCGAATGCCCCCGCCTCCCGCGCCCTGTTGTGAAGTGGTGCCACCGTAGGCGGTGGACACCGATATAATTGGCAACAGCGTGGTATCCTGTACTACCATAGGCTTACCCAGCACCATATCTTTGCATGAGGTTTGCTCCATCCCGGACAAAATGCCTGTCAATTTTCCACTATGCAGCATAATTGTAATACCTGATCCAAAAAAAACTAACTGATTTTTCGCGTAAATATATTCAGCTAGATTTCTTGACCAGGCTTTCGCTCCTTTCGTGCCAACGTAAAAGATATAAGGTATAATCCATATCTGCTCATAATTTTATAAATTAAGGCCCCAAATTGATCGTATAAGGCTAGTATACCAGCATTTTGGCAAATTACAAACTTCTGCCTGTCTTTTTCACCGGTACCAGTAGCTTTTTATCTTTTACGGATAACACGCCACTTGGAGACAGACGCAGCTCGGGCAAGTGAGTGGCGGATAGGAATAATAGCGTATATAGTAAGTCGTAATGGACGTGTCCCCGTTCAGCCAGCAGTTTGTAGAGTGTACTACAGCGGTCAATTAATTTATCTACGGGTGATGGACTCATAATGCCGCCCAACGGCAGAGGCAACTCATAGATGATGCTGCCTTTTTCCGTTACTACCAGACCGCCGCCCATATCATACATGCGCTCAATGGCTTGCAGCATGCAGACCGGGTCATTGCCCAGGGTCAGTATGTCACCGGTGATGGTATTGGAGCAGGCCAGTCCATCCAGGCTATCAGCGAAGTTGCTCAGTAGACCATTGGTTACCCAATTTCCCTCTCGGTTTAAAAGGGCGGCATAAACAATATTCCGGTGCTCCGATATGTCTAAATAACCGTTTTCTACAGGTAGTTCTATGTCGCGTCGCCGGGTTATTACCGGGTTGATCAGGTGCATTACGGGAAAAATAGCTGTTGATGCAATAAGTTGCATATCCTTTTCGTGTGTCGGATGCTTTTCTTTTTGTGTCCTTTCTCTTACCTCAAGTGCAGTCTCATTTATTATACACTCTTTATGTGGGACTTCACTTACCACGGGGATCAGATCGTGCGGGGTTAACTTGGCAGCGGAGCCTGCTACAGGTTTTATGTGGTAGTGCCGCCAATTGGGCTGTGGAAGCTCCACTAGTAACCGGTTGTTGTCGGCCATCCACCGGCCTTCGGCCAGCACCTTAACGGGTGTGGGGTTGGTGAGGTCAGACAAGAACAATATATCAGCCAGGCGACCCGGAGCAATACCACCCAATTCATCGTCCATATCGTAGTAAACAGCCGGATTCAGTGTAGCCGCGCGGTAGGCATCCACCGGAGGCAGTCCGGCTTGCATGGCTAAACGCAAAATAGCATCGGTAAAGCCATGCCGCATGGTGGGCGGTGTTACGCCATCGGTAGTGATCATAATCCGGGATAGGTTAACACCCGAAGCCAGTAATTCTTGGATTAACCGGGGCAGGTCGGGGCGCAGCGAACTATGTCGCAGTGTAGCGTACATGCCTAGTCGCAGTCGGCGCAGCGCCTCTTCCCCGGTGATACTCTCGTGGTCCGCTGTTATACCTCCGGCAGCCAGCGCATTCAGAGTCTTAACGGATGCCCCGGGCGCGTGTCCTTCCACCCTTTTGCCCAGCCGGCCCGCCGTGAGGATATTGTCCAGCATTTGCTCTTGTCCCGCTATCAGCGACGGCCAGTCGGTCAACTCACCCACCTGCCGGGCCAGTGGCGTATTCAGCAACCGCTCAACAGTCTGCGGGTCAAAACGTTCCATCCTGCGCCGGGAATAGGTCTGAGGGTCCAGGCGCACGCTCCACAATAATTTTACGGGCAGTGTGGCGAATTCCTGCCACAGCTCGGCCAGCTTGGTGTCGTTCATGTTCATAAAGAAAAATAAGTTATCACACACCAGCGTGGTGGTACCCAGGGTCATCACCTTTTCTGCAAGGGTAATCGGGTTATATGTTTGAAAGGGATGGGCATGCGGTTCGATATAACCCGGGCAAAGGTACTGTCCCTTAGCGCTGTGAACTTCTGTGCCTTCACCAATCATGCTGTCGGAGCTGCCTACGTAGGCAATATGCCTGCCTTTCACTGCCACATTGGCGGTCAGCAATTCTCCGGTGTATACATTTATTACTGTGCCGTCTTTTATAAAAAGGTCCGCCGGGGTGCTGCCCCGGGCGGTGGCAATTAAATCATATAACTTGGACCTGCTTAGCGGGCGCAGCTTATGACTGCTTTTTTTCAGGCTGTTTTGCATAAATAAAACCCAGCAAAGTAAATATTCCCGACGATCGTAGGAAAAATATGCTGGTTTACCTCCTTTTCTATTGCAAGATTGAAATCGGCTATTTAAAAACCGGATTTCATTCCACTGATCGGATGCTGCTCTGCTTTATTAAATTTGATGGAAAATCCCTCGGCTTTAATTAGTTTCTTTTGCAGGATCTGCTAAACAATTATAACACTCCTTCGCTGTTATTTGCCAGAATATTAAGCAAACGATTAAAAGTAAGCCGGTTTTTAATGTATTAAATCTACCCAAATTGTCAATTAATAATGTACAATAGAAAATAGATTTTAATGGAGGACAGAACATGCAGACAGCCAATATATTGGAATTTCCCACTACCGATGATCAGCATGTCATGAGGGCCGCCGTAGACACTTTTTTATTTACTCAAACCGGTAAGACCAGGGAGATAATGCTGAAGACTATACGGGCCATACTGGACCGTTACCATATCACCAAATTTAGCTTTGCTGATTATTATGTATACGCTGCCAAGGAGTCCAGATGGTCATTAATTAAAGCTAAAAATGTTATTAATGGAGATAAATGTCCCGGCTGTGGCGATTGTATATATACATACAAAAGCAGTGTGCGTATTTTAAGCATCGAGGAAAATTTGCGTTATCACTATGTAACCTACGGCTGTCGCTGCGGGCAGGTGTTTGGTAAATGGGAACCTGCTGCGGGCGAAGAGTAATAACGAAAGCAGTTAGATATAATAATATTTAGTATATAGACATCCATGCCGCTAACGCGGCACCAGCAGAAGGATGAAAATTACCTGCTGCTATTTTCAGGATAAGTGAATAGGACAATCATATTCCGGCATCGAAAGGAGCGGTGTTCTCTATTGTCCGAAGTAAGGGTTATCCGGTCAAATAATGGTGCGGGGCGGGATGATAAAACAGTGTATATAGATAATACACCGAATATAGGGGATATTTCCGGAGAGGTGTTTTTAACAAATATTGAACAGGCGATAGATGAATGCCGTGGATTGTTAAACCAGGGCTACCGCCTTACATCCTTTTGGACAGATCAGGACAAAGGTGTTGAGTTTGTTTTAAGGCCGAATCCCAACAAGATCAAAAAATTATAAAAATATGGCTGTAAAGGATTGATATTATGCATTTGGATTGGCAGCGCAACTTGAGCAATACCGATAGAATTATTAGGAGTATAATTGGACTTTTCTTGGTTGGGCTTGTTTTAACAAAGGTGCTGACCGGAGTCTGGGCGGTTTTAGCGGTAATATTCGCCTTATCTCAATTTATCGAAGCGTTTTTTGCTTACTGATTTGTCTATGACCTTTTGGGTTGGTCAACCCTTAAAAGACAAACCGGTGTTTAATGCTGTCGGATGTGTTTGTAACCGTATACTGTCAGGACCGTATAGATACGAACAGTCGGTGATTCCCTATAATGCGAATTACCGGCTATTTATATGGGCCAATAGTGCGATTATGGATATGGATGAACGCATTAAGGTTCTTTAACTTAATTGACTGTAATAGTTCTTTTGTTGTTTAATGTAATAAGGATATAAGCAATTAATTGGCGGGAGGAGTTATTTATGTTATATACAAGCACCAGAGGAGAATACGGGCCGCTGCCCGCCGCAGAGGCTATTAAACTGGGTATTGCTCCCGACAGTGGGTTATTTGTGCCTACTGAGCGGGTAATGATGTCTATGAAAGATATTCAGGATATGGTTGGCATGTCCTATCAGCAGCGGGCTGATAAAATACTTGGACCTTATTTGACTGACTTTGCCTCGAACGAAATTCGCTGCTCAATAGACCATGCCTACAATGCGAACAGCTTCGATCACCCCGAGGTGGCTCCGCTGGCTGAATTGGACACAAGGCTGAGTGTGCTGGAACTTTGGCATGGGCCAACCTGTGCATTTAAGGATATGGCTTTGCAAATACTGCCCCACTTACTGGTAACATCTATGCAAAAAACAGGGGAGAGTGCGGGTATTCTCATACTGGTGGCTACTTCGGGCGATACCGGCAAGGCCGCGCTGGAAGGCTTTAAAGATGTGCCCCGCACCGCTATCATGGTATTTTACCCGGAAAAAGGGGTCAGTGAAGTACAAAAAATGCAAATGGTTACTCAGGAGGGCGGAAATGTAGGCGTTTATGCCGTTCGGGGCAATTTTGACGATACCCAGAGCGGTGTTAAGGCTATATTTGGCGACGTAGCTATGCAGCAGGCCGTTGCAGAGTGCGGCTATAAGTTTTCCTCAGCTAATTCTATCAACTGGGGACGTTTGGCGCCCCAGATAGTATATTATTTCTCGGCTTACGCGGATCTTGTAAGACGGGGACATGTGCAGTTTGGCGAGGCCGTTAACTTCGTGGTGCCCACGGGCAATTTCGGCAATATACTGGCAGGGTTTTACGCCAGGCAGATGGGCTTGCCCGTGCATCGGTTGGTATGCGCCGCTAACGAAAATAATGTGCTCACTGATTTCATTGCCAGCGGCATTTATGATCGCAATCGCGATTTTAAACGAACCATCTCCCCCTCCATGGACATACTTATCTCCAGTAATCTGGAGCGCTTGCTTTATGAGCTTACCGGTCATGACGCGTCCAAGGTGCGGCAGTGGATGGCCGATCTTGCGGCTAAAGGTCGTTATACGGTGGATGACAGCACGCGGGAGCAGATACAGGCACTGTTCTGGTCGGACTACGCCGACGATGCCGCTACTATGTCATCCATCAAAGAAACCCATCGCCGGTACGGTTATGTGGTGGATACTCACACGGCGGTGGGACTGCATGTGTATGACCTTTACCGCCATAGTACCGGTGATGACCGGCCCACCGTGGTGTTGTCCACGGCCAGCCCATTTAAATTTAACGCCAGCGTGGCTAAGGCGCTGCTGGGCGAGGAACGTACAGCGGGCCGGGACGAGTTTGCACTGCTGCAGATGCTGTCTGATTTCAGCGGTCTGCCCGTACCTTCGGGCCTTAGCGGACTTGCCGAGCGCCGGATAAGACATCTTACCGTGGCAGACCGTGAACAGATGCCCGGGGCGGTACTGGAATTTGTAAAACAAAGGCGGTAATAACGGACCAGCTGATGTTTGGTATTGGTCTTACGAGATAAAAATGACCGGTATATATAGTGTTAGCCGCTGTCCATGAGACTTCGGGCAGCGACTGTAAGTCTTACTATTAATGCAGGGCGGGATAAAAATGAGTAAAACTTTTTTCCCAATGATACTGACTGTGTTTGCGTCGGTGACTGTGTATTACCTTTTAGCCACCGAGGCAGGCCTTTCGGAGAATTTAAGTATGACCGGCGGCGTTGCCGTGGGGGTGCTGGGCGCCGTGGCCGCCAGAAAAATTATAAAGGGCAAATAAGAGGCGGTGGTTGGAGTTGCCGGTACTGCTCTTTCACATACCATTTACCTTCAATTTGGGTTAACATTTCATGTGCGTCGTTGATTGGCAGGAAGGCCCAACCCTGGGCCTTTTTTGTATCGCACAGTCAAGCCCATTCTTTCATTAAGAGCGGCTGGTTAAAATGGTTGGTCACCCAAATTTCGCCTGTTTCAGGCTTGTATAATACCCCTTTGATATCTGATCTGTTTTCATGCATTTGTTGGTCACTTCCTTTCTAGCCTCGACTAGCCTAATTGTATAATTATCTGTTGTTCAAGTAAATACAATTTCGGCTGCATATGGGAAAATATATGGCAGATATGTAAGATATAGGGCGTTATCGGGGATTAAGATTGGAAAACCATTCTTATGAGTGAGCCCTAAATAAATATAGATGGTCAAGATTGTAAAGGAGGTAAGAAAATGCAGTTTATGCTTAACAAAACCCGGGTGGAAATTATACGCGGTGATATTACCGGGCAGGATACCGAGGCTGTCGTAAATGCGGCTAATTCCAGCCTGCTGGGAGGTGGCGGTGTGGATGGCGCCATTCATCGTGCCGGTGGTCCGCAGATACTTGAGGAATGTAAGATAATCAGAGCCCGTCAGGGTGGCTGTCCTACAGGCCAGGCGATAATCACCGGCGGGGGTAATTTATCCGCACGCTATGTTATTCACACCGTAGGACCGGTGTGGCATGGAGGCAACTACAATGAGGCGGCTCTGCTGAGGGATGCCTATAACAATTGCCTGCAGTTGGCGCGGGAAATAGGAATTAAAAGCATTGCTTTCCCTTCCATCAGCACGGGGGCCTACCGCTACCCTATTGACCAAGCGGCGGCTATCGCAGCAGCTGTGGTGCGTGAATTTGCGCGTGAATATGTTCCGCCTGAGCTAATCCGCTTTGTGTTGTTCAGTGAACGGGATATGACTGCTTATATGGCCGCCTGGGATAATGAATCTAAGCGTGGTTGATATTGTCTTTTGTTTTAGATAGGAGAAGCTGCTTGGAGCGGGTAAAAAAGGACAGCGGCAAAGTTGGCTGTCCTTTTTTTTGGGTTCGGTTTTAGCTAAGCTGTGGTATTTGCGCCATACCAAATGTATTAATCATAGTGTTGGTGGTCATTGGTTTCATGGTCGGTACCTGGTACATGCCTTTTTGATTCATGTAATTCCACACCTCAAAGGACTGTTCACTGCAGTTTATAGCACCCTGCTGGAGCATTCTTCTTAAAGTGGGGTCGGCAAATTCCAATGACGCCATCATTTTGAGGTTGGCGGATGCTTTATGGCAACCCAGCATACCGCTGGCTACATCCCTATCGTCCATTTCGTCAGGTGAAATATTGGGTGCATTAGGTGAGGGGTTTTTTAATCCATACGCCGGAGAAGTATTTTTAACCCTGCGGTAGGGAACTGCTTCACTTCTTTTCTGCTGCTGCACGGTCTGCACCATATTGTTATATTCCTGGGTCATAAAACCTATTTGATTGTCTAATACTGTACGCAGCTGCGGATCTTGCACATGGGGACGGTAAAGATGAAATTGGTTGATACCGTCAATAGTATCTGTTAAAACTTCATGCAATTGCATAATCTCGTGTGCTCCCAGTTCTGCGGCCATTATAACCCTCCTTATTATTAGATTGTATTTATATTTGCCCGGTAGACTTGCTGAAATGCTATGAAAATAACGGTAAATAAATAGAAAAAATCCCCCCGTAGTGGGAGGAATTTTAATATATCAAATAAAATCATTGCCGATCGCGAATTTACGGCTGGGGTTGGTTAAATATGCCCCGTACTTGAGCAGTTAGCTGTTTATGGCTGTAGCTTTGCAGAGTAATAGCCTTGTTGGGGCACTCGCCGGCGCAGGTACCACAGCCCTGACAAACGACCGCCTCTATTTCAGCCACATGATTTTCATTAATGCGCGGTGCCTTGAAGGGGCATAGCCTCACGCAGGTCAGACAAGCTGCGCAAAGGTCCGGGTTAACCACCGCTACCACGCTGCTGGATTCCAGCTTGTCGTGGCTTAAAATACTGGTGGCCCGGCCTGCGGCCGCTTTGGCCTGGGCAATGCTTTCATCAATGGACTTGGGACCATGAGCCAGTCCGCACATATAAATACCGTCGGCGGAAAAGTCTACCGGGCGCAGCTTCATGTGGGCTTCCTGGAAGAAATTATCCGGATTCAGGGACACTTTAAACAGCTGCGATATGTGCATATTGGACTCGGACGGTACGATAGGCGCGGCCAGAGTGAGTATATCGGTTTCAATATCATATGTTTCGCCCATAATATGATCGGTAGCGGTCACTCGCAGCTTGTTCTGGCCGTCTACGCTTACCAGCTCTACTTTAGGCTTATTATCCACATCGTAGCGGAAGAAGATTACACCCTTGGCCCGGGCCTCCCGATAATAGTCCTCATAGAAGCTGTAGGTACGGATATCCCGGTACAGTACAATAATGGAAGCATCGGGGTTTATTTCTTTTATTTTTAAAGCCAGTTTCATTGTCTTGGTACAGCAAATGCGGCTGCAGTAAGGCCGATTTTCCTCCCGGGAACCCACGCACTGGATCATTACGAAATTCTCGGCTGATTTGATCCGGGGGTCGTTATTAGCGATGGCCTCGTCCAGCTCAAGCTGGGTCATGACCCGGTTATCTTCGCCGTAAAGATATTCGGTGGGCTTGGACTCATCACCACCGGTGGCAATGATGGAAACACCATGCTCCAACACCTGCCCGGTGGTCAGCTTGGTTTTAAAATTGCCGGTATAACCGGATACCTCTTCTATATCAGTGTTTGTATATAAATTAATGCTCGGGTTGTTTTCTACATTGTTAATTAACTGCTGCACAAAGGAAGGTATGTTTTCGCCGTTAAACCCTTCATGAATACGCAGTGCCATACCGCCCAGCCGGTCGCTTTTTTCCAGTAGATGCACACTATAGCCCTGGTCCACCAAGCTTAGTGCTGAAGTCATACCGGACACGCCGCCGCCGATTATCAGTGCGGTGTTTGTTACGCCAACCGTCACATTTTTAGCTGCACACAGTGTGGCTGCCTTGGCCACGGCCGCACTTACCAAATCTTTGGCTTTAATGGTAGCTATTTCAGGCTGCTTCTGGTGTACCCAGGAACATTGGTCACGGATATTGGCCATTTCAAACAAAGCGGCGTTTAATCCCGCTTCCTTCATGGTCTCCTGGAACAGTGGCTTGTGGGTGCGGACACTACAGGAGGCTACTACAATGCGGTTAAGCTTGTGTTCCGCGATTAGATCCTTCATGGCCGCCTGGCTGTCCTGGGCACAGGCATACAGAGTATTGGTGGCGTAAACCACGTAAGGCAGTTTTTTCACATGCTCTACCACAGCGGGTACATCCACTACACTGGCGATGTTAATTCCGCAGTGACAGATAAACACTCCGATACGCGGTTCTTCCTCGCTGACATCTCTTTCCGCGGGGAATTCCATTTCGGTTACTTCGGTATTGCGCACCGAGGACAATAAAGCCGCAGTGTCTCCGGCGGCTGCGCTGGCCTGCATTACAGTCTCGGGTATATCTCTTGGACCGCTGAATACACCGGCTACGTAAATCCCTTCACGGGAAGTTTGCACGCCGGACAGTTCCTTGAGCTGGCAGAAATTGTAGTCGTTTAGTTCAATACCCAATATCCCGGCCAGACCCACGGCATCCTGTGAGGGTTTAAGGCCCACGGACAGTACCAGCATTTCAAAATCTTCTTCTTGCATACCTTCCGGAGTGCGATAGCGTACCCGTAATTCCTTGGTTTTGGGCAGTTCCTTCACCGATGAAATCATGCTCTTGATGTAATGCACATTATATTGGTCCTGGGCCCGGTTGTAATACTTCTCGTAGTCTTTACCGAAGGCTCGAATGTCCATATTGAAAATGGTGCAATCAAGACCAGGCACGTGTTCTTTGGCAATAACGGCCTCTTTGGTGGCGTACATACAGCACACTGAAGAGCAATAGCCGTTGCACAAAGATACATCCCTGGAACCTACACACTGAATAAAGGCAATTTTCTTGGGGGTGTTGCCGCCGGCTGTTTGCACGTGACCTTCGTATGGGCCCGAGGCGCTCAGCATGCGTTCAAACTGCAGACTGGTGAGCACATTTTCATACACACCAAAGCCGTATTCACCCCGCAACTGGGCGTTAAATAAATCATAGCCCGGGCACATTATTATCGCGCCAACATTTAAGGAAACTATTTCTTCCTGCATGTTATGATCAATGGCATTGGACTGACAGACCTTGATACACTTACCGCAGGCTTTGGGGTTTTTCATTTTCAAACATTTAGTGGCGTCAATCATGTAGGCGTTGGGATACGCCTGGGGATAAAGCTTGTAGATGGCTTTGCGGTTACCCAGATTTTGGTTGAAGTCATCGGATACTTTTACCGGACAAGCCTCGGCGCAAGAGCCGCATCCCACACATTTGTCGAGGTCCACGTAGCGGGGCCGCTTTTTAACTTGTACAGTGAAGTCGCCGGCTTCTCCGGAAAGACCAATTACATCAGAACAGGTCAATACATCTATATTGCGGTGGCGGCCGCATTCCACCAGCTTGGGCGATAGGATACACATGGAGCAGTCATTGGTGGGGAAGGTTTTGTCCAGCATAGGCATACGTCCGCCGATAGCCGGTGATTTTTCCACGATATATACCTTGTACCCCACCTCCGCCAGGTCCAGGGCGGACTGCATACCGCTGATGCCCGCGCCGACAATCAGCACGGAGCCAACTTTTTTGCCGCTATTTTTGCGATCGGAATTGTTATTATTCACAATCAGTCCAGACCTCCATCACAAAATTTAGTCCGCCAGAGACAATGACTGTAACAGCGGGTTGGGGTTAATTAAATGCAAGTTGAGCCATTTTTTAGTTTCTTTCAGTCCCAGTGCCAGGCCAATCAGTTCGGTAAAATAAAAGGCCGGCAGGTCGGTGCCTCTTTCTTTGCGCCGCATCTCCAAATTAGATTGGCATAGCGGGCACGAGGTAACGATAGCCATTGCCTCCACCTCTTTGGCCGCCTCAATTAAACGGTTAACCATACCTTGTACAACCTTGGTGGAAGTCAAGCCCAGGTTAGCACCGCAGCAATCTGTTTTGTATGACCAGGGAATAGGCTCGGCACCCAATGCCTTCACTATCCTGTCCATTGACATGGGGTTTTCAGGATTGTCAAAATTGGTTACTTTAGGGGGCCTGACCAAAAGACAGCCATAGAAACAAACTACCTTAAGTCCTGTTAAAGGCTTTTGTACCCTTTTGGCGATGGCATCCGTACCTATCTGGTTGGTTATGGCCTCCAGCAATGAAACGACGTTAATATTTCCGTTATATTTAAAATCTACTATACTTTCAATTTCTTTACGCATATCATCATCATTGCGTAAGACATAGTCAGCCTTTTTTACCCGGCTGTAGCAAGCCGAGCAAGGAATAGCCAGATCCAGTCCCGTTTCCTGGGCCAGTGCCACGTTACGTGACGGCAGGGCTACAGATAACAGGTGGTTGGTACTGTGAGCAGACGTTGCTCCACAGCAGACCCAGTCATTGAGCTCTACCAAATCCATACCCAGTGCCTGACAGGCGATCCGGGCGGACATATCGTATTCTTTAGCGGTGGACCCTAAAGAACATCCGGGAAAATAGGAAAGTTTCAATTTATGTAACTCCTTTCCTTTAATAGCTGTTTATATAGATTGCCGATATTTATAAATTAGTGAGCTGTTTTGCTGAATATGTCCTTAATTCTGCCCCTGGCTTTGATACGGTGTGGCAATATCGGCATCTTACCCTTTCTAAACATTTCCATTCCAACACCCATATCAGAGAATAAATCGCCGCTTTTTATCTTGTAAATGACCATCATACTCGTTTCATGTACCCGGCCATGAGAACGCACTGAGTTTAAAAATACATTATGGAACAAATTGATGTTCTTTTCTTTAACTATACCGGCCGCAATGGCCATTTCTTTCAGGGCATCCATTACCTCGGCAACATTAATGTCATTGGGGCACCGAGCCCCACAGGTTTCACAACTAGAGCAAATCCAGATGCTGGAGCAGTTTAATACGCGTTCTTTTTGGCCCAGCTGTACTAAACGGATAATTTCATTGGGGTAATAATCTGCGAATCCCGTAGCAATACAGCCCGAAGCACACTTTTGGCATTGGTAGCACAGTTCAATGGGCTGTCCGCTTTTTTCCCTGACTTCATTAAAGAATTGTCTTTTTTCTGCGTCAATGAAACTCATTTAAATCCCCCCTCCTAAATAGATTAATATTTAACTTTTTTAAAAATGCTCGTAATGCACAGTAATTCATAACAAAAGAACAATTTTAATATATTTAACTAATTAATTTAAAAAATCAAGAAATTAATCTGAGCCATTAGGATTAGGTTAATGAATTTTAACTTGGCGGGTTTGCATACATTCTTATGTTATACTTAGACAAAAATTTCACTATCTATAAATAAACGAAATAATGTTTTGAGCATAAATAAATTATATGTTAATTCATCTTAAAAGAAAAGAATTATCTTATAATTTTATTCATATTCTTAAGTCTGGAAACAGAAAACTAATAGTTTAATAAAAATATGGAAATATATTGTATAAATATACGCATATTGGTTGTCAGAAACCCCGGCGAAAAAATACCCCACCATGGGGGTAACAAAAAAATATATAAAACATAGAAAAGGAGCATATGTTTATAATACTATATTATTGAAAAACCGAATTCTGTCAACTAGGTGACAAACAATAAATGCCAGATCGTGACAGCGGATGTAAAAAGATATTGTTTAAGTCCGGGAAGATGCATTTATTAGTATCTTATTGCGGCATGCAGCATATTATAAAAAATGGTTTTATAATTCAATAAATGTCCAGTAGGGGATTCCGGGATGAGTATATTAATTCTGTTAGCGCTGGCATCATTTTTTAGACATAACGTCAGGCGCGGTATAAAGCATATTATTTATTCTGTTTCCAGTCAACATAACCAATAAATTGGAATTTGGCTGCTTCGCATTATGTCGTATAATACGGTGTTACTCTATCTGGTCTCGGCACTTGTCTCGCTCAATGCCTTCGTTAACAATGGCAAAGCTATATAGAGTGCTTTGAGATTATTACTAAGCATCGTATGCTGCCAAGTGCCTTGCGCTAATTTTGCTCGTGCTTTATCAGATTTGCTAATCAGAGAAGTGATTGGTGCAAGCGCATTTTTCAAATCTTCTTCGGTATAACAATCCACAGCGTCACTCTCTGCTAATCCTTTTGATATCAGTGATGAAGCTATATGAAGGGCTTTAAGCCTGTTCTTTTTTAACGTATACTGAGAAGTACCTTGCGCAAATTTCTCTTTTGCTTTCTCAGCCCTGCTAATCATTGAAGTTATGGCTCGGAGCGCTTCCTCCATATCTTTTTCTGTAAAGTCATCCATAAACTCAACCTCCACAAATGCCGGTGCTGTCCTCGGCTATGCTTTCGGCAGCCGATACCATTTTTACACCGGTTTTTCCCAAAGTAGCTTTATTGTATGCGCTGTCGTGGCGGTTTCGGACGAAGCGGTCTAACTTCCACACAAGCACCATATCAAACAAGTGTCCTTCACTATCTGTCCTTCACCATCCGCTGAAATTCGGGGCGGTTATCAGTCTTGGCTGATAGGGCAGCATATTCAAAAATTCTCTCCTGTCAAGGCCTGATTTATTCATTTCAACTTAGCTGTTAGACCAGACAATTTCATCGGGATGGTCTGCATAGCGTAGCCATATATATCAACGCTGTCACTCGTGCCGTCGTTGCCCGGTTGCATAACTGAAGGGGATACTATCCAGGAAGTCCCGGAGAATGCCCACGAAGCTATCAAGGGATACTTAGAAGCGTTAAAGCTCCAGGTCGCCCGCTGCCTGAAAAGGATATTCAGTTATTTTACGGGGAAGTTGAGGTTTCATTGTGATGATGACACCGCGCTTTCCTCGGATATGTGACTAAAACTAAAAGCCCTCCGAAATCCCGGAGGGCTTGATTTATCAATGGTGCGGGCGAGAGGATTTGAACCTCCACGAGTTGCCCCACTGGATCCTAAGTCCAGCGCGTCTGCCGTTCCGCCACGCCCGCAATATAAAGTTTATCTGACCGCAAATATTAATATATCATTTTTAATTTATATTATCAAGGACTAGAAACTAATTTTAAACCCATTTATTAGCATACTCTCTAAATGATGTTCAATTTAATGGTTCTAGAATTCGTTGCTGATATTCTAGTTAGTGGCCTGATTTCTAAATAAATCTGATTTCTAAAAAAAACCTGGATATTCAATTATTAATAAGTATGTCGCCTCATCATAATAAATTACGATTGTAGTGTGTCAGACTAACAGTGCAGGTTTATAGTATGCATATTTGCATCGGGTATGTAATCCTGCATAGATGATTTAATAGTAAACAAGCAACAAGTAATTATCAAGGCAAGGTATAGTATATTGCATTAGGTTATGTAATATTGCATGAGGTAGCTAAGTCAATATAGGCATTTGAAGAATTTCTTGTTTGAACGAAGTTTATCCAATGATACATAAAGCAGCCTATGCGTTTTTGCATAGATATCGGCGTAACATTATTTAAAAAGTATTGTTATCCTCTCTGTGAACCTTCAATATTGCGCATTAGGCAGGCGTTTTGCTGGGTTCTGCCTGCCTTTTATGGGGTAGATGCTTCAGATAAGAGGCTTGTTATTGTTTTTTGTTATTCTTAATAATATTTTTGGTAATCCAAATGACAGTTTGTTATTTGGCATGTGTTTTGCATATAAAATATGATAATAAATGAAAATTAATCATGGAAGGTGAGACCATGAAAACTAATATTGTGAAAACCCCTTGCAAAACTTGCAAAAACTGTGGTGGGACGAATTGTTTCCTTTGCGTGGCGTTACAAAGAACAGCATGTGCAATGGAAATGGAGCTATATAACCACAGTGTGCAAAATTTGTTTACTGAAATAACTTTACCCTGCAAATATTATGTGCGAAAAATATAAGCTCTTTCAATAGTTATATAGTCATTATTTGAAAGGGTGTTTAGATTAGTACATCTTTTTATATGATACTCTTTAGAAAGTTAGGGATTATTACAAATACATGATTCCTCAACACCCATTAAACTATATTTTGGAAATTACTTGATACAGTTTGGTACGATTGTAATAAGTACACAGGCTACTATTGTAACCTGTGTACTTTTCTATAATGTTAATGTCAGGACATTTTGGTGATATTGTCGGCATTTATTTTTGCGGAGCTTTTGGGGACAAAAGTTTTGCAGCAAGTAGACATGCAGGAATCCGCTGCCGCAGGGGTTAGTTGTTTGGCCATGGTGGCGTCAATACTATCCAGCTGTTCTGATGCAAAAGCATCGGGGGTTACTAGAATTTCATTAGCCAGGCACTTGTTGCCTTCCTTCCAATAGTGGCAATTATTAATGATGCAGTGGACGTGTTGATTCATTTCTGTAATCACTCCTCCTTATGTTAATGTGTTTAGTTTCCTTATTTATTATCTCCCAAAGTAGTTTGTTTATTTGCTATGTTTAATAAAGATTTTGTTATGTAGATAAATGCCATTATTGATTTTTAGCTAAATTAATACCAGTAGTCCGGGTATTTGCGTTCGGTTGATATATTATTTACTAGCAATGCAATAAGAACCAGGCACAAGGCACCTAGCCCAACTGGAGAAAAAATAAAACCGAAGTCCTGGGCGGTGTAAACAGCAATAAAGGCTGTGGCTCCGCCTGGCGGGTGTAATGTACGGGTTAAGGTCATGGCTACAATGGCCGACGTTACACCCAAGGCTATGGCCCACCAAGCATCACCGCATACTTGATACACCGTAACCCCCATTAAAGCTGATATAAGGTGACCTCCGACAACGTTTCTGGGTTGAGCCATTGGTACATGACAGGCAGCGTAAAGCAATACTGCCGAAGCGCCAAAAGAGGGCAACAAAAGCGGTAAATGGTAATGGTCCGATAAAATCGCCACCAGTCCGATACCGGCAAAACTACCCAGTGCCGTAACAAATAGGCCGGATATGGAGAACATCGGCAGTGACGTGCATCGGCCGCCTTTCATCTTACATAGGTAAGTAACCAGTGTTTTTATTACCATATTATGCCAACCCGGTACTGTTTGCTCCAGGGTATTCTTCATTTTTTTTGACACCTCCTGGGCAAATATTACCGGAATTTTATCCAAGAATGCAGTAATCAACGTCACTTGTCTAATGTGATTTGCATCACATGTGAGTCCGAACCGATAATGCATTTACAATCATGGTGAAGAATTTTTGCTTGACAGAATAAGAATCCAGTTATCCTGGTGAATTGGAAATGCCAAGCATCTAACGTACTAAGTCGACATGCTGCACAGTACCCGCGCTGCCGTCCTCTTTTATAAATATACCCGTTCTTTGCACTTGGCCCTGCAGCCCATTAGCACTGTCTTTTAAAGTAAAGGGTGTGCTGATATTGCCGAGATAAATGGCTCCGATGCCCTTTTCACCTAGTGCAAATAATACATCGTTACCGTTGTCATCCTTTGTCCAAATGCGCAGACGTTCATAAATAGGGTCGTTTTCATCAATCCACTGATTTCCGTCGGAATCATAGCGGGCTAAATCTGCAAAGCCGTCGCCGCTTTGAGGACCGAAAAGCTCTCCGCCGTTATTAATTATCCCATCGCCATTTTCATCAAGGGCGAGAAAGCCGCTGCCCGGACAGAGGAAGGAAATCTGATCTGTTTGCCCGTCATTGTCCAGGTCAAAGCTAATTTTATTATTGGTTAGCGAAGGTGCTGTGCCGTCAAAATTAATCACCAGTGGGTCTACGGCTGCGGCGTTGCCGGCTATTATGCTTATATCCCGCTGTGAGGCGAAGGTTCTCCGCATGTTAATTTGCAAGGAAAAGCTTATTTCTTTACCGTCAGCCGTTTTTATTGTACCGGTGGATTGAAAGGTGGTTTGCTCTTGCTCAAAGTGGGCTTCGTGATAATTATATTCTAATCCCCAGCCCACTGACTGCCTTGCTGTGACGGTAGTCAACCCTGGTAGATTGTAATTTGCAGCTGTATTGGCAGACGGTAACCTGATTATTTCCGGTGTAACAAATTTAATCTTCTTACCTGTTAGCGCCTGCAGGATACTTTGCATAATACGTATTCTCTGCTTATCTTCTTCGCTTAATTCATAAACAATGTTTTCACCGCTAGACCGCTGTATATTGCTCTTACTTTCCAACTGCTCTTTCAGCATCTGTCTTTCCTGCAACAGTCTTGCTTTAGCTTCGTCTGAAATTTCCAAAACATCCGTTTCGATTTCAAGAAGCTGTCCGGAAAGTGCAATTTGTCCCCCGCTGTTCGGTTTTTGATTGCCTATCCATATTCTTAGCGACTCTTCCTGAACATGTCTTTCATTATAAGTATGTTGACTGGACATGGATATGGCAGCGCTTTGTATTTTCACAATCAGTCCTCCTATAATAAAGTTTGCTCCGGATATATACAACTCTGGTTATTACATAATTAACCATATTATCGGCTGAATAGCAAAAACCTTAAATAAAAAAGCGGATGTGTTGTCAGTTGGCCGGATTTAAGCCGCATGTAAAAATCAGTGCCGACGGAGCCTTTGTTAGCTTAATCAAACCATTATTCATGCATTACATTTTTTTTAATGTAAATTATTAAAAATTTGATCAAGAACCTGCAGACTAGATAAATAGCCAGTAGAACTCCAAAACCCCATAAACCGGCCGCAATATCTTGCAGTTCCATGTCGCCGCGACCCGTCAGCTTCTGTTGGACCTCCAGGCTTAAAACCAGAATAGATATAACGGTAAATGTAAAGATAAAGGATATCCAAGAAATATTATATTTAGCCAGCCATTTAAAAAGGGTGTCAGTGAGTATAAAAAAAAATACTCCTAGCAAGCCGATCACCCAAAAATGCAAGTCCTTATCCGTTAAAGGAAGTCCTAGATGTTTGCAAAATGCCCAAATGATATCATGCATGTCGTTGATAATATTAGCAATTTGAGTAAAAAGCTCAATCATTTTTAATCACCAACTTTATTTACTAAGTTAAATTATGTATAACAATTATTTTGTTTCAGGCACTCATCTAAATATCCAAAAAACTTTTTGACTTCATAAACATTTTTCTGTATAATAATATTGTTCGCTTCAGATGAAGCGTAAATATAATAATAATACTGGGCGGGTGTAGCTCAATGGTAGAGCCCTGGCCTTCCAAGCCAGTCGTGTGGGTTCGATTCCCATCACCCGCTCCAATTTTATCTCCCGGTAGCTCAGCTGGATAGAGCAACGGACTTCTAATCCGTAGGCCGCGGGTTCGAATCCCTCCCGGGAGGCCAGATAAAGCTAGTGTTTGCAAGGGTTTGCGGGCATTAGCTTTTTGTATTTCAGCAGAACTGTTAGCATAATGGGGACAATTTGGGGACAAACAAGCCACAATTACGCCTAACAGAACCTCGCAGGGTAACTTTGCATGGGCTAATTATGGGGCACGGCCGAGGTATCTTGGACGGCGCCCGGGAGGTTTCTTTTTATATTTTAATTATTGCGGGCAGGAACTGTTAACCATAGCCAGTAACTGGGTTAACAATTGCCTGCATAAAGAGGCGTCTGCGACCTCACCCCGTCGTTCGCATTATTTGCTTTGTGCTTTTGTTTTCTCGTTACCTTTCATGCGCTGAAAAACTTGCTCTAGTCTATCAGCTGCATCCCGGTCGGCACTTTTCAGATAATGCCCGTAGATGTCCATTGTTGTCCCGATTTTGGCATGTCTTAGTCTACCCGACACCGTTTTTACTGGAGCGCCCGCGTTGATTAATAGAGTGGCGCTGGTATGTCTTAGACCGTGGAAATTGAGGTGCGGCAAGCCGTGTCTTTTGAGAAACTTCGGAAACCAGCTGCCAACCGTGTAGGGATGCATTGGGCGTCCGTCCCAGGTGGTAAAAAGCCTGTCTGACCCCTGCCACAGATCACCCGCCTTTAATCGCTCTTGTGCTTGGTGGGCCTTGTACTGTTTTAGCATAGCCATAACCGAAGGGGATACCGCTAATATATCCTCGGACATTTCAGTCTTGGGCTTCTTGGTGAACGTACCTTCGCCGGGTAAGTATTGGCTGGCCTGTTTGATTCTGACAGTGCCAATCGTAAAATCAACGTCATCCCATTCAAAACCCATTAATTCACCCTCGCGCACTCCGGTATCCAACGCAAGCACTACAGCCACCCGGTACTTTAGCGGTTCGTTCTCCAAGGCCGCGAGCATTGCCGTAACCTCTTGCTCATCATAGCATCTAGCCTGGTATTTCGGTACCCTTGGAGGCTTAACCCTGGCGGCTGGGTTTGTTGCTATAACCTGCCATTGAATGGCAGACTGCAAAATGGAGGATATTACCCGGTGGTGATGCCGGATATTGTTAGGGGACAGTCCCCCGGGTTTGCCGTCCTTCCGCACGCCGTCCTCCTGCAAGTTGGCGTAGAACTCCAGCAGATGGTTGGGCCTGATTTCCTCAAGCCGTAAATGTCCCATAGCCTCCAGGATCCTTGTTAGTTTTTCCTTGTAGCCATGCACAGTTTTTGGCTCAAGGTTCGGTTCGGCATAGTCCCGAAGCCAGCGCTCTACAAAGTCACTAAAGGTTAGTTTCGCCGGGCAAATAAAAGCGCCCTTTTCGATTGCGTCAACAAATAAAGCAAGCTGTTTCTCCACTTCTCCGCGAATTTTGCAGCGGCTTATCTTTGCGCAACCCTTGCAGCTTGTCTTTTCGCAAGTCTGCTCAACGGTGATGGTTTTGGTTTTCTTGACCCGCCCGGTCGGCCCCTTGTCCGAATAAATTAGGCGCCATGAGCGCAGCCCGCGTTTTTCAAGACTACCTGCCATGGATTATACCTCCCTTAGATATCTCTTAAAATAAGCTTCAAGCTTATTTGCGAGTTCGTCCCTACTCATATCCGCTCCATAAATCCTGTCCGCGTAATTCTTGAGTTTGTCATAATTCTCCGAGGACATTTTTCCTCGCGCCCTTCGCATTCTGAATCTTGCGAGGGCCTCATCCTTGGTCGTCTCCCCCCTTTGGCGTCGATTTTGCTGATATCTAACCCTGTCAAACGTCCTTGACTTCATGCTCCCCCACAGGCTAAACAGTGCGGCACTCATAACATCCGGCGGGGTTACCGTAAGTTTGCCGGTGAGCGGTTCTATCTGCGAAAAATTGCGCAAAACACTTAAATAGCGCCTAATATTTGTCCTAACAACCTTTTTGATGTAATCTGGCAGCTTTGAGCTTTCCCTGGGTATTGGAGCTGGCAGTTTGAGAAAGTAAAGGCCCGCGTCGTGGACAGCATGAGAATGTTCCGTCATCAACATAGGACTGCCATTATGCAAGTAAAGCCGATAATATTGGGGCGGCCCATTGAATATAGCAAGAAATTCTTCAACTTCAGGCTGTGCAACTTCAAGTGATAGCAATCTTCGAACCTTCAATTCGTCACGCCTGGCAGCACTTTCCCATAGGTCGCTAACAAGCTTGAAAAAATCTAAAGCGTTCATGATTTGGCTAACTGGAGCCGGGTTATCTTTTATCAAAGGCCCGTACTCATTCCAGAAATTTACAAGACCATCTTTTTTTAACCCATAAACCACTGCGTGAATATTGTTTGCCAGTCTTTTCCCGCGATTTGTTTTTTCCCAAAATAAATATGGCGCTAAGTACTTCTCCCTCGGTTCGTAACCTTTTTCGACGGCGCGGCGGCGATGTTCCCAAAATTCAACCGCCCGCTTGTCTTTTGTTGGAATCTCCCACGGCAGCCTGTTGTCAATCCGAGCCTCGCATTGACAGGGCGCTTTTAAAACAATCTCTGCTTCGATTTTCATGAATACGCTCCGTTCGTTCAGTTCGTTGACTATATGATATCATAAATTCAAGAAAAGGTCAATGTTCGTTTTGTTCGTTAACAATATGATATCATGGATTCAGAAAAAAATTTAGGAGGTGGGAAGATGAATAGGGTTCGTGAAATTCGAAAGCAGAAGGGGCTTTCGCAGTTCGGGTTAGCGATGGCTGCGGAGATTCATCCGAGCGTTATCAGCCGCATCGAGTGCGAAGTATGGCCGCCGTATCCCAAGTGGAGACGGAAGCTGGCGGCAGCGTTGGGGGTGTCGGAAAACGAGCTTTTCTCGGAGGTGCCGAAGCAATGATACAATTAGGAATTTCTAGCACTGCACTCCGTGAGACCATGGGCGCAGGCGAGGCAGCAGCATTGCTGGGCGTGAGCCGGTGGTTAATATATGAAATGGTAAAAAGGCAGCAAATCCCCTGCGTACGGGCCGGTAAGCGGGTCTTGTTTCGCCGGGTGGCACTGGACGCATGGATGGACGCACAGGAACGGGGTAGCGTCGATGCGGAACCGGAAGCGCCCATGGAGCGGGGTGTCATCCGCCGGCTGAAATAGGGGTGATTGTGATATGGCGCGTCCAGCCAAAGAAGGAATGGATTATTTCTCGCACGATACAGATGCCGTGAATGATCCGAAAATTGAGGTATTGCGGGCCTTATACGGTAATGACGGCTACGCGTTTTTCTTCATTCTTTTGGAACAAATTTACAAAAGCAGCGATTTCGAGGTAAACGTTTCTGACGCAGAAATGCAGCAGATATTCGCCAGAAAAGTATCAGTAACTCCGCAGAAATTTTCAGAAATGATTCAGACTGCTGTAAAGTGGGGTTGCTTTGACAGGGAAGCATACGAAAAAAGAGGGGTTCTAACCAGCAACGGCATAAAAAAACGGGCTTCCGTGGTACTAAGAAAGCGAAAAAAGATGCGAGAAGAATATCGGGAAGCCAGGGATATCAAGCCTTCCGATGATGACAGAGTTTCTGACAGAGTTTCTGACGCAGAAACGCAGCAGAAAAAAGGCAGAAACACAGCAAAAACCCCTAAAGAAAAGGAAAGTAAAGGAAAGGATAAAGATATATATATTTCCGTGATAAATTTTCTAAACCAAAAAGCCGGGACCAATTACAAAGCGGCAACTAAAACAACGCAGCAGCTTATTGACGCAAGACTGAGCGAAGGATTCACAGAGACTGATTTCATCACAGTCATAGATAAAAAGACGTCCGAGTGGAAGGGCACAGATATGGCAAAGTATTTGCGGCCTGAAACACTTTTCGGGACAAAGTGCGAGTCATATCTCAATCAGTCAACCAGCGGGAAAAGCGCTGGCGACAATAACCATCCGGAAGGATTCGAGGTGATCAGATGAACCCCATGGAGTTTGCGCAAAAACACCTGCAACCGTACAAAATCAACGGCGATGAGATAATCCCGGCACTTTGTCCTTTTTGCCACGGCGGGCAAAGTCAAGACAAACATACTTTCGCCCTAAATGCGGAAACCGGCGTGTACAACTGCAAACGCGGGAGCTGTGGTGCCACTGGCACATTCAGGCGATTGCTTCGAGAATTCGGAGAGGACACCCAAACCGATACTTTTCATCGGCGCTCAAGTAAGCAGTATAAAGCCCCGACCACGCAGGTGTCCGCGGCAGGTGACAAAGTGGCGTCGTACCTGAAAAAACGGGGCTTCTCCCCTGCTGTTTGGGAACGGCGCGGGGTCGGCGAATGCAAAGGCGCCGTTGCCATGCCGTACTACGAAAACGGCAATCTGGTGCTGGTGAAATTCAGGCCGGCGCATAAGCCTGGGCCGAATGAAAAAAAGGGCTGGCGTGAACCAGGCGGCAAGGCCGTTTTTTGGGGCATGGATCTTTGCACACCGGACAAGCCTCTGGTGATCTGCGAGGGAGAAATGGATGCCCTCGCCTTGGATGAGGCCATCGAAAATGTTGTGTCCGTCCCAAGCGGCGCAGAGGATTTGACCTGTGTAGGTAGCTGCTGGACATGGCTGGATAAATTCAAGCGGATAATCATCTGGGCCGACAATGACGTCCCGGGCCGGAAGCTGGAACGCAATCTAATTCAACGCCTGGGTGCTTGGCGGTGCAGCGTGGTTCGGCACTCATGTAAGGATGCGAACGAGGTGCTTCTGCTCCACGGCAAACAGGCGGTGGCCGATGCCGTGGCCGGAGCGGTTGGGGTACCTATGGAGGGCCTTATAGCGCTGGCGGACGTGCCAATGCTGGACTACCGAGACGTGGCACGGGCACGGTCAGGTATCCGTGGCATAGACCAAACAATCGGTGGGTTTATGATGGGCGAGCTGTCCGTTTGGACTGGTATAAACGGTTCTGGCAAAAGCACATTACTAGGTCAGTTGCTCCTGGATGCTGTTGATCAGGGATTTGCAGTATGCGTCTACTCAGGTGAGCTTCCCGCCCGAATGTTCCGGTACTGGATCGATCTGCAGGCTGCAGGGCCGCAATTCCTGGAAATGCGGCATGATTTAGTCAGAGAACAGGACGTACCCCATGTCGCACCGGACGTTGCGAAAAAAATCCGTGCCTGGTACCGGGACAAGTTCTATCTGTTCGACAGTTTCGGAGCGGCGAAGGATAGCAAAATTCTTGAAGTGTTCGAATATGCTGCCCGGAGGCACGGTTGCAAAATTTTCATGGTTGATAACCTAATGACCACTGTTTTTACCGGGAATGATCGGGATTTCTACCGGCAGCAAAGCAACTTCATCGGCCAGCTGAAAGACTTTGCCCACCGGCTCGATGTACATGTGTACGTGGTGGCCCACCCACGAAAAACGCAAGGCCGACTAACCAAAATGGATATTTCCGGAAGCGGCGATATTTCAAATAGAGCTGATAATGTGTTTTCGGTACACCGTTGCGACAAGCAAGAAGCTGCGGAACTCGGTTGTGACACCATGATAGACATTTTTAAAAATCGGTTTTCTGGTCGGCAAGATGTGTCGGTACAGCTGCTTTTCGATAGTACCTGCAAACGGTTTTGTATGGCCGGAGAGTGCGGGAAAATCGGCAAAAAATACGGCTGGCTAGAGACCAAAGAAGGGGACTATAGCCTTGAAGATTTCTGACATAATAGCACAACTGGATAATCTTGGAATAAAAGTCTACATAGGCCGGCAAGGAGAGGCGCGTTTGAAAGTGCCCGAACTGGTGCCCGATGGCGCTCGCTCCCTGTTGACTGAACTAAGGCAGCGCAAAACTGAAGCTGTTGAGTATCTACGCTGGGATGAAACCCAAGCCATGGCGCTACTAGCTCAAAGCCTGGGGCGTATCAACCATCGCTACATTGCCGGCGCCCTCCCCTGGGCGGCGGAGCATAGCCCAGAACTGTACCAAGTCTTAAAGCCCGCTGAGCGCCGTTTTAACGATGCCTACCGGGCAAGGAGCATATCTGACTGTCGGCAAGCGGTGATGGAGTACGAAACGGCGTTTAATGCGCTGATTGCTGAATTTCAAAGGAGTGATGCTGGTTGAAACGTGTTAACCAAAAACGATACAGAGCCGCCCTGAAAGAAGGCTGGTTCCGGTGCATCCGGACGAAAAACGGCTTTTGGGTCACAAGTGAACGCATGGCGGAACACAGAGCCGCCGCGAGGGGGTGGAAATGATGGCTAAACACCATGATGCGGGTAAACGGTTTGAAGTTTGGATGCATGGTAGCTTGTTGGTTTTATCAACAGAGGATTTATGGGAACTGCTGAAGCACTCCCCGGGAATATGGAAGCGGGCTATCCAGCGGGGCAAAGGCGTCAGGCGCAGCATGGCAATGGAAAAACGGCAAAACGCCCCCAGTAGAAAGGAAGGTGTTGTGTAATGAAAATTACCGAGGACGCCGGGGCCATAATCCGAGGTCGAGAACCACCTAACTATTGTCTACGGCTGGAATCAGTGGAATTAAAGCAAAAATTTATCAAAGGAGTGAATTAAAAATGATTGAAGGTTACATTGCAACAACTGATATGTTCAGCCCGAAGGTAAGGAGGCTGAAGGACGTTATCGAACACGTGCTGGCTGCGGCCACGCTAGACTACATTGACGCCGGAAAAAACCAGGAGCAAGAAGAGAAGCGTTTCCGCAAGGCTCCCACTCCCAAGTATGACGCCCGGCAAATCGTCAGCAATGCCCGGACCGCCATTGGTGAGTACACAGGCAGACCTCTTGCAGTTGATGAACCTCTGCCCGCTGAGGCTGAATACTACCTGAAAAAGTATCTGGGCAGGATTGCCCGGACGAACGCCGATTTGCAAAGTCAAATTATAGAAATATGGCCGGACCTGGGGCCGGGGCGGGAATTGACGGCGAAGGAAAAGGCCGCGCTCCTGGACCTGCAGGAGCAAGCCGAAGAGTTAATCCATTCCTTGGAAGAGACGGCCAGTGATGCCCTAGGCGTCCTGCACGTCTTGACACAAAAAGAATATGCCATCGTCCGCGGAACTGCCGGCGCGAAGCACCGTTTCATCCGCAACCAGGCGGAGGAATTCGCGGCATTTTTGGAAAACCGTGTCCGTACAACATGGGGCAAACTGACCGGCAAGATAAGCTCAAGCGATTGCAACACATTTAAATATGGCAAACGGCGGTGGGCGAAGTGAAGCCCCGTCCTTTACCAAAGCCCTTGCCGGTATGCAAGCGGTGCGGCTGTGAAACGCCCGAATTAAACAAGGCCGGCCTTTGTCAAACTTGCGAAGAATACGCTTACCGCATGGAATTATGTGACCGGGCAATGCGGCGGGGTCAAGCCCCGCCCGAATTCCCGAAGCCTATGAAAGGATGACGAAAAAATGAATAAAAAACCCCAAAAAACCGATTGGCTAGAAACGGAGGTGCTAGAGCCGGTACCCCGTGCATGGGAAGATAAACCGGCACTGCGCGGGAACCAGAAAGATTACCCGCCGGAGGTGCGAGAACAAGCCGTACAGCTCGCCATTGAGCTAAAATCATCTGCAAAGGCTGCCAAACGATTAGGCATTGATCCCTCAACGGTGCGAAGTTGGGTGTCCCAAGAACTTGCAACGGGTGAAAGCGTTGACCCTGCTTGGAGCACAGGCGCCATCAAAGAAATCGAGCACAAAATAGATAAAATTTTGGCCCGGGTAGAGCCTGACAAAATAGATAAAGCTGGGCTCAGGGACCTAATTGTCGCTGCTGGAATCCTATTGGACAAGCGAGCGGCTATGCTTCCCAAGGCTAAAAATGAGGTACCCTGCCGGCTGCGCATCGTCTGGCGCGGCGGGCAAGGCGCCGCGGAAATTGAAAGTAAGGAGTGAGATTTTGTGACAATTGCATTAGCAGTGTCAACGCCAGAAGGTATTATTTTAGCATCTGAATCAAGAGCGATCATCGCGTCTAATAAATGGTTTAAGGATTATACAAATAAAATCTACAGCGATGATTTTACAGTTTTAGAGGGTGATCATCCAAAAATTCACAAGGTTGGTCATTATACTCTAATATATTCAGGCATTAGCAATTTGAATGGGTGGACCTCAGATCAGGAGATAGCAAAGCTGCATCGCATGGCAACGGTCGGAACCGACTTTAAGATACTGGCAGATGGTTTCTATGCAAAATTGCGGAAGACACTAAAGGGATACGGATTTGGATTCCTGCTTTGCGGGTACGACCGTGGCGGTAATCAGCTATGGGCCGAGGGAACATCAGACAGTCCACTGGAGGTCAATGGTGGGCCCGGAACACAACCCATGTACTGCCTACGCGCTTTTGGCACTGTGGAAGCTATCGCAAAGCTATTTAAAGACGAGGTAATCCATTATGAAAATATGTCGCTTCAAGATGCGTTCTCCTTCACGATGCTAAGCATGTCAGTAGGTTGCAAGTGCCTGGAGTGGTTCGACAGCTTACCTGCCGTATCTGGTGGCAATATCTACCTTGCGACGGTAACTCCTTGGGGGATAGCGGGCTACAAATTTCCACCGTACGATCCGTCAAAACCAGCACCCGCAATGCCGTGGCAAATACCAAACAATGCAACGCAGCCAGTCAGAAGCCATGGCATTGGTGGGTATATCTATTCCTCTTTATTTCGGTCAGGGACGCAGGATGCAACCGACTACACGGAAATAGCCCAGGGGGACTCGCCGGTAAGGGTAGTCAAGGGCGGCAAGGTGGCGGCTGAACTATGGACGAGTACACGATTTGGCCTTGCCGGTGGTTCCGGTGGAGCTATTGTGCTTCGTAATGTTACAGTCGACGATATGCGGGGTTATATTACCGCATATCATGGACAGTTTGGGGATGGCCTGCTAGTCAATGCGGAGAACGATAACACCACCGAAAGGGACTTAATCCTAAAGGGGGATGCCGTAAGAGTTAAAGCGCGGGAGGTGTCTATAGATAACCCCCTGGGTCAGGTTGCAATGGGCGTCGTTGGTAATTTTAGAGTCTACGGTTCCTATGGAGGCGACATTGAACCTGCAACTAATGGAGACGGCGATATTGGCAACAGTTCAAAACGCTGGTACCAGGTGCGGGCCATTAACATCCAGTCCGGTGACCTGTGCTTTTCAGAAACCAGTTGCCCTATATGCGGCGAAAAATTCAAAAATGGGGACGTTATAGTTCTTTTATGTAAAACCGTCCATGAGGACTTCGGAACCATGACCATTCCCATGCACGACAGATGCAAGGACACCCCGGCCATGGTGACCGTGGAAGTGCCTGAAACCGAAACCCGGTACAGGTTTAACCCTGAAATCGGGGATATTGAGCCCTACCAGGTGTCAAAGTTCGTTGATCGGGAAAAAGAAACTCCCCAAGTTAAAGAAGGTTTCATGCTGGACGAATTAACCGGTCAATTCACAAGAAAAGCCCTTGTCGTGCCCCTTGCCAAAGAGGGGTATGTGGGAAAGCGCACCGAAACCGGCGTGGTGAAATTTTACAATGAGTCAACCGGCAAAGAGGTCCCGTTAAGAAGCATCATGGAACCGGTAGAGGTATTCCCGGAGCGGTTAGCCACGAGGCAAGAGGCTGTAGGAATGATTATGGTTAAGCGGCGGCGACCGGTAATGAGATGTATTACTATAAACACTGGACAGGCGGGGCTTTAACGCCTCTCCCCTGTTCTCTAAAAAAAGGAGTGATTATATGTCTGATGACGCTATTGTCTCTATTATATCAAGGCTGGGTGTAGATTATAGCCAAGCCATTATGTCAACAAGACAACTAGCCAGCGAGACGGCAATGCTTGATAAGCAGCTAAAAATGATGAAAGTTACTGCCGCAAGCGTAGGGCGTGCGTCTGGTGCTGGTTTGGCGACTCAGCTTATGGGCGACAAGGTAATTTATGATCAATACGGCAGATCGCTGTCGGTTGTTAGCCTTAATGCCGCTGAAATGGCAAGGTCGACAGAAACAGCTACACAGGCTGCCAAAAAGCACAAACAAACTGTCAGGGATTTAAACAACGAATATAGCGTGCTTGGGTCGCAAATGGAAAGAAGAATGTCATGGTTCATCGCAGGATCGCTAGCATTCGGCAGCATAGCCGCCGCAGGTGCCGCGATAAGAACGATTACCGACGTCGAGATGGGTATGACGCAAATAGCCCGTATCACCGAGGACGCCACGTTCAACTTTAAGGGTATGCGCGACGAACTGCTTAAGCTTGGTCAGGAATACGGTAATACGTGGGCTACGGTGCAAGACGTATCGTTACGCTGGGCACAGGCTGGGTATGGCGTCAAGGATACGATGGAGCTTACCAGAGCTTCGCTGTTGGCTTTTAACACCGCTGAACTGGACGCAAGCTATGCGACACAAGGTCTTATCGCCATTATGGCGCAGTGGGGCATGACGGCCGAGCAGCTATTGCCAACAATTGACAAGATAAATAAAGTAGCGGATGACTACGCCGTTACTTCACAAGATTTAGTGGACGGGCTTAACCGTTCCTCCGGTGCCGCCCACGTGCTTGGGATGAGCCTTGAGGAAACAATAGCTATCCTTACCGTAATGCGCGAGGCCACAGGCCGTACCGGCCGTGAAGTGGGTAACGCGCTAAACAGTATTTTGAGTTTTATGCAACGCGACGTTGCCCTAAACGCTTTCGCCCGCGAGGGCATTGCCGTATGGGCCGACGAAGCACAAACGCAGTTCCGCAATTTTATTGATATTTTTGATGAAGTAGCGCAAAGATGGCCCAACATGAACGCCGCTTCGCAGGACATGTTCGTCCAAGCCGCTAATCAAGCTGGTTTGTATTCGGAGGAATTGGCTGGGGCGGTTGGCGTTCAAAAAGAATTCAACGACCTGCAACAGCGTGACTTATCATCGGCCATGGCCGGTATCTACCGCCGTAATTACCTGTTGGCATTGCTGCAAAACTGGAGCAAGGTCCAGGATGTCTTGAATTCGCAACTGGACGCTGAAGGTTACTCCATGCGCGAGAACGAGCGCACAATGCAGACTCTTGCTAAGCAGTATGAAGCGTTAAAGAATGCGGCGCAACAACTGGCCGTGGCTATTGGCGACGCTGGTTTGCTCAATGAACTTAAAAAAGTTGTCGATGGCACGAAGAATGCTATTGATGCCTTTAATAGCATCGACCATGCCACGCGAAGCTTGATTATCAACTTTATCGAAGTTACCGCTACCTTAAAACTATTATCGGTAGCATTTAAAATGGTTGGCATATCAGGGTTGGCAAGCATAATGAGCGGCGCCGCTACCCCTATAAATAGAGCTGCCGGTGCGGCAAGGGGATTTGCCAGTGCGCTGGTAATGGCGCAAACAGCAGCTATCGGTACCGGCAGAAGTTTGGCTGCCTTATTTGGCGGGCCTGTAGGATTGGCTTTTACCGCCGCGACTACCGGTATTGTTCTTCTAAACAACCACATGAAACAGCAGGAGGCGCAGGCACAGCAGAACGCTGAAGCCGCGCAATCACTGACTCAGGAATACAACAATCTAAACGACCAACTGGCGACCACCAAGAAGGACGCGGACGAGTACAACACCCTTCAGGGTGAACTTCAGACCACAATGAACTCTATCGCCGACATAATGCCACAGGTAGTTGAACAGTGGGACAGCCAAGGTAACGCGATTAAAATTAATAATAATCTCTTGAGAGAGAATATTAAATTAGCACAGGAAGCGACCAGGGCCAATGCGATAAAAGACCTTGGGGACGCCGAGAAAAAAGTAGAAAAACTGAAAGAGGAACAAGCATCCCTTAATAAGCAGATCGCTGAAATCACGACACCGCAACCGGGACCGATAACAAGGGAATGGAGCCTCTACGGATATGACTTGGAGCGATTTCCCGAAGAGGATTCCATGAGGGCGAAGCTTCGTCAAATCAGCAACGTAGATCTGCCAGCGGCTGAGGCCATTGTAAATAAAACTAAAACCATTCTTGGCTTAATACAAGATAGTGGTGATGGTGGAGGCGACGGAAACAAAGATAAAAACAATAAGGGTTATATTGGCGGCATTGGTGCTCCCGACAAAAAGAAAGCTGCTGACGCCATCAAAGAGCAGATCCAATCCCTCACCGACGCCATAGCCATCCTTGACCTTGCCAACCAGCGGTACGAGGCTTCCCTTGCCCGCACCACCAACATGCTCAGTGTTAACGCCGCCGAGTATGATTACCTCACCGGCAAAATAGAGACTGGCACAGCTACATCTGCCGACTATGCCCGAGCACAGGAGCTTGTGGCTGTCAAAACGGCATTACTGGAGCAGGAGCAAAACCAGCTCATGGCTGCCAGCGATAAGTACCGTGCTGACATGGACGCACTAACCCCTGTATTGTCCGAAGCTACCCGTCAGTATGAGGCGTTCAAAAAAGCCGGTGACGCCGAGCACATGGAACAGGCGGGGCAGGTCGTATCGCAACTGCAAAGCAAAATACAAAGCTTATCCAGCGCGGTTGCCCAAAACAGCGCCAAATGGTGGGAGAACCAGCGGGCGGTGGAGGAAGCGGCCCAGGCGCTTAGCACCGACTACCTAAACCGTCTTAATGATTGGATTAACCACTATGAATCTATCGGTCGCCTAACGAATGAACAGGCTCTTACTTATCTCGGAACCATAGACAAAACAAAGCTAACTTTGCAAGACATGTGGCGATACGAGGAAGATATTTACAATCGCCGCCGACAAGCCTTGCAGGATGAAATGGACGAAATACAGGACGCATATAACGACCGGTTAAAGATGATTGAGAATGAGATAGAGGCCGAGGAAGAAGCCACGGAAAGAAAGGTGGAAAGCAAGGAGAAGCGCATTGACGCCATTGAGGAGGAAACCAATGCGCAGATTGCGGCTATTCAGGCACTAATTGACGCTCTTGACATAGAAGGTGAACAATCAGACCGCGAGGAAGCCGAACGCCAGCACAACCAAAAACTTGCCGACCTACAGGATGATTACAAATACCATGAGCTTCGTACCGGCGTTGAGCATCAACAGTCCATGGCCGATATCCAACGGCAGATGGCCGAGGAAGAACATGATTGGGAACTGCAAAAACAAGAGTGGGCGCGGCAAGACCAGCGGGACGTCTACCAAGACCAGATAGACGCCTTGCGTGAACAGGCTAAAACAAGGCAGGACGCCATCAGGGAAGAAATAAACGAAATCAAAAAGGCTTCCGACACCAAGAAGAAAGAACTGCAGGACTATTACGAGGAAGTCCAAGACCTGATGAACGATAAATCATTGGACATGCTGGCTTCGCTGTCTACGTACGGGGATGAATACGTCGATAAAGTAGTAGAAATCATGCAAAGGATCAAGGAAGCCATAAAGAATAACGATATCTCCTTGCTGCCGGGGTTGACTGATGATTTAGAGGACGCCATAGGAGACGCTGAGGACTCCAGCAACAACCGCCCCCCGGCAGGAAGCGGCGATGGTGAAACGCAGGCTCCCGAGGAACAAAAGAAAGCCGTGGCCACGTTTACATCGGGTGAGTACGTCAATAAGAACGGCACCACCTATGCCCAGGCGCGGGCCATAGCTAACGAGCTTGGCAAATCGGTGGATTGGGATAACGTAAAGAAAATCGCAACCATCGGCGGCAAATCATTCTCCGCTGACTATATCGACGACGGCAAGGCATATCTCAATCTACGCAAGGTAGGCCAGGCTTTTGGCTACAATGTGTCCTTTGACAGCAAGTCAAAGGTGGTAAGCTATTTCCCCAAAGCACACACCGGGGCCTATGTGACCGCCGGCGGTGTTGCCGAGTTGCTGAAAGGCGAGCGGGTGTTACCGCCGCAGCTAACTGTTAGCTTCGACCGGCTGGCTGGTGTGCTGGCGAGTATCCCCAACATACCCGATAGAATAAGCCTTATGCAGCGGGGGGCTATGCTGACCAGCGGGGATATGGAACGCATTGCCGGGAACATGACCGACAGAATAGTCCGCACCTTGGAACGCCGGGCGGGCGTTGAGATTGGTACATTATTCAATGTGGAGAGTGCTGAATTCGCTGATCGCACTGGCATGGAACAAACAGGCAGAGAGATAGCACGCGCAGTAAACGCATTGCGCACAACAAGGGGCGGTGGTTGATGCCCCTCCCTTAGAAAAAGCCCGAGAACGTAATTAGTTTAGTGTAGTGCGGCCTTGCCCGGCTGCATTACACTAAATATTTTACATTCCCCGGCCTCAAGACCGGGTTATTTTTATGCGGTAGGGTGGTTTCAAACCGCCTCTAGGTAAGGTAGAATGTTAGTTCTATCTTACCCAAGCTATTAATGTTATTAAAGGCTGGCAAATATGCGGTCTCGTTATACGCCTCACCCGGGAACCTGGGTGTTTGCACTTGTCCAAGACATGTGTTTTTGGTGCGGGATAAAGTAGCGTCCCGCTCATGCCTACTCCGCAAAAGATGCGCGTATAACGGTTGTGCATGGTTATTGTTATGTGCGGCATTGTTATTTTACCTTTCATCACTCCAGTACTTCTACCCCAAACTTATTCCCACTTCCTACTTGCTCGCCGAGAAAATCATCGTAAAAAATGACTATTCCTTCATTGTCGCCTTTCCATTGATTAAAAACATCCAAGTGGAGCTTGATCATGTATTTTTGCTCCGTCTCTGTGAATTCATGCCACTCCGGCGACACCCATACGCCTAAAAATTCAGCCTCCGAGTGCGTATAAGCCTTGCCGTCATTTCCTTCAACGCTAGCACCTACAATCACCGGTGCCCCGTTTTTAACAACGAGTTGCTCGAAATCGCGCGGGGAGTCTAATTTTGGTGCTCCCGATGTGGTGACTTTTGGCGGTGCGGCTTTGATGATAGTATCATATTTTTCCTTGTATTTCGGCAGAAGTTCCATAGCCGGCTTATAATCTGCTACGGAGGTTGACAAAAGCATTGAATCGTATGCCTCTTTATAGTTACCTTCGGCATACAGTGTTTTTGCCTCATTAAATAACTGTTCAGCATATTTCATTTTGGCGTCGGCCAAAATCGGTTGCGCTTCATTATAACTTGGATCGGTTTCGATTACCTGTTTAAGGTGTTCAACCGCAAATTTAAGACTTCCTTCGGCTAAGGCGGTTTTGCCGTTTTTAAAATGCTCCTGCGATTTAAGTATTGCTTGGGCCTTAACATATTTTTCAGTATCTTCCATAGCAAGAGAATCTATGCCTTTTGCCTTATTGTACCATTCAATTGTTCCTGTGAAATCATTTTTACTGAATGCGGATTGGGCATTATTGACATACCCCTGATATTCCTCCGCCCTACCGCATCCAGACAAAGCCACGGTCAAAGCAATTAAAAGTATCGCTAATATTCGCACAATTATCACTCCATCTTTTGCGTAATAGAAGTATTTCTTACCATTACCACCCTATCAAGTTATTTACTTCCGCAGCTTGACCATTGCCCAACAGTATAAGCACCGGTCCCGCGATAATCAACAAATACGCAACATACCTGTAAATTGACGGTTGGGGATCTGATATAACCGTTTCCCTCACCGGATAAAAATTGCCGCCACATTCGCACCGATCCACCATGGCGCCGCCTTTGTGTACGCGGTTGCAAGATTCACATTTATATTGCGTGACAACATCCATGGCCGGAAATGCCCGGGTCGCATAAAGCAGTAAAAACCCCACCCCCATTAATATAATACCTACACCCCAGATAAGAATTTGCAGCATTATAAAACACATCCTTTACTCTTAGTTTTTGTATAACGCTGGTTAGAACACTCTGTCCCCCATTCCCCCCCATTCTTTTTTCAAATCTTCTGTAAAATTTAATTTCACACTTATTGACAATCATTAAATAGAAAAGCCGCCGGCTTGGCACCGGTGGCTCTTATGATTAGTCAAATAAGACATTTACATTTCTACTCAACAATTTTCAACAAAACTAATTGTTTTCCTGCTAATTTTGTAAAAAAGGTAATACCGGGCTTCATTACTGGCCTGGTGCCGGAGTAAAAAAATAACCGGTTTTCCGCTCGGAAACAATTGACAATGTTACGTTAAGTTATATATAATGCAATTATAGTTATATTATTGGAGGTGGAATTTATAGTTGGCAGATTGGATTACCGAAGAAGAATTATGTGAGTGGTTAAAGATCAAGCGAATGACCGCTTACAGGTGGAGAAAGGCGGGGATGCCCCATATAGGCAGTCGAAAAAGCATCCGGTACAACAAAGAAGAAGTTGAGCAATGGTTAAAAGAAAAGGCGGTAAAGTAAAAGACCCCGGCCTGCCTGGACAGCTTGAACCGGAGTCTTATCGCACTAATCCATCCGAAAATGGTTAGCCTCTGCTTTAGTGTAACAGTGACGGCCCTCCTTCGGCAAGGGACATTGTGAGGGGGTCAAATACCTGGATTGTGACTGGAACTGGAACGAGAGCTTTGACAAAAAAATTAAGGTGGTATTAGGATGCCTAAAACTTTGCAAGGAAGTATCAGTGTTCAGGATGCGCTAGAAGCAACCCAGCGCTTGGCGAAAATTTATGATAGCCGCTTGATGATATCGGGATGGCTATCATAAATAACCCGGAATTTCGCTTTACTTTCGACGGGTGCTGCCGTTTGTGCAGTAAACTGATAAGTGGTTGCTTATTGCTAACGTGTTGGGGATAGAATTAAAAGACATCAAAGGGGGATAAGAGATGATAAAAATAGCTGAGGGAGAATATTTAATTTATATGAATAACGAATTTTATTTTGTGATAGACCTTGAAGCAAGTGAAATAGAGGAAGAAAAAAGACACGGCCTCGGTAACTAACACGTAACTAACAAATGAGCGCAAGGCCCTTATTTTGCAGGGCCTTGCGCTTGGAGTTGAGTTAAAAGACATAATGAAGTTATGAGTAGGTTTTTTAAAGTATAAGCGTGGGATGAGGTAAAAATAAATGAATCTGAACAATGTTGTAATCTCATCTCTATTGGAATATGTTACCATATCAATGAATATCATGGAAACAACTTTATTAAAGGGAGGTGACAAAATGACTAAAAAGCCTATCGTTAGCAAAAGACTCAAGGGATTGATGGCGGAGCATGAAATTACCATTCGTAAACTTTCCCAAAAAATTGGAATATCAGAAAACTCTCTTACTTTGAAAATTAATGGACGGCGCGATTGGTGGTACTGGGAAATGATAGCCATCATGAAACATTTTGGGTTTTCAGAAGTAAAAGACGTTTTTCCCGAACTATATGATCATATTCTTAAAGCCTGCTAAAACAATTTGAATTATGGGGGGGCAAGAATGTCTAAGAAGATGAGGAAATTCACCCAGCTTAACGCGTTAAAGGGGCGAATCAGAGAGGTGGGTACAACTTACTATGAGGTTGCAGGTGAGCTTGGTATTGCTGTGAATACATTTTCTAATAAAATAAATGGTTTCTCTGTTTTTAGCTTGTTAGAGGTGATTAGAATAGCAACTATTCTTGATATTGATCCTGGGGATATTGCTCATTATTTTATGCCTATTTATGATGTTAATTGTAAAATAGCCATATAAAGACTCCATAATTAGACTGTGAGGACTCCCTAAATTTAGGGAGTCCTCTTTCCGTCACTGCTTTCAAATTTTGAAAGGCAACGATTTATTTACTGATAGTTTTATAATTGCGAATGAGTCCGGATATGATCATTCGGCAATTCAAAGAAAGGTTAAAGATTACGAAGATGATTTTAAAAAATTAGGTAAAATTAGGTTTACAGTTTCCAGAACCGAAAACCAGAATGGGCATGACTCAGGACTTCCACACCCCCGGGTTACTAATAGTAAGGGTCTTCGCATAATGAACACCCTTCAGTGATGTCCGCATAATGGACATCACAAAGCTCGGTTCTCAAAACCGACCTTTCCCGATTTTAAATCGGGAAACTAACACTGTGGCAAGCTTGGTCTGGTACAAGTACGGTACAAGCACCGGAGTGCTCTGGTACTAATCGTGCTGATTCCCTTAACCTGATTCCTGATTCCTTTAACTCAGATCATCATCTTACCAACGTCATTTGAGCGCCAAATTTGGCCTTTTTTTAGGGGGTAAATGACGTTTGGGTTAACACTGCCTAAAGCCTTGCGGCACAAGGGATTGACGGCTATTTTTGCGGCATATTCATGTAAAGATACAGGGGTGTCACGCCCATGTCACGCGATGTCACGCCCATGTCACGCGATGTCACGCCCATGTCACAATGTCACACCGATGTCACGCGATGTCACGCCCTATACACAGATACAGATAATACACAGATATATAAAAATAATATGTGTGTTTTTTGACTTGTCCGTGACAAGGGGTAATCTGGAATGACCACCTTCAGACACCGGGCGAATGGCTTACCCGGGGTTACTATGCGTAAGGCGGGGGCAAAGCAGCCTTTTTGGTGCAAAAAATTCTTCGGGGGAAGTCTCCAGAAAATAACGACCACCCCCCCCAGGGGGTAGTCCCACTCCTATACAACGATGCACATACCCCTGAGAAGCCGCAGGATGCCCCACAATGGACACGAAACATGGTTCTGGTATAATTTTCCTTAGTTAAATAGTTGAATGCGCCTACGGTCCTTTTTTGTGGCTTTTAAGGCAGGTGTACCGTTTTTACCTTTTCAGTGCTATTTGGGAGGGGCACATATGTTAACGAGTACGCTCAAAGATAGCTTTCTTAGCCGCACCCGCAATCGTAAGCATAATAAATTACCATGCTGGGGACTTGGGGACAATGAGCGTCTAAAAGCCTTGTGTCCGTAGGCGAAATGTGTTAGCGTAATGGGGACAAACTGGGGACAAGTTGGGGACAAACACCCCATTTCAAGGCCAAACATTACCAAACTACTCCAAAGACAGAACCAAGAAAACCAGGCAGGACAAGCATTTCCTAATTACGCTTAACAATACCTAATGCAATATATCGGACTTCTAATCCGTAGGCCGCGGGTTCGAATCCCTCCCGGGAGGCCAAAAGGAGCCAGTATTCGCAAGGGTTTGCGGTTACTGGCTCCTTTTGTCATGCATGGCGGTTACCAGCAGTACTGAATCTGACATTTGTTCCGTTTATAGGGAGATAAGTTTACCTTTTATAACGTCCGTTCCAATGCTAAGTATTCCACAACCTGCTTTTATACCCGCCGGGGGGCGCGAAGTGCTGCCCGGGTTGAATAGCAACACGTTACCTTCCCATGTGTTAACCGGTACATGAGTATGACCAAACACTACCACCTTTGCTTCCATTTCTCGGGCCCGGTAATATAATGACTGAAGGCTGTTCTTGACCCGGTAGAGATGGCCGTGAGTGATATATATTTTGCGGCTGCATAGTGTAATGGTCAGCTCTTCTTTTACCTGGCCCGGTATATCACAGTTGCCCGGTACTGCGTAAACGGGCACTTTGATAACGGGGCTAATGCGCAATGCATCGCTATATAAATCACCGGCGTGAATTAAAGCGTCTATCTCTCCCATTTCATATATTGCCTTCACGGCTGAACTTATTGAACCGTGCGTATCGCTAATAACACCAATGCGCATAACCGTAACACCTTCCCGGTTGGTAAATATCCAGGCATATCTGGAAAGTTTATCAAATTCTAAGACTCCCACTTCTATAAGCGGAAGTCCCTATTTCTACTTCAGGTGGGGTAGAATCCCTATCTGAAACCCCGATGTTCAGCTTTAGCTGAACGAGCTCGCTAATATTTTTGTCGACCATACCTTAGTAAGTTTTTAAATAACCACGAAAAACCGGGGTAAGCAGCCTGGTTAGTTTATGTACTACTCACCTTTAGCCGATTCTGTCAAAATTGTTTTGATCTCTTGTAGTGCCCTTCCCCGGTGGCTGATGGCGTTTTTAACAGCGCTGTCCAGCTCGGCAAATGTTTTATCGAACTCAGGCATTAAAAACAATGGGTCATAACCAAATCCGTTTTCTCCTCTTGGCTTGTCAATAATGATACCCTCGCAGGTCCCCTGAGTGGTGGCTGCTTTCCCGTCGGGGGTGGCTATGGCCACCACACAGCAAAAACGTGCCGTACGCTTTTGTCGCGGCACGCCGTTGAGTAATCGTAAAAGTTTGTCGTTATTGGCAGTGTCATCATGGCCTGGACCTGCAAATCTAGCGGAATGCACTCCGGGTGCCCCATCCAGATAATCCACCATCAGCCCGGAGTCATCGGCCAGTGCAATTTTGTTCGCGGCAGCGGCCACTTCCCGGGCTTTTTTAATTGCATTGTCCTCAAATGTCCGGCCATCTTCCACTACATCAGGAGCATTAGGGTAGCTTGACATAGAGATCACTTTAAAACCTGTTTCCGCCAGCAATTGCTGCAGCTCGCGTACCTTGCCTTCATTACGTGTCGCTAAAATAATGGGGTCAGACTTAAACTTGCTTAAACTATATATAATATCCCGATAAGCAGATATATTGTTGCTCATTGTTTTATCACCCTTTATATCTCTTTTATTGCAATAACACCTATTAGATTTTTATCCTTTATTCGGCATTGCTAATAATACTATCAGCCACTGTGCCGAGAATGCTTTTTTGGTATTCCACTAATTGCCTGATACCCATGTCGGCCAAGTCCAGCAGTTGATTGGTTTCATCCCTGCTAAATGAAGCCTCTTCCCCGGTGCCTTGGATTTCTACGAATCGGCCGCTGCCAGTCATTACAATATTCATATCTACTTCGGCTGCGGAGTCCTCGGTATAACAAAGGTCCAGCACCAGTTCGCCGTTGACCCGTCCCACACTGGTAGCCGCGACAAAATCCCGCAGCGGCAACTTTTCCAGCTTGCCCTTCTGCACCAGATAATACAGGGCATCTGCCAGTGCGACAAAAGCACCGGTGATGGAAGCCGTACGAGTGCCTCCATCCGCCTGAATTACATCGCAGTCAAGGGTTATCGTATACTCTCCCAGTGACTCAAGGTCGGTAATTGATCGCAACGCCCGGCCGATAAGCCGCTGTATTTCCAGACTGCGTCCGTTTTGTCTGCCCCGTGTGGCATCCCGTATCATGCGCTGCCCCGTGCTTCTCGGGAGCATACCGTATTCGGCGGTCAGCCATCCTCCTTTGCCCTCCAGCTTGCGCCAGGTGGGCAGGCGTTCTTCTATTGTGGCAGTGCAAATTACTTTGGTGTCCCCTACCTCGATTAAAACCGACCCTTCCGCATGCTTATTCACATTCCGGGTAATTCTTACCGGACGCATAACATTATTTTTCCTGCCGTCAACTCTGTCCATTTTTTCCCTCCTGTATGTATTATGAGGTGATGATTAGTTTGGCTGCACCGTAAATATCTCAGCTGGTGGCAGGCCTTTCATATTGTTCCCGTAACATATGGTTATAATAATATTTGTACGCTATGCGGTTTGGTAAAACCTGCAACCCACCATATTGTATCACCTTTTTAGCAAAAAAACGCACCAAAAACACACTAAACACACCGGTTTTTCAGGATGTTTTATACTGCAGGCTTTTATTCATAGCAATTGCCTTGCCCTTACACTTGCTGACAAATTAAGCCGGTGTCCCCAATTCATAGAGGACATCGGCTTGTCTTTCAGTATCAGTAATTAAATCCATTAATTGTCGGGTGCAAAATAATTATTCAGGGCCAGGGCCAGCGCTTCAGCTACTTTTGCACGCTCTGTTTCCTGGCGCAGCATTTGTTCCTCCTCCGGGTTAGAAACAAAGGCTATCTCTGCCAGTGCCGCAGGCACGGGGGAAGTACGCAATACTACAAAGTTTGACTGCAGCACACCCAAGCTGCGCCTGCCCAGTGTCCGGAGCAACTCCGATTGGATGGCCCCGGCTAAACGTCGGTTATCCGCTTGGTCCACCCCCGGGGGAAACTCCCCGGTATCCCGGCGGTAATAAGTGCTGGTGCCATCTATATCCCGATTTACATTGGCATTGATATGGATGCTTAAAAATACCTCGGCACCTTCTTGCTTGGCAATAGCCGTGCGTTCGTATAAATCGACAAACCTGTCGTCGTTTCTGGTCATCACTACCCGAGCGCCGTTTTCCGTGAGCAATTGTGCCAGCTTAAGGGAAATATCCAGGGTCACATCCTTTTCCTGCAGTCCGGTAGGTCCGATGGCACCCGGATCACTGCCGCCGTGTCCGGGGTCAATGCAAATGACGCGCCCTTGCAAAAATTCGCCCAGTTCGGGAACATAAATATCCAAATCCAGCTGGTGTCGGTCGCTGGATAGCTTGTCCACGCTAACTACCGCTTTTCGGAGGTCAAAAACCACCCGCACTGCCGGTGGGTCGGTGCTGAATAAGCCGATGCGCATTTTTTCTATTGCCTCGGTATTTACCGCTGTGTTATCAGGTAAATCACCAATATTTGTGTTCTTAAGGTCAATGACCAGCCGCTGAGGATTGGTAAGCAAAAACATGTCATAGTTTAGTTCTCCGGCGGCTTTAATGGAAACCAGGGTATGGTTGTTTTCCTGGCGGACTTCAATTTTTTCCAGGTTAATAGGCATTCCCGGGTTATTCGAATCGATCTGATCGGTGTCCTCTGTTTCCACGGGCGGGTCCCCCGGAGCCGGGGAGGCCTCGGCTGGTTCCACATCAACCAGCCAACCGGCTACCCAACCAATTACGCCTCCTTCAAGGCTAACCTTATACCAGTCACCGGCCTGCTCCAGCACCCCTAACCGCTGACCCCGGCTTACCTGGCCAATTATGTTGTGCTGCGTGCCCGGTCCGCCCCGTACATTGACATTATCATTAATCACGAGCTGTAAGTTGCTGTTGTCGTTGCTGTCGGAGCCGTCATTATCACCGGTATCGCTGTTTACATTGCTGTTATTTTGTGCGGAGGCAGCGGGCTGGGCCGATGCAACTTCGCTGACGGTAGCCAGCCAGGCGGCTATCCAGCCGGTTTTGCCCCCGGGCAAGCTTATTTTTAGCCATTGGCCGTTAACTTCGGTGATATTATATTTAGCACCTTTATTAACCTTAGCAATTGTGTCGTACGAGGTGCCGGGGCCCGAGCGCACATTGATAGCTGCGGCAGTGATAGTGGCTTGCTTTACTTTAACCGCACCGTTCCGGCTGTCCGGCTGAGTGTTGCTCCCGCTAACGTTTTGGCTGCTCGCCGGTGCTTGCTGATCAGTGGACTTCTGTGTTTGCACCAGCCATTCGGCAACCCAGCCGGTGCTGCCGCCGGGCATTTGGATCTTTACCCAATCACCGGAAAGCGCCAGTACAGGTAGTTTGGTGTTCGTACCAATCTGCCCTGTCACCGCATAATTTGTCCCGGGACCGCTGCGCACATTTATAGTACCCGACTTGGCCACGGCGTAACCGGCGGGGGCATCAGCCACCGTTTTAGCCTGCACCAGCCATTCGGCAACCCAGCCTTCCGCATTCCCTACTTTAATTTTATACCAGTCGCCGCGCTTATCAAGGGCGGTAAATTGTTCTCCTTTATGTACACTGGCTACAATAGCGGTGTTGGTATCCGGTCCACCCCGCACATTAACGGTGTCCCCTCCTACGGTCAACTGCGTAGCGGCGGGAACTGCCGAGGGTAAGAGCAGCAGTCCTGCTGTAAACAGGCAGGATATAATCAAACCCTTCTTAATTTTATGTTTCCAGTTCCAATATTTTTTCATAACATGTTTCCTCATTTCCCAATGAATTACCTGCATACCTATTATTCAACAAAAAACTTCAAAGACCTGTTTAGTATGTTGCTTGTAAAAAATGTCAGTAGAATTCCTGACCGCAGCGAATACGGCTATAGCATACCTGACAATCAAATGGGCCAATTTGAAGAACAGGTCTTTTGGATACCTATAGAAAGTTAGGTAAACATTGCGGGCATAAATACCATAAAGACGTTGGGACCAAGCAATAGGTTCCCTATCCGGTAAAAAATAATGGATAGTTTGTCTTTTACGGCTGCATAATAAAAAATAATCAATAACAATGGGGGAATATGTTATGGATAAATTAAAAGTGGGGATTATCGGTACCGGTCTGGCTTTTGCGCGGCTGCATTATCCCGCTTACCAGGAACTGGCCGATAAATATGAAATCGTGGCTCTTTGCGATTCCGAGCCTGATAAAACCCGCCCCTGGGCTGAGCGGTTGGGCTTGGGCGGAAATAATGTCTACACTGATTACCGTCCTATGCTCTGGCGGGGCGACATTAACGTGTTTGACATTATGGTACCTATTGAACATAATTTTCGTGTTACTGAGGACGTGGCACGGGCAATAGCACACCAGCCAGGTCGGGCCATTATTTGCGAGAAACCGCTGGCTGCCGGTTACGAACAGGCCCGGACCCACGCCGAGCTGCCCCGCCGCTATGGTGTGCCGATTATGATTGCGGAAAATTACCGGTATAGTGAGGAAATCAATATTATAAGGGATCTGGTCGGGCAGAAGAGAATAGGCGATACCGTTTATTTTATACACAACCGGGTGACTTGTTTTCCTGAGAATATGCAGAAAAATAAATTTGCCCGTGAGGAATGGCGTCAGCATCCGGTGTTCGCGGGAGGCGTGATCATGGATACCGGGGTACACGATGTTGCCGCCCTGCGTCATATATTCGGCGCCATTGATAAGCTGCAGTCTTTCGGGGTTCCTCAGTCTGATGACTTTGCTCCCTATGCCGTGATCAACGTGAATATGCGCTTTAAAAACGGTGTAACCGGCCAGTTCAGCTTTTACTGTGCAGGCAAGGAAATGCAGCGCCCGCTTACCGGACTGCGCATATTTGGCACTGCCGGAATGATTTATCTTGAGGAAAGAGATTGCGGTACTATAAATTTAGCGTATAATGACGGCCGGGCGGAACAAATCCAATACCGCCCGCAGCGTGGCTATTATAATGAGCTGTTAAACCTTTATAATGCAATGACGGGTCGGGAAACTATCTCTGTTACCCCGGAAATGGAGTACGGAGACGCCAAGACAATTTTAGATATGCTGCGCTCAGTTAAAGAAGGCAGCACTATTGCGGTAGACAGTGAAGCAAACTACATCCCCGCCTACCGCTCGGTCCATCAGCCACAGTTTGAGTTTCATCAATTAAACTGGCATTAGGGACTTTAAGCAAACTATTACACTAATTTGCCTGCGATTTAGCACCGGCCTTAATTAGTTCACCGTCGCGGGTCAGCGGCACACTTACATCCAGGTGTCCGGCAATGGATTCAACAACCCGTCCGGCTACCAGTATTTGTACTTGCTCGACGCTGCTGAACTGGGTTAATGTATTCACTATTGAATAAACCGTAACGTTTTCCGCTCCTGACCCGCCACTATGGTTGGAAACGAGCTCCTGATTGAAATTTACGGTACACAGGCCATCTTGGATGTTAATATCCAGCAAACGGGTGCCTTCGGGGATAGTGGCTGACAACGCCCGGTTACTTGGGCCAAGGCATAATTCCCGCATGGTCTGACGGGCAATGCCGGCAGTCTTGTTTATAGACCGCCGCTCCGCTTGTAAATAACCGTCTGCATCAGCAAAATAAAGTACTATTGTGTCAGTTGCCGCCCGCGTTGTATTTGGTGCAGCCATTGTTGCGGGCCCGGCTTTATTCGTCGTAACATTGTGATTGTCGGACTGTTCCGCTTTATTACCGACAACCGTTGTCTGACTGCCGTCATCATCCTTTGGTTGCGTTAGCTTTGCAGTATCATCTTGACTTGCATGATTATTGTATAAATTTGCCGCGTTGCCGGCGCATCCGGAGGAATACATGACCAGCATTATCAGTCCCATGTAGACAAAAAACTTGATGACCGCTTTCATATAAATAGCCTTCTTTCGTGTAAAGTTTGTCCATTTATACTTATGGGTCCGGTTACCGGTTTATGACAAAAAATAAAGGAATATGCACGGCACGGCAGGGAGAAATTAAAACACAGTTTGTTATTATTGCGCCGGCAAGTAAAGCTTGAATCAATTGATGACGTAGCAGCAGAGGATATGTCTGTATTAAGAATTCAAGTTTAAGTCTGACCATGGAGGGGAAAATGGCCAAGAAATTCAAGACTATCTGTGCCGCCATGTTTTTTATAATACGCGTATTCACTGCAATAATAGTAATGACGATAGTTTGGGGCACCGGTTCGGTCTGCGCGGCACAAGATACTATACCCGGCTGTCCGTATTACGATCCGTCATTGGAAGTAAAACGCGATTTAACAGCCGGCGAACCGGCTATGGCGGGCAAGGATGTAGTACAATTGCAGGAACGGCTTAAGGAATTAAACTTTTACCGGGAACCTGTCGATGGTATATACGGACCGTCTACAATAAAATCTGTAAAAGAGTTTCAAAAATCTCGAGGCCTTGATTTAGACGGTGTGGTGGACGAATTTTTCTGGCAGGAACTTGATGAGGTTCAATTTGCTTGGGGAACGCAAAATAAAATACCGCCGCCTGCAGGTGCGGTGAGTATAGTTGTAGATACCTACCGGCGCAAGTTAACAGTGTTTTCAGATGGTGAACCATATAAGCAATACCCGGTGGCGGTTGGCAAATATGAAACTCCCTCGCCCATAGGTACCTTTAAAGTGTTGCGTAAGGGGGCCCACTGGGGTACCGGTTTCGGTACCCGCTGGATCGGTCTTACGGTGCCCTGGGGCGTCTATGGCATTCATGGCACCAACAAGCCCCATGCTATCGGCAGTTATGCCAGCCACGGCTGTATCCGTATGAACAACCATAATGTTGAGGAGATCTACCCCTGGGTCAAACCCGGCACTCCGGTAACTATTATTGGCAACCAGTTTAGCTATCAGCCAAGCCAATACCGAACTATGCGGCGGGATGAACGGGGCGGCGATGTTATGGAAGTACAAATACGTCTGCAACGGCTGGGTTTCTATAGCGGTCCTATTGATGGTATCTGGGGCGGCGGCATGGAAAAGGCCGTGATGCAATTTCGCCAAAGCCGGGGATTGACCCCGGATAACTCGGTGAACTCGGAAGTATACCACCTGCTCGGTTTAGAGTAGTCGACACTATAAGGCAATATATTACAGACAACAGTTTTAATAATTCTGCCGTATCATTTAATATGTCTGTTTTTCAGTATAGTAGTATGCACCGGGCTTGTTATAATAAATGTGCAGTAAGAAATAATGTTAGATAAAATAATTGTTATGTCAGGTTTGAGAACAGGCGCCAGAGTCTGCCTTTTAGAACATACACATGCAGTGTGTTTTATAAAGATATAATGTATTAATCTCCGGTTTTGTTTGCCTGGCTTACCGGTCGCCTGCGCTGCCTTTTAGCCTTATTTTGAGACTGGTGCCGGCGCTTCAGCTCGGGTACCACTATCCTTACATACCAGGTACAGAGCAGCAGGCCCAGGCCGATATACAACAGCACCATAGGGAAGCTGACGAATACAGCCAATGCCAGGCCGGTGAACACCACCGCGCAGATACCCGGTATAATATAACCGCCCGGTATGCGGTGGGGGCGGGGAATGTCGGGCATCTTTTGACGCAGCACAATTACCGCCAACCCCACCATGGCATATATAATACTTTCCATTGCCGCGGCCATATTTACCAGCACGAGGTACCGGTGCGTCAAAAGTACCGCTGTGGAAATAACAAGGCCTATGACAAATATAGTCAGTATTGCAACCCACGGTGTAAAAAAGCGCATGCTCACTTTGCTGAATACCGGCGGCAGCACATGTTCCCGGGCTGAAGCGTAAATAAAGCGGGATATGCTGATAAGACCCGCGTTAAAAGTAGTAATGGAAGCCGCCAGGGTGACAACCGCCATCCAGGTCGCCCCCGTATTGCCCAATATGCTTCGGGCGAAAATTAGCTGGGGTATGGGCGAGCCGGTCAGTGCTTCACGAGGTGCCGCTGCGGTCATAGCTACAGTAAAAAGGGCGTAAATAATGCTTAAAACACCAATAGACAACAGCATGCCCCGGGATATCAACCGGTGGTGGGTCACCTCTTCAGCCAGCGGGGTCACCCACTCGAATCCGACAAACAGAAAGACCCCTACCGCTATCGCGTTAATTAACCCAACCGCACCGCCCGTAACAAAAGGGGCGGTAATCTGAAAGTCTACTTTAACCAAGGCGATAAAAGCCAAAGCCACCAGAGATAGCATGAGACCGTAGGTAACCACATCCTGAAAGCCGCCGGCTATTTTAACGCCTACAACATTCAATACCGTAACGGTGGAGAACATGATTAGAATCCAAATTAGTGCCGGTACGGAAGGCCAGATTTCGTTCAATACCTGGGATAGCACATAGCTTTCCGCCCCAATCACCCCCATGATAACCAGCATATACAGCATGGACACAATGAGGGCCAGCCGGTCGTTAAAAGCCCGGCTGAAATACAGGCGGATACCGGCTGCTGAAGGGGTCATACCGTTTAATTCACTAAAACAAAGGGCCGCTGTCATACACAGCAGCCCACCGGTGAGAATAGCCAGCCAGGCGGCATCGCCCGCCAAAAATCCGGCCACCTGCACCGCCGCCACAAAAGTTGAACTGGATAATGTTAGACCGGCGCTGGTGGCCACTATGGTACGCAGGGTGAGTACTTTTTTCAGCTGCAAGTCACTCACCCCAGATCATCAGTGAAATAAAGTCCAGGCGTACAATATCATCCTCGGTGCCCTGAATCAGCAGGGTGCCGTTCATGTAAGGCTCGGTGGGGGTGATATCGCCATAAAATAAATCCGCCAGTGTTTCGCTGTCCGATGTGACCACCAAATCCGCATTTTGTTCCGGTGTGCCCTGAGCCACTGACAGTTCACCGTTTTGTAAAGTCAGAGTATGCTGGGACTCCACGTCGTTGGCTTTAATTACAATGACCCGGTTCCAGTCCCGGTTCATTATTTTAAGTTTTTTATTGTTCTGATAACCTTCGTAAAATGCCTGTAAGCTGGCGCTTATTTCGTCATGTGTAGCCATAAAACATCCTCCACTTGCTGGAATAATGGTGTTTCTCGGTGATGTGATGTTAAAGATACCGGTGGTATTTAAGGTTAATTAATTCACCATTTCAATAATACGTGGTTTAAAATCCAGCTTCTCAATAATCTCCAGATATTCATCGGGGGTGATATTCGCCCAGGGTTTACCTAATAGAGCAACCAGTACGCCCTCGATTACATTGGTGCCAAAAGAGCGTCCTTCAAATACCGGGGTGGTGGTTACCAGTCGACTGGCACCGCATTGCCGCAAAAAGTCTATGTCTGCGGCGGTGGTGGTATTGGTAATAATTATTTGACCATCCAGCTTGTCCGGCAAATAGCGTTTGATAAAGTGGAAATCACCGGCAATAATCTCGGCATCTCTGTAGTACTGATCAAATTTTTTTGTTTTGTCCTCGTCCCGGGATTCCTGTTTCTTGCCAGTGGGGTAGAGCATATTAAAAGGAAGCTTGGACATTTCCGGCAGCAGCTTGGCAGCCATTTCCTCCAGTTCTTGCAAAGATTTAATAGGATAAGGTATACCGGCGGCAAAAATTAAATCGCCATAGGTAACGTCGCATTGGGCTTTTGCAAAAGCTTCGGCCATGCCAAACCGGTCCACCGCGCTGACCATAAGCACCCGGGTGCCTTCTTTAATGTAATCGGTATTCTGCAGCAAGTAGGTAACCGTTTCCCGTTCCAAAGTGTTTTTCAAACCGCTGCCGTCTACCACTGGAGTGGTTTTTACTGCTTCCATCAATTTCAGCCCGTCTTTAAAGGCGTATCTTTTATTACCTGCGTATACATATACATCAATACCGCCCAGGCCGATGGCGTCCACCTGCCCGTCCAACTGCTGCAGTTTGGCCAGGGCTAGGTCAAAATCGCCGTCCATACCCAGGCGGCTGATCTCAAATTGTTCGCCCAACAGTTCCACCTGCACTTGGTGATCCCGCCTGGACGACCCCAGGCTGACACTGACCACGCGTTTCAAACCGCAAGACCTCCAATCATCTGCTCCGGTACTTTCTTTTGTCTTTTAAAGGTATTATTCTAAAGCACCTTTCCATTGTAACCAAAAAAAGCAAAAAAAACAAGCTAACCGGGGTTTGTTAGCAAGTAGTGTCGTTTGAGTGCTATTATAAAATCAGTCCCCGGGCAGATATATCGACAAAGGGGACTGGTTCCGGTGGCAGCAAACAGTTTAACTTTGCCCGTGTCCATTACTTAATATAACGCGCGGACTGATCCTCCAGAACATCCATCGCATTTATTTGCTGGGCATCTTCCAGCACATCCAGGGCATCATCAAAGGTGTTGATATATTCGGATTCCAGCACATTAAGCCACCTGGGCGAAAGTATCGGCACCTCCTGCTCCTCTTGCAATTTTTCTGTGTAAAGAGATTTGCCGTAATGTTCGTCCGGCATGTTTAAAGCCCTCCTTCTGCTTTGTTCTAAGCCGATATACAATACAGCATTCGGGTTAAATCTGGCCTCCGTTATTTTTTAGTATTTCCTCCGCTTGCTTAACATAGTTATCTGTAGTTACCACAGTGACCATAAAGGCGCTGCCGCCTGCCACTCCGTAATTGTGATTGCCGTACCCGCTGACCGACGGGTCGGCACCCAACAGAACCCGGTTATCGTTATCAATAGAACTATCGGTGCCGGCGGAATATAGGGTTAGACCGGTGATAGTTTCCGCCCCTCCCGTTAGAGCATTATTTATTGTTGCGTCATTGGTGGTCCCGTACCGGCTTACCCGGTCCACCTGCACAGTATCGTAACCATTCTTTTTTAATTTTTCCGCCGCCGACTCCGCCGCACCGCTGCTGGGGAAATAAGCCAACAAGGACCGCTCACCTGGTGATAATTGCATGGTGTCTGTCACTCCTTAAATCCGACATGTCTTGCGATGAGTTATGTGTGTGTCTATTAAGTAGCATATCCAGATAGGGTGCCCGGCACACCTTCATCTCGATAAATTTTTCGCGGCTTGATATAAATACTCGAAAGGTTTAAGCGAATTGTTGTTTCAAGTGAACTCGTTCAGCTAAAGCTGAACATCGGGATTTCAGATGGGGATTTTACCCCACCTGAAGTAGAAATAGGAACTCCCACTAAATAGAAGTGGGAGTCTTGGAATTTAATAAATCACCTGTAAACTACAAAAGGCAGCCGCTGTAATGGCGGTTGCCAGGTGAATGTATCTTTATGTTATAAATAATATCTATTACCAAAACATTGACTTTTTAAAGGCCATTTCCTCAAAAAGCATTAATTCGTCATAGTTGACTTCCGAGCCGCAGCGGGCCATTAATACATTGACCGGGTGTTCAAGAATATCCGGGTCGTCCGTGGGCTTGGACATAAATCCTACCTTGCCGAATAGCCGGTCTAACATCTTCCTGTATTCCCAAATGTTCATTTGGTTGCCTTTTGTATCCCAGTGCCGAAAATACTCGGTGGTAATCACAATATTTTTTTCCATCAGTCTGCTGTTGAAAGCTATATCCAATAATTCAGAGCCTAACCGGTTCTGCCGATATTTATTGGCTACCTCAATACCGCCTAGTTCCAGTACAGCAGGGTGTTTAAACCATCTGCTGTACTCATCCGGATAGTGGAAAGTTACATAGCCAACAATTGTTTGAGCGTTGCGAGCAATAAATACCATACCCTCGGGTAAATCTGCAATTATGTTCAGCGCAGCCTTTTGCAGTTCCGGTTGTCGAAAATTGCTTAATTCTGTATGTATGACACAATTAGCTAATAATGCTCCATCGACCGGCCCTTCATATACCAATAGGCCTAATTCCGTTTTAACAGTTTTTGATGTAAGCAAATTAGACAAATTAATCTTCACTCCATATTTTATCAGCAATTTTGCCCGCTTCATCTGTAAAGCGATTACTGCGATCCATTGTAAAAATTCTGGCGTAACCCTTTTTACCGGTTAAATCCGGATAATTGGGCAATACCCCGTAAAGGGGGATTCCCAGTGCCCGGCTTATTTCCAGGGGATCTTCCTCGGCATAAGTAGGGTATCGGTTCAACACCAGCCCGAATCGGTCCATGCTGAGACCCTCATCTACCAGCAAGCGCACAAAAGCTTCCGCATTTGGTAAAGAAAAACCAAATGGCTCTGCCACTAGAAGCACCTGATCCATTCTGAGCAGCATATTCAGTGTATAATCACGCACTTCGCCATTCGTATCAAATATCAGCACATCAAATGATGTTTCCAGCAGACTGCGCAATAAAATATCTACACCGTTTAGTAACATTGGGGAACCGGCTAAGTTATCTTCAGTGTTACCGGCCAGTACCGATAAACCGTCAAATGTTTGGACGTATGGTTTTATTTCATCCTGGGTATATTTTATTTTCCAGCAAGGTGAGCTATCCAGGCGTTTAAATATATCCTTTAGCCATATGCCTATGTTGATTGAACTGTTTAGGCCCAGCCTTTCACTCAGGCCGCCTTTTACCAGATCCATATCCACCAACATTGTACTGTGGCCCTGTAGATGAAAAAAACCGGCTAATTCCTTAGCTACGGAGGACTTACCCGTACTGGCAGTGAAACCGTAAACTGCCATCGTTTTCATACTACCCCTCCCTTACACTAAATTTCACCGGTAACCAGCCTTTTCCCTTTTACAAAATGACCAAAGCTTGAAAATATTTTCAAGATGCTACGTCGTAAAACGAACTAAAATTTGCTTGATAAAAATATGACTGGTTTTGAAGCATTATTTTAAGGAAAGTGCGTTAGCTTATGATAGTAACATTTATACCAGCTCTAACATATTCTGTTTTAAATTGGTTAAAAAAAATGTGGCTTTGGAGGTATGTGTGTTGAGTAATAAAGATGATAGAAAACCGGATCAAATTAAGTCACAAGCTAAACACAAAGAAACCGATGCCGCGACATCAATCGGTACGGAGCCGGTTCATGGTCAGGCGGGCCCGGTGGATCCGCATCAACCTCTTCACCCCGTTGACCCGATGTATACACCATTTGACCCGGCACAGTCTGACGGCTTGCCGCCGTATCCGGACCAAGCAAATTTCGGCCCCGGATATCAGACAGGTCACCCTGCTTACCCCGGTTACTCCGATCAAGCTGGTTGCCCGGAGCCCGGTTGCCCCGAGTACCCCGGTCCACCAGGCGTTTGCCCGGGTACGGAACTGGCCAGGGCTTACATTCCCATACAAAGATTGGGAAAAGTAAACACCCCTGCCCGGGCATTGGAAACAGGCACACTGTTTCCCGAATTATATAGACCTTGCCCGTGCTAAGGTCTACAACACATAAGTAGCGGAGGTGAATTATTGTGAATCATCGTAATCAGGTACAAATGTTATTACAAATACAACGATTGTCATTTGCAGCCACGGAGCTTAACTTGTTTTTGGATACTCATCCCAATGATCAGCGGGCGCTGAGCATGTTTAACCAGGTACACAAAGATTTATGGCAAGCTGTGCGCAACTATGAAAAAATTTACGGCCCGCTGCTCAATTACGGCTATTCTCCGGCTATGCAGAATTGTTGGAAGTGGATCGATAGCCCGTGGCCTTGGGAAATTAGGTATTGATTAAATAGAAAGGATATGTGAATATGTGGGTATACGAAAAGAAGCTGCAAGTGCCCGTTCGGGTGAGTGCTCCTAACCCCCGGCTGGCTAAATATATCATTACTCAATACGGCGGGCCGGAGGGAGAACTTTCAGCCGCCCTGCGCTACTTGAATATGCGCTACACCATGCCCACCGGTATGGCCAAGGGGGTACTTACCGATATTGGTACCGAGGAGCTGGCGCATATGGAGATAGTGGCCACCCTGGTGTATAAGCTAATCGAGGGTGCCTCCATCGAAGCCATTAAAGCTGCCGACCTGGGTGCGCACTATGCGGATCACGATCGCGCCCTGTACTGGGAAAATGCCGCCGGAGTACCCTGGGTGGCCGCGTATGTTTCAGCTACCGGTGACCCGGTGGCCGACTTGCACGAAAATCTGGCCGCTGAACAAAAGGCCCGGGCTGTGTATGAAAACTTAATTCATTTAACTGATGACCCGCAGGTAAAAGACGTTTTGTGCTTTTTGCGGGAGCGGGAAATAGTACACTTCCAACGCTTTGGTGAAACACTGATGCATGTGGAAGAGTATATGTGTAAGAAGAAGGTGTTTTGATTGCATTTGTTGAAGACTGCTTGCCTTTAAAGCAAGCGGTCTTTTCTGGTTTTATGAAATAATCACATATTTTAATGCATTTTTACATAAAATCTTAGCAGATGAGAAATAAGGAGGTTTTATGCAATGCCCGACTTTGGAAACTCATTTGCTGGCCTGGCAGCGGGGCGTATATTAAATCATGAAGAACTTGTCCGGGCTATCAGGTTTATGGTAGCCGCTGAGTATGAAGCCGTCCAGTTATACATGCAGCTGGCCGAATCTACAAATAATGAGCTGGCCCGGAAAGTTTTGAAGGATATAGCTGATGAGGAACGGGTGCACGCCGGTGAGTTTTTAAGACTCCTTTATGAATTAGCACCCGATGAGGCGAAATTATATGAAGAAGGGGCCGGTGAGGTGGAAGAGCTAATTAAGAATATGAAAAAGATTGATTAATATTTATCGTTGTTGGTTTGTTGGTGCTATGGTGGGAAAACACAATAGCCGTACGGTAGGATCTCAAAAAAAAATGGAGCGGAAGACGGGATTCGAACCCGCGACCCTCGCCTTGGCAAGGCGATGCTCTACCACTGAGCTACTTCCGCATAATACTTCCGCATAAATAAATTAAGTTTTTTGGCGGAGCTGACGGGAATCGAACCCGCGATCTTCGGCGTGACAGGCCGACATGTTAGACCGCTACACCACAGCTCCGCAGTTTTAATTAATGCTTGCCTCATTAGCGACAATAACTATTATAGCTGACCGGTGGGAATGTGTCAAAGGTTTTTTCAAGAGAAACAAAAGGTTTGGTAGCCGGCAGCATAAGGAATGAGATTTGCGAGGTCTATATCTTAAATATTAACATATTATATGGCCGGGCATTATACAAATAATTGATCATATATCCGCACAAAAGTTTAAGGGAAAATCCGCTGCCCATACTTTTGTCTACAGCGGGAGCGGATTTTTCCAAACACGAAAGTAAATCTTACTTTCATACAACTATCTATTTTAATACTATTATTATTTATTACCACCATATAGACCACCATGCCGCCAACACGGCACCATCAGAGGATGAAATTACCTAACGCTATTTAGGATAGGTGAAGATTCTTCTCTTGCCTATGGTTGCCCCTCTACGCCGCCACGGGGTCATCCTGTACTCGCATCAATCGCATGCTGTTGGCGATCACAATCATGGCGGCTCCGGTGTCGGCAAAAACCGCCATCCAGAGGTTGGTGAATCCCCAGAATGTGCCCACGATAAACAATGCTTTTACCAGCAGTGCGAATGTGATATTCTGCTTAATTATGCTCAGCGTACGGCGGCCCAATTTCATGGTGTAGGGTAGTTTGGACAAATCATCGGCCATCAGGGCAATATCCGCTGTTTCCAGCGCGGTGTCGGTGCCTGCGCCCCCCATAGCAATGCCGATGTCGGCGGCGGCCAGGGCCGGCGCGTCGTTGACCCCGTCACCCACCATAGCTACCTTGCCGTAGCGTGACTGCAATTGCTTAATAGTGGATAGTTTGTCTTGGGGCAATAATTCAGCTTTGTATTCCAGCCCGCCCAGGTGATCGGCAATGGTACTGGCGGTGGCGGTATTATCTCCGGTGAGCATCATCAGTCTTTTGGTACCGGCTGAACGTAATTTCTGCAAAACAGTTGCAATGTTGGGGCGCACTTGGTCGGCAACAGCGATAATGCCCATTAGCTGTTCCGCCGTGCCCACCAGCATGGCGGTTTTGCCTTGTTTCTGTAATGCGGCCAGCTGATCTTGTACTTCGGATAATTTAGTACTCGGATCTAAATATTTATATGCGGAATCAGGGCCAATTGACATTGACATTTTGGCTAAGTCAATGCCTAAACCTTGGAATAATTTTTCATTTCCTATATAATAGTTACGTCCGTTAACCACAGCTGTGACTCCCCGACCGGTAATTGATTGGAATTGCCGGCCAGCCGGCGCTGTTGCTCCTAAACGATCGGCATATTGGAGGATGGCCCGGGCCACCGGGTGCTGAGAGCGGCTTTCCAGCGCCGCAGCTATGCTAAGCAGGAACTCCTTTTGATTGCCGGGCAGGGCTATTACATCTGTCACCTCGGGACGCCCCTCGGTGAGGGTGCCGGTCTTATCAAAAGCTATTGCATTTAATGCTCCCAACTTTTCCAGGTAGGCACCGCCTTTAATCAATACTCCCCGCCGGGCGGCACTGCCGATGGCTGATACAATGGCTACCGGGGTTGATATCACCAGTGCGCAGGGGCAGGCTATTACCAGCAGTATCAGTGCTTTCTCCAGCCAGGATTTAAAAGGTAGACCCAGGGCAAGGAAGGGAATGGTGGCCATGGCCAGCGCCACGGCAATTACCGCCGGAGTGTAATATTTGGCGAACACGTCTACAAATTGCTGAGAGGGTGCTCGCTGGGCTTGAGCTTCTTCCACCAGGTTAATAATTTTAGCCAGAGTAGTATCCTGTGCCAGTCTGGTTACTTTTATTTCCAAGGCTCCATCTTCATTAGCAGTACCGGCAAACACTTCTGCCCCGGCGTTCTTTTCTACGGGCAGCGATTCACCGGTAATAGATGCCTGGTTGACCAGAGAAGTGCCTATAAGCACCGTGCCGTCCATAGCTATGTGTTCACCGGGTTTGACGATGATTATATCTCCCACCGCAATTTGTTCCACGGGCAGCATTGCCTCAATGCCGTTGCGCCGCACCAGTGCTTCCCGGGGAGTCAGTTCCATCAATGCCCTAATGGATGACCTGGTTCTAGCCATGCTATAAGTCTGTAAGGTGTTCCCCAGGGAAAAAAGAAAGACCACGGTGGCTCCCTCAAACCATTCCCCGATGGCAACGGCCCCAATGGCGGCCACGCTCATGAGCACATTCATGTCCAGGCTGAGAGCCCTGATAGAATAAAAAGCGCTTTTTACCACAAAGAAACCGCCGGACAGCATGGCCGCCAGCAGTAGACCTATAACCAGCCGGTCAGCTGTGGTAAATAATGACGCTGCCGTACCTCCGGCTAAAAATAAGCCGGATAAGGCCGTTGATATTAGTTTGGGATCTTGCCAAACCGTCTTGCTCATACCAATAGCCGCTGTGCCGGCGGGTGTGGCTTCGTAACCGACTTCCTTAATAGTCCGCAGTATTTGCAACATACTGCAGGTGTGCTTAACGCTCATTTTGGAGGCTCCGAAATTAATTACCGCTTTTTCCACACCCGGTAAACCGGCAATTCTTTTTTCTAATTTAGCTGCGCAATCAGCGCAATCCAAGCCTTGTAAAACAAGAATTGTATTTTGCACACCTTTTTTTTGTTCAGTTGGATTTTTTACTTTTGTGCCATCCGGCTCCGCTGCATTTGCCTGTTGGCGAAGCATTCCCGGTGTTAATTCTTCCATTATATCAGGTTTTACACAATTGCAATTATGTCCCGAACGTTGTGTCATTGAATAAACCTCCAAATGCGTTAACTTTATTTTATGCCAGAAATACATATTGCATAAGCGCGTACCACAGTGAGGTACATATTACTTTTTAGAAGGATGATTTTTACCAAATTCCAAGACTTCCGCTTCTATAGGTGGGGGGCCTATTTTTACTTCAGGTGGGGTAGAATCCTCACCAGAAGCCCTGATGCTCAGCTTTAGCTGAGGAGTTCACTAATTAGCTGATATTACAGACGGGTTACCCGTTGATATAGTGTTTTTTATGTTGTAAGGCCACATCGATAATAGTTTTGACACATGCGTCAGTTAAATAATAAAACACCATTTTACCCTGTTTCCTGCTCCTGGCCAGGCCCATGTTTTTAAGCAGCCGTAAATGGTGGGAAGCCGCTGCCACACTGGATTCAATTATCTGGGAGATATCACAAACGCACAGTTCTTCCCGGGCCAGGGCATAAATAATCTTTATCCTTGTTTCATCAGCCAGCGCTTTAAATATTTGACTTAAGCCCTCAGTATTTGCCACTTGTTGTTTCATACGATTTACTTTTTCCTCATCATAACAAAATATGTCGCAAACCTGGTTTTGTTCCGGTGTTTCCATTATCATTATCACCCTTTTTAATATGATATTCAAACATTAAAACAACTGCTTTAATATTATATTAAAACAGTTCGCTATTTTTGTAAACATTATTTTAGGCAATTGATTTAATTCATGCTAAGTGTTAAAAATTAAATAGGCGCGGGTAAATATCCCATGCGGGATGATCATGGCGGATCGCCCGCCTAATTCCGGCTTATTTGCCGGTTTAGAAAAAAAATAAGAAAGGAATAATTTAGATGGCTAAAAATAAGACTCCCATCACTCCCGCCATACGAATGCTGCGTAATGAAAAGGTTAAATTTGAGGAGCATATATACGCTTATGAGGATAAGGGCGGAACCGCCGTTTCATCGAGAGAGCTTGGCGTTGATGAGCATTATATGATTAAAACACTAATTATGGAGGACGAAAATAAAAAACCTTTAATTGTCCTAATGCACGGCGACCTGCAAGTTTCCACTAAAAAACTGGCCCGGCTGCTTGGTGTAAAAAGTATATTCCCCTGTTCTCCCGATACAGCCAATAGGTATACGGGGTACATGGTAGGTGGTACTTCGCCCTTTGGTACCCGCAAGCCGATGCCTGTGTATATGGAACAAACTATTGCCGAACTGCCTGAAATATATATTAACGGGGGTAAACGTGGCTTTGCGATCAGTCTTGATCCTCGGGAAGCGATGCGTATTTTAAAACCAACTCTTGTGCAAGTGGGTATATGACGCGTTCTTAAAAATTGTCCCCGCGGGAGCTATCGGCGAGCCTCGGCATTAACTACCCTTGCTATTGTGAATGGGAAGCCGTACTGTAAAAACGCCGCCGCCCTCCGGCCGGTTTGCAGCGCTAATAAAGCCGCCGTGCCGGTTCACAATCCAACGGGCAATGGATAGTCCCAGCCCGGACCCCTCTTGTCCCCGAGTGTTTTCACTGCGGTAGAAGCGGTCAAAAATGCGATCCTCTTCCCCGGGCGTCAAACCGGGTCCCTGGTCAGTCACGGTAATCTCCACCCACTGACGCGGAAGCACAGTGGCCGTTAACCCTATCGTACTGCACGGGGGTGAATATTTAAAGGCATTGTCCAACAATATGAACATTAACTGGCTGAAGTAATCGCGGTTTACCAGCACCCGGGCTTCGGGTGAATAGTGTTCCTCATAAACAAACTCCCGATCACCGGCTAAAAAACGAGCTTTTCTAGCAACTCCCTGCAGTAGTTCTGTCAAAAGAACAGATTCCTTTTCCGGCATAAAGCCGGCATCAGCCCGGGCCAATATCAAAAGGTCTTCCACCAGCCGGGTCAGGCGGCGGGCCTCGTCGGTGATATCATTTAGCGCCTCTGATATCAGTGCCGGGTCGGCAGCTTGCATTTTTAACAGCAGTTCGGCATTGCCCCTGATGGTGGTCAGTGGTGTGCGCAGTTCGTGGGAGGCGTCGGAAACAAACCGGCGCTGCAGGTCATAGCTTTGCTGCAAGCGGTGGTACATAGTTTCCAGCCGTTCAAACATGGCGTTTAAAGTGACTACCAGCCGTCCCAGCTCGTCAGACGGGCCGGTATAATCGATACGTCTGCTCAAATCACTGCCGCTTTCTATGGAAGCTGCTGTGCCGGTGATTTTATCCAGAGGCTTTAAAGCTGTTCGGGCTAAAAGCCAACCCAGCAGTGCGGCCAGGATGATCGAAACCGTACCCACAAGGGCGATAAAAAACCGCAGCCGGTTTAAGAGCGTGTGTACTGTGGACAGTGCCCGTCCCACTTGCAGCAGTCCCACCAGTTGCCCCTCAACCACCAGCGGCACATTATACACCCGTATTTGTTGTCCGCCGGCCTGTACGGTTTCGTAAAAGCCTTTTCCTTTTAGTGCATATTTCAGCGTGTATTCTCCCAAGGGCAGATATTGTCCCCCCAGGTTGTTGGATCGGGATACCACCCGACCCCGGGTATCCACCGCTTGCAGGTAGGTATCGGGTGTAGCAAAAACATCCACGTTGGGCAGTGCTACTTCGAGCAGCGAAAAAGGGCTGCCTGTAACCCTAATTGATTTGACCAGCGATGCAGCCCTGGCGGCGATGCCTTCATCCACTTCTCTATATAACGTGTGGGAAGTGGCTAGAAGCAGTGCCGTAGTTAATATAAACAGTACCAGGACGAGCACTCCGGTATAGAGCAGGGTTAGTTTGGTGCGCAGGTGCATTTGATGATCACTCCTCCTGGAACGGCGGTCTTGGAAATATCGGCATTTATTTATCGCATATCCGCCAGGGCCGCCTGACCGTGAAGCTGGCTGAGAACCCCTCAACACCCGGCACCAAAATTGCCGGCTGTCACTGATCCTTTAAAGTATACCCCACACCTCGCACGGTATGGATTAATTTCGGTGCTTGAGGGGATCCCAGTTTCTGACGTAAACTGCCTATGTAAACCTCCAGTACATTGGATTCACCGGAAAAATCATAGCCCCAGATCCGTTCCATGATTTGGTTGCGTGTTAAAACCTGACGAGGGTGCTGCATAAAAAGCTTGAGCAGTTCAAACTCCCGAGTGGTCAGGGGAATAACCCCGCTGCCCCGCCGGGCCTCCCTTTTTCCCAGGTCCAGAGTTAAATCGGCAAAGGTCAGCATATGCCCATCCTCACGGCCAAACCGGCGTACCCGGCGCAAAAGCGCCCTAACCCGGGCCAGCAGTTCCTCCAGGGCAAATGGTTTCACCAGATAGTCATCGGCCCCCACGTCCAGCCCACGCACCCGATCGGCTACTTCATCCCGGGCGGTGAGCATTAAAATGGGTACATCACTTTGCATTCTTAGGTGCCGACACACCTCCCAGCCGTCCAAGCCCGGCATCATTATATCCAGTATTACCAAGTCGGGCTTGGATTGTTCAGCCTGCTGCAGCCCTTCCACGCCATTATAGGCTATAAATGTTTCATGGCCTTCAAATGTCAGCACCCTTTGCATCATACTGGTGATTTTTTTATCGTCGTCTACAACCAGTATTCTCAAAACCGGTCCCACTCCTATACCAGCTATTTTTCCGCCAGGGTAATGGTCACATTTTTCTTGGTTCCGCTTCTTTCGATCACCAAGACAATCTTATCGCCTATTTTGCTTTTTTCAATGATGCTGGTGATATCACCGGCGGCCGTGATCTTTTGTCCATTGATGGATAAAATGGCGTCGCCCTGCGCCAATCCCGCTTTTTCCGCGGGCGACCCGGGCATTACACCGGACAGCACGGCTCCCTCGCTGCTTTGCAGGCCCAGTTGTTTAGCTAGGTCGGCGTTTAAAGTCTGGATATATACTCCCATATAAGGGCGGGATACCTTACCATTTTCTATCAATGTATCCAGTACGGATTTAACCGTATTGACCGGGATGGCAAAACCAATACCCTGAGCGCCGGCATTTACGGCGGTGTTGATACCGATTACCCGGCCGGACAGGTTTAAAAGCGGTCCGCCGCTGTTGCCCGGGTTAATGGAAGCGTCAGTTTGGAGCAGGTTTTTGTACTGCCGGTCTTCTACCTGCACAGGCCGACCTTTGGCGCTGATGACGCCGGTAGTGACGGTATGGTCGAGTCCGTATGGATTGCCGATGGCAATAACCCATTCGCCCACCTTGATGTTGTCATCGTTACCCAGCTCCAGGTAGGGCAGTTCTTTATTTGCACTAATTTTAAGAACTGCCAAATCCAGCTCGGCATCTGAGCCAATTATTTTTGCAGTCAACGGTTTCTCCTGATCATTGATATATACTTTGATTTCTGTAGCTCCGCTGATTACGTGTTCGTTGGTCAATACATAACCATCATCACTGATAATAAATCCGGATCCCATACCCTGGCGCACGTCCGGTTCTATTTTATAAGGTCCGGGAGTGCCGAAAAATTCACGGAAAAACGGGTCGTTAAAGAAAGGGTCAATACGCTGGGTATTGCTTTTTTGCAAGGTCTCAATTTTTACCACCGCAGGGCTGGTTTTAGCCACAGTGTTCGCAATTATGTCCGTGCCCACCGGTGATACGGCGGTCTTTACGTTTTGTGCCGCGCTGGTTGCCGCAAGTGCGGGGTTAAAACCATCCCTGGGGAAATACAAAAACACTCCCCCCAGCAAAGCGGCTTCCAGTACCAGCGCCGCCAAAATGCCAATTAATGTAGTACGGAAAGATTTGTCCCTGGTCATTATTAATCCCCCTTGCTTGTTTTTTCCCGACAACCTAATAATGACAGGGTAAGCTGAAAAAGGCATGAATAAAAGATTAAAATTTTTTAATCTTTTATTTTTGTGCAACTTATCCCGACTAAAGCACTTAAGCACTAAACCTCCTGCATCAAGTCGTCTATCGGCAGCCTGGGCCTCGGTGCCGGTTTCTGGTCCGCATATCCGAGCGGAACCAGTGCCACCACCTGTATATTTTCGCCCAGTTCCAATACTCTCCTGACACCGCTTTGTTTAAACATCATAATCCAGCAAGTACCCAGCCCAAGATCGGTGGCCCGTAAAATTAAATGTTCAATGGCAATGGCGCAGTTAGTCGAAGCATAGGCCCGAAGAGCTTTTTCGTCCATGGCCTGGCGCCGTTTCATGTATTCATCGCCGCTGATGTTCTCTAAATCCGTACCGGTAAAGGCCCCTGCCTCAACCAGCTCCTTAATGCGCTGCGGGGTATGCTTGTAGGCGGTAAGGTCTATGCAGCAGGCCACAACCACCGGTGCGCTAGTGACAAATTTTAATGTGTGCTCGGCCAGCTGTTGGCGTTTTTCCGCACTTTTGACCAGCACGAACCGCCAGGGCTGCAGGTTGGTGCCCGATGGAGCAAGCCGGGCCGCCTCCAGTATTTCATGGATATATTCGTCAGGTACCGGTTCAGGCTTGTATTTGCGGATACTTCTTCGTTTGCGAATTACTTCCATAAATTCCATAGGTCAGCCTCCCCACTGAGTATTTGCTTAAGTATGTGCAGTAGTACAAGAACTAATAAAGGTAGGTACTACTTGCTATTATGTCAGTAATTGGCATATTTTACCCATTAAGATCCATTAAGATAAAGAGTCTATTAATAAAAAAAAGCAGAGATGAAATGATTCGACTTGCATATCTTCCCCGGGTTTATTTAGTTAGATTTACCGTACTTCGTGCTGCTGCAGTATTTGCACTTTCCGTACAGGTACAGAGAAAAGCTGTCAATGTTAAAACCATCCACTTGGTTGGGGACAGGTAGATCCTCCAGAGCGATATCCAAATCGTAAACTCTCTGGCACTGGTGACAAAGGAAGTGGCAATGTGGACGGGGGTTGGGGTCAAAACGACGTCTCTGGGGGTCAATACTTATCTCCTGAATTTCACCGGCTCTGGCCAGTGCCTCCAGGGTGTTGTATACGGTGGCCGCAGAAAGCGAAGGGTATTCCGGCTTTAATTCCCGGTATATTTCCTCAGCCGACGGGTGGCTTGTATTGCCGTCAAGCAAGTGCATGATTGCCATGCGCTGCGGTGTAGCCCTTAGGCCGAGTTTTTTGAGTTTTTTAATCATAGCTTTAATCCCTCAGCAATTTTATTTTTAGTTTAGCATGCTATGTTATAACAATAGCACGCTTGTATGCAATCCTTCTTTTGTATTTTTTAATATATTATATTAGTTTATAAATAAAATAAGATAGATTTTATTATTTGTCAATAACATAGTTTTAACTTATGATTATTATGCAACAAAAAAGCGTGAGTAAATACTATAAGGCTTGCCTATATTAGAACACCATCCAGGGTGTCGGCATCACATCAAAGCCCCTGTGGCCGGCAAGGAATACCGGAGGCCGGTTGAGAAATCGTTAATGCTCCATTTGTAGTCCCGATGTTCAGCTTTAGCTGAACAAGTTCGCCGCCAATTTTAAATATTCTAAATTATTAATAATAAAATAAAGGGATTTGTCCTACCGGTGTTTAATCAATTTAAAAAGAACAGGAGGTGAGTGCTGTTTCGCTGCCATAATCTTAGTCGACTTTTATATTTCGGCTATTAGGCGGCAGAACAGTCAAGTAATATGTCATTTGAATATCTATTATATGATCAAAAAGATAAAATAGGTTATATAAGTCTCAATCGACCTGAGAAACGCAATGCATTATCCAAAGGGTTATTGGAAGAATTGGCTGGACTTTTAGCTGTTGTTGGTGCCGAAATAATAACTGAAAAGAGAGTTAATGTGATCGTTATCAAGGGCATAGGCCAAGCATTTTCTGCCGGACACGATCTTAAAGAAGTGTATGAAAGTAATCCCCAAGAACTGCTGCAGCTTTTCCAGGCATGCTACAAAACCATGCAGGCTATCCGGGATACTGGGCAGCCGGTAATTGCCCAGGTGCGCGGTATAGCTACCGCGGCCGGCTGTCAGCTGGCCGCCGCATGTGACCTGGCGGTAGCCTCCGAGGATGCCATGTTTGGTACGCCAGGGGTGAAAATTGGTCTTTTCTGCAGTACCCCGGCTGTTTTTTTAAGCAGAAATATCGGTCGAAAAAAAGCTATGGAAATGCTCTTGACCGGTGCCTTAATGCCCGCCCGGGAGGCTTTGATCTATGGGCTGGTGAATAAAGTAGTGCCGACAGAAGAATTGGACCGTGCCACTGAACAGATGGCGGCCACTATAGCTGATTATAGCACTTCGGCCATCGCTATAGGGAAAAAGGCATTCTACCGTCAAATTAACATGGAGGACTTCCAGGCTTTAAACTACGCCAGTGAAGTAATCACCTTGAACAGTACTACCAAAGACGCTCGTGAGGGTATTAGTGCATTTATAGAAAAAAGACATCCTAAGTGGACAGATTAAGATGGAATAATTAGACTCATTGCCTGACATTTAGTAGCCCGGGATTTGTTAGAAGAAGATGATTGAAATCAAGCCCCGGCGAAATAACGTTGGGGCTTGATTTATCTTAGTTGTGCCCGGCATGGGCATAGTCTGGCGGGTGAAAATCACGAGTGCGGGTTGATAGTGCCAAACACACAGCCAAAGGCAAGGGTGTTCATCGCGAGGTGAAGGCGTGGTGCTATAAAGGGGATTTTATCAAAATCCCTATGACGTGGTGGCGTAATTCAGCCAGCCAATTTGTAAATATGGCATTGTCTAGCGGTTGGTTTGATGAGATTGGATTAGTTAGCTTAGTTTTGTACAAGGTCGGCATTTTGCATCATTTCCGAGAGGGGGTGACTGGAGTTTATCAGTAGCCGTATACGAGGCCCGTACGTGCTGGTTTCGTGAGGTGGATAACGCTGCAGTAATCACTGCGGCGCTACCCTAGTCGATTAAGCCTATATAGCCGGAATAAATTTAAAACCGTACCTGGTTACTCCTTCTTCTTCATATATCTTTCTGAATACGGCCTTCACCGGCATACCGATGGTAAGTCCCTCTTCAGGGGGATTAACCACCTGGGCTATCACCCGGGGGCCTTCTTCCAATTGCACAATAGCCACGGGATAGCTGCCTTTGCAGTGTGCTTCGGCGGCAAACTCCGGCGGAGCCCCGCCACCGGCAATGATGGTGTATGAATATATTGTACCCCTGCCGCTGAGCTGCACATTTTCAAAGGTTGTACCCTGAGAACAGTATTTACATACCGCTTTGGAAGGGAAATTAACCTTGCCGCAGGACCGGCAGCGCTGGCCGATCAGCCGGTAGCGCTGGGGAACCGCCCTTTGGTACATGGGAATGGATATATGAGCGCCCATTTAATCACCTCAGATACTTTTTTTCAGTTTAAGATATTGAACGTAGCTGATATATTTTTTATATTCCAGCGCTGCCCGCCAGGGATTCGTTTCTGTCGTTACTGCTTGATTTAAGTTAAAACTCAGCGCCTGACTGCCCGAACCGGAACCATATGAACAAACTATTATGCTGTCTCCGGCGGCGGCTGCTTCCAGTACCCGGCAAAGTGCCAACAGCGGTGATGCGGCCCCGGTATCACCCAGTTGGGCGTAAACTTGGCTTTCTTTTAATTGCTCCTCGCTGCAGCCCATTTTTTTGCCCAGTGCCGCAGCAGTTTTAGCGTCGCTCTGGTGTAATATAACGTGGTTATAATCGGCCAGGCCCCGGCCGGTTTTACTTACCAGGCCCGTCACCGCTGCTTTGACTGTTGCATTATAATCCTTTGCGGCATAAGCTTTGACACCGATATCACGGATATCCGTTTCACCCGGCAGCCGGTAGCGCAGTCCCATAGCTTCATTTGAGCAGGCATAAACTGCCTCAAAAGTCAGCCCCGGCTTATTCTTGGCCAGCACGAATGCACAGGCACCGGCACCAAAGCCATGTTCTATATCCATATCTGCTCCTGAGGCGGGCGCATCGGATATGATCACCAGTGCGTAAGGCCGGTCCGTCTGCTCCATGAGACCCAGGGCTGATAGTATAGCTTGTGTACCTGCTGTAGTG